>JBOHNU010000044.1:0-1050 GCA_050730855.1 Saccharimonadales bacterium (SeqCode) | reverse complement strand
CCCGCTGACCGCCGGGCGGGCAAGCCGTACCGGGATGAGTTTGATCGCACCGCGCCGCGCGGCCGCGCGATCTTCCGGCGAGAACGGTTCGATATGCAACGGGAGTTTGAGCTGCGCGGCGCGTGCACTCAGCAATCCCGCATCGGCGATGACGGTGATCGCCCCCGGATGCTCGCGTTGCGCGATGCGGACAATTAAATCCGGTCCGATCCCAGCGGGCTCGCCGGCGGTGATGACAATCCGAGGGCAAGGACGTGCAGTCATTGATTCCGACCAGCTTGACCCGCTGGCTTTGAAGCGCAGCGGAAGAGCCAGTCCGAGTTACAGCTGTTGTTAGCCACCATTCATTCGATAGAATTTCAATGGATAACTTACCTGATGGAGTTCCAATTCTTCCCTGAGATCATCCCTTAAAACCTCCAATATCTCAGTAAAATTATTATTTCCACTGGAAATCATGCTATTTAGAGCTTTCAGCTGTCTTTCATTTCCCAAGAGCTGAATATCCTCAATTGCAGATTCGATTTTGAGTTTTTGGTCGTCAGTCGTTTGTTCTTGCCTGTTGGCGGCTGAAGCAATACTTCTATATGCCTCTATAAGATACTGGATTCTGACTTCTCTTCTCTTGTTGGTGAATTCGCGCTTTGCTGCGAGCCAACTTACCATGAACCAACCCAAGATAATCAAGGCCGAGGGGATGATGATTTTCCATTCCATTTGGTTCTTCTCGTTCAGTGGCTAACAGCTAAATCACCGTACCATCGCTCTCTCAGAGCTTGTGAAAAAATCGTCGCGAGCGATGGGAGGTCGCGCTGCATCCTTGTATCTTTCTTTTTTATGGATTCTTATTATTTTGTTGGGTTGTGGGTATGTGGGTATCAGGGAAGATATCCAACCTATCCACGACCCTTGGTTTAAGTAAAAATATTGAGGTGTAATGGACGTGGTAGACCGATGCGTCCTTGGGACTCTGATCCCGCCGCCGAGCGTGCGTCGCCACGTCCCTCTCTCAATCAACCCGAACAGTTGCTTGGGCGTTAAGAGCCCCGT
>JBOHNU010000042.1:0-1112 GCA_050730855.1 Saccharimonadales bacterium (SeqCode) | reverse complement strand
GTAGTATTCCCAGCCGTTCGCGATCACCGTGGCGGTGCCGAACAGCACGGTCAGTAACGCACTTGGCGTCATGATGCCGAAATAGAGCTTGCGCTCCATGAGCTTAAACCGGTCGAGGCTGATGGAGTCGCTGCTCCGCGCGTGATAAACGAACAAGCGGGGCAAATAAAACAGCCCGGCAAACCAAGCCACCATAAAGATAATGTGGAACGCCTTTAGCCACAGCATAACGGCGTGCATGCTATCTACGGGTCCGATCCCAACGCGGGGTGCGTTTCAGAGGTGCTTGGCCGGGAGCGATTCGGGTTGATACGCTTGCCCAAGCGACGCCCATCGTCAGGGCAATCGTACGGGTGATATCCACGTAGTGTCCTCGCGGTGCTGAACTTTAGTGTCTAAGCAGTTGATAAGGTTCTAGAACACTGGCGTTTCTCAGATATCCTTGCGTGCGCCGGGTACGGATGGGGTGTGGCGGCAAGCGATTGTTCATCGAGTGTGAAAAAGCTCGAAAGCGATCTTGAGGAGTTGTAACAGAGTTTCGCACCTAGGTCACGTATGTAATGGAGGTGTGCCCGGCGAGCGCGCCAATAGAGTCCGTCGCGAGAAGGATCGAAACTGCCGCAGTGCAGCAATAAAATCATTCAGTAAATGCTCTCGGAGGTGTTGACACAGGCCGCGACGCAAATTAAGCTGCGTCTGTCGTGGCCAACCAAGCTCTCTGAGCCACGACTTGAAACATAAAAACTATAAAATGACTTAAGCGGCTTCGGCCGCTTTTTCTTTTTCCGGGGCCCTGATACTCACCCGCAGCTTAGGAGTAGATTCGAATTAATGATCAAGGTTGCCGTCGTCGGCGGAACCGGGTACACCGGTGTCGAGATGTTGCGCTTGCTCGCACAACACCCGGCGGTAAGTCTCGAGGTCATCACCTCGCGTGCCGAGGCGGGCATGCCTGTCGCACGCATGTTCCCGAGTTTAAGAGGGCATGTCGACTTGGCGTTTTCACCGCCCGACATCGAACGCTTGCAAGGGTGCGAGTTGGTTTTTTTTGCAACCCCGAATGGGATCTCGATGACCATGGTGCGGCCACTGATCGATGCCCGGGTGCGGGT
>JBOHNU010000041.1:0-1114 GCA_050730855.1 Saccharimonadales bacterium (SeqCode) | reverse complement strand
GCGCACCTCCTTGCGCCAGCGTGACAACGAAGGGGTGAATATCCAGTTCCCGTGCAACATCTTGAATCAGCACCCCTGGCAAGGAGCTCAGCTTTACCGCCGTGACCTTGAATTCACCACTGTAGCGAATAATTTTCCTCAGCCCTGCTCTCGGCATCTGACACCTCCTCTTTCGTTAGATCAAGGTGTCTACTTTTTCGGGGGAGGTTCACCGTCCGGGTTGAGCGAAATGTTAGACCGCACCCCTATATGCATGAACTCCATGCTCAATGGCCGCCAATACCAGCGCCGGTGAGATGGAGAATGAAAATATGCAGAACCAGAACGACGACAGCGAGACCAAGTATTTGCACGCGACGCAGCGTTATGGTGATTGACCCGCCCGCTTGGCGATACGCGAATGCCGCCATTGGAAGTAAGGACAGGGCGCTGTCCAGAAAGATGCGGTTGTTGCGAAGGCACCCGTTGCTCTTGCTTCTTACGCCGACCGTAAGGGGTGAGACCCCGTGGCTTGTACACCGAGAGTACCGCAGGCAGGAGTAAAACCAATAGGCCGCCAGCAGCATGGAGTGCGAGTTCCATCCCCGCCGTGCGGAGATCAGCACGGGGCAAAATTGTCTCTGCGGCTAAGTGGGCTGCGTAACCAATTAGTTCAAGCTTTATCAGCAACACAGTGGTGGCGAAGGCAGTGAGCAAAAGCTTGGCGAGGACCCAATAGTGCCGAAACAAGCCCCAAGGTGTACCGAGTGACTGGATAAGCCCAGTGAATAATGAGGCGAACGCCAGCGGCACGATGATAAAACTGGCGACTAAATCCATCGCTAGGTAGGCTGCGCGGATGGTCTGGGTGTCCTGGTTATTCAGACCGGCAAGTGCGAGAGTCAGGAAGGCGGCGATCGAACCGAGCAAGCCAACCGAGGAAGTGACATGAGCGGTGAGCGCAAATTTTCTCAGGCTGCGTGTCATGGTCATTCGAGTTTCTCCTGTGCGGTCTAACTAATAAGCATTTATCCGTTGTGCGCTGTCCAGCATGACGGATAAATGTCTGTTGGACTAAACCGCGACCACACGGGCGCTGTCAAGTTGGATCAGCTCTTCTTATATAAAGGGGATT
>JBOHNU010000040.1:0-1120 GCA_050730855.1 Saccharimonadales bacterium (SeqCode) | reverse complement strand
GAATTCGGCGTCCAATCACCGAGAACTCGTAGCCTGGGTTAGGCGCGCCGTTCGCGCCGTAACCCGGGATCTTCGAGCCGCAATTCCCGGGTTTCGCAAACAACGCTCAACCCAGGCTACGAGTTCTAACCCGCGATGGAGCCGGGGGTCGGCCTCTAACTGCGGAAGTTATAATGTCTAGGCCAAACCACATAAGACCAGGGAGCGAAAATGTTCTGGAGCAAATCCAATGGCAAGAATACCGAACAAAAGCCCAAGCCTGAACCAGACTATGACGCTTGTTATAAGTCCGCGTTTAGCCTGACCATTGCCGACATCGAAGGTGCCGACAACGCTTCCGTTGAGTGCCTATTTAATGCCCTCCGAAATAACGCTGGTGACGTTCGCAAACAGTCAAGAGCCTTATTGTCATGTCTCGGGACTACTGGTTGGTACTGGAGAGCGTATGGGAAGCCGATCAACACGGAGAAAGACTGTAAGCAAATGGCTGAGGCCCTAGCTGGCCGCATCGATATCTTGTCTCATCAGCTCTACCGGCGGGAGCAGCTATTTGAGGTTGCCGAAAGTAGGCCGTATTGGGAGTTTATAGCGAGTGATCAGGAAGACACTCCAAGCGAATGTAAGCTTGCCGATCGGACTATAAGGCACTTTACCGACGCATTTTGGCAAAAACATCTTCCTCCGTGTGGTCATCCGAATTGTCGGTGCAAGGTTTTTTCACATTCCGAGAGAAGCTTGCAGCGCCGGAGCAAGAAGGCCTAATCGGTTAGCTGGGGGTCTTTCGGGGGTCTTTAGCCTCCGGTCCCCACACCACCACGGCATGCGGGTCCGCCCCGGGTTGATTAATGATGGGAGGCAGACAGCTAGGTTAAGCATAACCATGGGCTTGCAGCCACAGATGGCGAACAGATGCAAGTCCCAGTTGCCATTTTTCACGTACAAAGTGCCTAACAACCGCTTCAGCTCGGTCTGCCTCAATCGCTGCGCTCCAGCGAGGAACGCGGGCTAGTCGCGCCGTAACCGATCCGAGACTGCGATAGGGGTCGGATACCGCAGTACGATCACATACGAGGAGATGATAAACGTTATTAAGGTCGTGATCTGCACCAGATAGGAAATA
>JBOHNU010000039.1:0-1133 GCA_050730855.1 Saccharimonadales bacterium (SeqCode) | reverse complement strand
GACCGCGATTATACTACTACATTATATGTTACAGGCCACTAGTTTACCTCCGGATCGCCGTGCATCGGATGGGTGAACAGTACGAGGTTACTGGTATCGAGATCCCGTGAGCGGGCTTGAGCGGTCATGGCAGGTTAAACGCCTCAAAAAGATAGTGCATTGCTAGCGGCCGAAACCGTCGAATGCCTAGCGCACTGTCGCCGTAGACGGCGCGGAGGCCTGCGTCCGCTCAGGCCTGCGCTAGGGATTTTGGGCCGGACCGGCGGCTAACGCCCGGTAATCCCGCGGTAGCGCTCGGGCGCTGGCCGCGAACTCGGTCGTGTTTTGGGCGTCAGGAAATGGGGGGTCGGCGCGGGTTTGTGCCCTGTTTTAAAACTTACCGTTTCGAAACACAGACGGGGAGCAACGGGCACTTTTTAGAACAAACTTAACTTTAGCTGTCGGCTTTTCCTAAGCCGCCAACGATCTACACCGACACACTCGGCAATGCTTTCCAATATATTCAAGATCGTCTGATGCTTAGGGGTAATGCCGTTCTTTAGTAACGGCATAAGGTTGAGGATGATCTCATCGAATGTGGGAGTGCGGTTAAGATGCTCCATCCGCTTCAGGTATGAGACAAACGAAATACCGGACACGCAATTCAAGTGGGATGTGGGTTTTGAACTTTTTGTTTTTGCGTAGGACCGTAGGTTTTTGCCTTGTCGTCGAACTCGATCCACGAGTAGGGGCGTCAGGTCGGCATATTTCTTGGCAAGAATGTCAAGAAACCCAAGCTCCAAGCCACGAATACGGTAACACAAGACCTGACCCCTATGTGTGTTGCTGATGCTCGAACTCGCTCCGGCGTGACAGCCACAGCATCCATGCCGCGAGCGAGTTCTGTCGAGAGTGTTGCGAACCCTTTGATTTCAGCAATGACGACGATGGAACTCGCGCTCATCAAAGCCCCCGTACGCGGATAGAGCGAAATTCTTCCAGTAAGGAGATGAATGTTTGCTCGATGTGTCCAGAATCGAATCGCAGCTGCTCCAAATCTTTCCCAAGGATCGTAGGCGCGTAACTCGCCTCTTTTTCAAGCATCAAAAGCACATGCTTGCCTTTCCCGCGCGTAGGCTGACTCAGCGATTAGC
>JBOHNU010000038.1:0-1137 GCA_050730855.1 Saccharimonadales bacterium (SeqCode) | reverse complement strand
CAAAACTGCTTTGAAACAGGTTTTTGGCATTTACGCCTGTCAAGCTAAATACCGTTATACCTTTGATAAACGGATAAGCCTTTGCCGCCAGGTGGAACCGTGCAAGATGATCGGCCTGCCCGTCTAAAGTGTGCTTACCGCCCGGGTAAACCGTAACCCCTTCCTCAGTGACATGGAACGGGATCTCCCGGCCAGCGATAGGTTTAATGCTGTCTTAAAGACTTTGGAGTTTCGATAGCGTCACTTCCGCTGGCTCATTGTAATTCTGATACCGGTACGGATGCATTGAAACGGCATCCAGACACTTTGCCCCTCCTTGACGTATCATGTTGTGGATGAACGTTTTATCAAGCCCGGCCGTGGCGCCGGCGATGACCACGATGAGCGGGTCGACTTGCTTGACGGCTGCATACACCGGGCAAAGAAGCTTCAGATAGGCGTTGACATCGTTGCAGGGAGGCTGGCCGTACTTGCAGGGCAGCCCCGATGCCTCCATTCCATTCATTCCAAATCTCCCAGTGGTACACGGAGCCCTTGAGCTCGGTAGCCAGCCATTTCGCGTAACGGGTAAAACCAGTAATAAACGCTGGTGAGGTGCCAGTGCCGGGATATAACGCCGAGTTACCGTAATTGAAGCTCCCAATCGGCTTCATACCCAGACTCTTCTGCAAGCTCACTGTTTTACGTGCTGCCGGTAATCTTGATCGATAACTCGGCCAGGCGAGCACCCCTTTTTTCTTCTCCAATTCACTCCAAGCAAATCCAATCCGCATCGAGTTGAAACCGGCGGCTTCCATGGCATCGACCGCCTTCACTGGATCCACACCCATATGGATCAGGCCACTGACTCCGGAGAGTTCCTTAAGCGCGCTTTGCACAGGTGGCGGAGGGGGTGGGGTGGATGATGTGCATGCAGTCATGCTCAAAGTCATCCCCAAAACGACCCATCGAGACCTCCCGAACTGAGGAGACTTCCCTATATAAGGCATTTCTTTAACCCACTAGTTAATGGCATCGTTTAATCTCCTTACGAAAGGTACCGAGGGATTTTCTACGCTCGTGGTCTTGCCTTCTCGCATGATGCTCACCTCGTTATTATTTTTTCGACAACGGCCCATACGCTTATCGCAGCCTTTT
>JBOHNU010000037.1:0-1140 GCA_050730855.1 Saccharimonadales bacterium (SeqCode) | reverse complement strand
CTCCACAAGATCGCGCAACGGGAACCGCGAATCGACAACTATGGCTCATCCGAAAAGTTCTGCAACACAACAGCGGAAGTAGATGCCGCGCATGAGACTTGGACGCTTTGCCATGCTTTGAAGTTTTCTCCTCGCTAGTTTTGTCAATTCCTCTTTGGTCTTCGCTTGATGCCGTGTGAGTTCTTGGTGCTTGAGGTGATTCCAAACTTTTTCGTCAGGGTTCCAATCCGGTGAGTATTTGGGAAGGTGGAACACGTGTAGTCGTTCCTGACTGTTAATATAGCTCTTGGTTTTTTTGGATGTGTGCGGCGGTGCTTGATCCATCACGACGACAAGGTGACGGCGGTTGTGATGCGTCAACATTTGTTTTAGAAAATCAATCACTTCCGGTGACGCAATTCGTTTGTTGTGAAGTCGAAACAGTAAGTTCCCCTGTCGACTCACGGCAGACATCGCAGCAACGCCTCCACGCTTCCCGGTGACTTTTGCTTTCGGTGTCTGACCACAGGGCGACCACGTCTTGCCCAAGAAAGCCGTCAAGGACACGTTTGCTTCGTCTTGGAAGTAGAGAATCGCCCTGTATTTCTCGACAGTTTTTCGTATTTTTGGCACATCCGTCCGCAGCCAATCTTGTCGAGATTCCTCGTCAAGTTCGTAATACTGACGTTCTGGTTTCTGATATGTTAGGCCCGCTTCTCGCAGTCGTCGCCAAATGGTGTCGTTGGAAACACAAATACGATACTTATCTTCGATCACAGCGTGCAGTCGGCCTACAGTCCACAAATCGGACTCGTATCCAAAATCTGACGCCGGTTGAAGGACGATGTTTCGAAGTTCATTTTCTGTCAAATCTTCCAGAGTTCTCGGGCGACCGCTTGTCGGCCGCCGCTCCAATCCCTCCTCACCGTCTGCTTGAAACCGTTTTACCCAGCGACAAACTGTTGAGCGATCTGTCTCATAGGCATCCGCCACATCCGACATCGACCGGCCTCGGAGAACCGCTCTTACGGCACGCACTCGCAACTCATATGTCGAATTCTTTCGCCCATCCATGATGAGCGAGTTATCTATAGGTTACTCAATTCAGTCAAGGCGAATTGTTGCATTACTTTTGCGGTGAGCCATAGCCGTCCCCGCGAG
>JBOHNU010000036.1:0-1270 GCA_050730855.1 Saccharimonadales bacterium (SeqCode) | reverse complement strand
GTTAAGAACGAGGCCGCAGTGGCGTCGGAGCGAGGAGTGCTGGTTCCTGCACTGATTGACAGGGTCAAGCCACCGCTTGAGTTCCGCCGCAAGCAAACCGCCGATTTGGTCGGCTGGGACGGTGATTTCTTCGCACGGGGGATTTCAGGCCCTGTGTGATGGCGTAGCGGCCAGGGCCAACATTTTGGGTGTGGCGGCGCACCAGCCAACTACGCGACCAGTGCTCAGGTCCCGCTGGAATCTGCGTTGGCCTTTCGGTGCCATTGCAGACGAGAACTATCTCACATGTCGACAGACAGTTTTGGTAGCAATTGCTAGCGCTGCCATTACTGCATTCTTCTCTAACTACAACGAAATTGAGCCTTTTCTTAAAGAAGCCTTTTCATCAAGTGGAACAGTTACGGTTACCGGTACCTGGACCGGTACTTACCGAGATTTGGGCATTAATTTTGCCGATGGGCGCCTCATGTCTGAGAACATTGAGCTGCATCAAAAAAGCGGTACGGACATAATTGTTGGAACTGCTCAAACCTCCGAATCAATAAGAAGAAAATGGGATTTGAAGGGAACAATCTATAGATCGTGGCAGGACGATGCGGTTGGGCCATTCATCGTCTTAAGCTATAGAAGCGCTGACGATCGAGCTAGCATAGGTTCTTACGTTATAGAACAACAACTAGAGGGACCGAAAAACTACATCGAATATAAGGGATATTGGTTAGGGTACGATCCTGACCTAAAAAAAATCATAGCCTGTCCCTACGTTCTTAGTCGCGACCCATCAACGGATGAGGTGATGACGCGGTTCAAAAATTGGCTTTCGCAGGCATGTAGTTTTGGTGGCACAACGCCCAACTCCGCGGTCGAAAGGGACGCGCGCAAAAGCGGCGCGCGTCCCTCACCTTGAGGTTGGGCGTTGTGGTCCGAATAATTCCGACGAGGGCAAACGAAACACCGCATGACCACGCAACCACAGAACGACGCACATGCGGAACCGATCCGTAGTGACACTGAGCGCGTCCTGCATGACTTCGTGCGCGATGCGGTATCGCATGTCTCCGAGGCACTCAAGGATTTGGCCCTAGAGTGGGGGATGACACGCGATGGGAGCGCGTACGGAATTAGGGGACAGACCACGATATATACCTTCCAGTTGCATAAATATTGGCGCTTAGCGATAGAAAATGGCTAGGGCATTGGGTTTCTGTGAGTTTTGAGCTTTTCGCTGGATATCACCGTGGGTGAAGTCCAGCCCTCCGGTCAATGAGCT
>JBOHNU010000035.1:0-1349 GCA_050730855.1 Saccharimonadales bacterium (SeqCode) | reverse complement strand
ATGATGGGATGTATGCACGAATTTATATTTTTTTTATAGATCTTATAGATTATTTCAAGATGTTGTGGTATACATAGCACAACGACGTATAGATGACCACTAATTTGTTGAACAAACCTATGAGAAAAGAGACATAAGCTTTTGCGCACGGGACGATGGCGCGTTACAAGATGGCTTTCACAGTTTCATGACCAATATCAAGGTGTTGAGCCTTTGTGGATTTTATATATTTCCTTTGTCAAGCAGTGGATGTAATGCGGGTTTACAAAATTAATTGCTAAAGAAAAGCGAGTGGTGTATTTTTGTCGTTGCTGAATTACCACAATTTAATGCTCGTTGAGTTGTATAGGTGCACGAATGGTGATTGCGTCCGCACACGGTTACCCCTACGGTGTGGGCGCTCGTCAGGTCCTGGGGACGGAGTTACGAGAATGATGAAATTACTTTTCGCACTTTCTGGAATTGCGTTAAGCACGGTTGCAATGGCGCAATCGACTGGCATGCCGCCCTACACCCCTGATCCCGGCCCCGTCGCCGGGAATTGGGAAGCAACCCTAAGCGGCACGGGCGATTCGACTACGGACGACGGGTTCGATAATTCAGATTTTGGCTTCGCCGGCTCGATCGGATACTACCTGACCAAAAATATCCCACTCACGTTCAAGCAAGGAATTAATTATGGCGATGTGGGTGACAGCAGCCAAATCAACGGTAGGTCGGTATTTCAGGCTGCTTACCAATGGGATTTTGCCAGATGGCAGCCGTATCTGGGCGTGAACCTCGGTGGGCTATATGGCGCGGGCGTCGACGATGACGGCGTCTGGGGTCCTGAAGGCGGACTCAAATTTTTCGTAAACGAGAGCACCTTTATTTTTGGGAGCATTAGTTACGAAATGCTGATCAGTAAGTGCTGTAAAGACGGGATAGTTCCCTACGCGCTCGGCATTGGTTTCGACTTCTAGGCTAACGAATAGACACTGTAGACGTTCCGGCCCGGCCGTTGGATCGGGTTCTCGCGTTGAGATGCCGGGGCAACCCTACGAGGGAGGACATAGACAATGACTTCTGTAAAGAGATTCGCGATCCTAATGATCGCGGCGTTTACGCTAACCGGATGTGCATCGCGGCCGATGAATCAGCTCGGGAGCATAAAACCGTACGGCGGCGGCTTTAACGATGCCTTGGCGCAGGATTATATCGCGCTGTCCGGGACGGAGGCGCTTCAGGGCGACAACCGAGATGCTGATACGTACGCGCAGCGGGCCATGGCCGCAGCCGCAGGCAATCCGCCGGGGCCGGATCAGGTCGAGCTAAGGCAGCCATACCTGAAACATAAGTATGTCTCGGAG
>JBOHNU010000034.1:0-1475 GCA_050730855.1 Saccharimonadales bacterium (SeqCode) | reverse complement strand
CCCCTGGATGAAGAACTAGGACTGCTACCAGGCAGTTATACCCCGCAAATGCAAGAGACCATGACACGATTAGGAACCAAGATGGCCTATGAGCAGGCACGGGAGGAAGTGAGCCTCTTTAGTCATACAGTGGTGTCAGAGTCAACCATACGGCGACATACAATGGAAAACGGGCAGGCCAGTGAGGCGCTAGAGAAAGAAGAAGCGGAACGAATAGAAAAAGAGGCCCCAGAAGTCACGGCACATCCAGATAAGGTCTTCCTGAGTGTGGATGGTGCTTTTGTCGCACTAACCACGGGCGAGTGGCGCGAGGTAAAAACAGTGACTATCGGTGAATTTGAAACAGTGCCGGGAACAGATGGCAAAGAAAAGGTTCAAACTCACTCTCTCAGTTACTTTTCACGCAGTTATTGTGCCCGTGATTTTGAATATTATGCTTTGCCAGAAATCCATCGTCGCGGTGTAGCCAATGCCAATGTGGTTGCCAGCCCCAATGATGGGGCAACTTGGATACAGGGCTTTGTCGATTATCATGCTCCCCAAGCCATACGGATCCTGGACTTCTCTCATGCTCAAGGCTATATCGCTGATGCTGGCAAAGCTGTTCATGGCGAGGGTAGTGACTCGTTCAAAACCTGGTATGGGCAGCGTAGCCATCAGTTGAAACATGAGCCACCCCAGCAAACCTTGAGCCAACTAGAGCAACTCCTCCAAAAAACGGACAAACAAGAGACTGTGGCTGTCATTGAGGGTAGCCTGTCTTATCTGCGTAAGCGTGAAGACATGCTCAACTACCCTCATTTTGTCCAACAAGGCTATCCTATTGGCAGTGGTTCCGTAGAAAGTGGCCACAAGGTGGTCATGCAAAGCCGCCTGAAACAAGCTGGCATGCGTTGGGCAGAGCAACATCTAAACCCCATGCTAGCTCTACGCAATCTCATTTGTAATGACCGTTGGCCAGAAGGTTGGCACAAGATTGTGACTTACCGACAACGACAACGACGAGAACAGCTTATGGAAAAATGTCGGGCAACTGTTCATTCTGCCACGCTTATTCCAGAACAAACAATGGTCTCGCCCCCCCCATCTTCACCGCAGACAGCACCCAAACCTCGTAAACCGACACTGAAAAAGCCTTACAAGCCGGCGGCTAATCACCCTTGGCGTAAACCTTTTTTACAACAAAATCACGCACCTCAGCCTCACCGAGCAGCTTGATCCAAAATCTTGACGCGCACCCTTATGAATTTATGAATGGTCATTTAACCACACTGGACAAAACGGCCTTTCCTCCTGCCGCCAACAATGCCTCATGCACGGCCGTTTCCCTGTCTCCCTCTACCAGGGCAATCATATTCCCCCCTCGCCCTGCACCGCTCATTTTGGCACCCAAGGCACCCGTCTGGAGAGCGGCCGTTACCAGTTGATCTAATTCTGGCGAGGAGACTGTCATCTCTTGCAGCAGGGCATGGTTT
>JBOHNU010000033.1:0-1495 GCA_050730855.1 Saccharimonadales bacterium (SeqCode) | reverse complement strand
GCGCCAGGTGATGGACTAGTCGCGGCGCTAGTGATAGTGGATACCGCTTTGACTATAGACAGCGTAATAGAAACGCAGGGAGACCTTGGAGAAGGCATTTTCCAAGGAGGCATCATTGCCTTTGCAGTCAAAGAACCCGGTGGGTTGGTGACTGGTCAGGTAACTGATGCGGCGGGTCCGAAAAGAGGAATCGCGGTTGCATCTGACGACGAAACATATCCGCTGGTCGCGTTAACTGGAGCTACTGGCGAATACACTGCTGTAGTGAAGGAAGGTGCTTTCACCATGACCGCGCTTGACCCCTTCCTGGGCACATCGGGTTCCGTTAAACGTTTGGTGTGAAATAGATAGATATTACCAGTCCAGTAAATCAGCGAAAGCCAACGGCTGACGACCATGCTGCCCATTGAGCCAAATGCAGAAGTTATGGAGCGTTGCCTTGGCGGCCAGTCGAGCCGCAAAGCCCATAAGCTCATGTGGTCGTTCACGATTGAGCCTGAAGGTGTTATGGAGCTTGTCATAGACGGTCTCAACCATCTGTCGCAGTCCAGCCACCCAACGCCGCAACTCCTTGGGCCAGGGGTGTTTGCTATTGCGCTTGGGTGGACAGACAACTTGGACACCATAGGCCAGATACCATCTCTGATGATGGGCTTTGCCCTCGAAACCCTTGTCCAACACATAATACCCTTGGGCTTTGTTGCCCAAGCTCGGGAGTCTAGGATGAGGCTGATTGCGGCAGGCGAACAAGTTGTCGGCCAAGTCCTGGTCTTTGGTGTTGGCAGCACCAAAGCCGAAGCCTGTGATGACTCCTTGGGGATTGACCGACGTAAGCAGGTGGAAGCCTTCGTACCAGCCCAGCCTATTGCTCCAGCCGATGTTTGCCTGACCCGCCAGCCAACCTGCACCTCTGCGTTTGGCATCTCGGGTGGGCACTCCCGAGCTATCCAAAGCCTCGTAGGGGCTAAGTTGAGCTTGCGGTAGCTCTCCCAGATACAAAAAGAAGCTGACAATGGCGACATAATGCTTACGTAGTAGCCGATTGAACTGGCTTCTGTCAGGCAGGGTGGGAAAGGCAGAACGCAAATTAGCTTGGGCATAGCGGTAGAAGTCCCGCTCAGACTGGAAGCGGGACCATTGTCCGAACACAGCCAGGGTGACTACCTCACTTTGCGTCAGGGAGGCATCTGTTCCAGGATGCTTCTGTCGTGGGACTGGGTTGTTCTTGAAAAAATCGTCTGCCATGACGTAGAGTGTTGTCAGGAAGGTGTCGGTATCAAACATCTGTTAGCTCCTTTCCTTAGCTCGGATTAGAAGCTAACTATGGCCCACTGACACCTTCCTTTCAATTATCAGCTTTACAATTCACGATAGTCTCCCTGCTAAGTGTTGTGGGCCACAATGGTGGTCAAAATCTCTTCGACACTCCAGATGTGGTCTGTCAGTCCGGCAGCCATTGCAGGGGAGCGCTTCTGCCATCGTCGCTGATCATTGA
>JBOHNU010000032.1:0-1502 GCA_050730855.1 Saccharimonadales bacterium (SeqCode) | reverse complement strand
ACTGGAAAACAATGAAACATAACACGGCGCTCAACCTGACTCGCTACGTCGGCGCTTCGCGCCTCGTAGCTCGCAGGTTAGCTTTGCGTTGGGCGGCGCGCAGCGCCGGGGCCACGGCCTTTAGAACGGGAGATGAGCATGGATAGGATCACAGGCTTTGATAACCGCGATCGCGACGGCGCTAAACGCGCGCCAACCAACAGAGCGCGAGTTGTCTCACGTCAAGTTGTCCGGCGCTACGCGCCGTCCAACTCTCGTTCGAGCGGCACCGCGGCGCTGCGCTTGCGGCTTCGCCCCTATGACTCGATCGGAAAGCTTCGCTTTCCTCCCTCGTCAAGGGGCGCCGCTCAACTCGCGCTCTGTTAGATGGAAACTATGAGTGATCTGAAATCTGATTACCGAGAGATCGAAGAACGCCTCGATTGGCCAGAACAGCCCAATGGCATAGGAAAGGGTAATCAGTTCTATCGGCTCATCACGGACCTTAAGGTCAAAGTTCAGGAACGGTCCCTTAGCGAAAAGCTCGATCCTAGCGTTTACGAAGATCGCTTATACAAGTTGCTGGATTTCGTTTCTGATTTGCGCAGCGCCTTAAACCATTACTCCGTACATGTACCTGATGAAAAGAAGAATGAACAGCGTGTCTGGTATCATCGGGCCGATCATCAAATAACTGGCCTTGGGAAGAAGGATGATCAGCCCGAGATCTATCGAGAGTCGCTCTTGGAAGCAGCAGCTACATATTTGGCGAATCCGTGGCTGCAACATGATCAGATTGACTGGATTTTTGTAGACTCTCTGATTGTTGCCGAGATATCAGCCTATAGAGAATCAATACTCACTGGCCAAGCCGTGGGAAAAACAAACTGGGCGTATATCTTCACGGGCGGGGACATTGAGAAGATCTACTGGTTCCAGGTGAAGAAAGCTCTCGGCTTTTTTGCTTTACGATACATTGCTCCACCAGCAATAGTCTTTGCGCTGTACTACTTCAAATACGAAACAGCATCCCTAATTGCAGGGGCCGTATACGCTGTTTACTTACTTCTCCATGCTGTACTTTGGCCGTTGCGTTACCGTAAACGAAAGTTAGAACAGAAGACTTTGCAAGAACACACGGACCGACTGCAAAGCATGATAAATGCCTACTACTATTGCAAGCCGCCCATTGTAAGTCTGGCAACGCTTCGTACTTACTTAAATAAGGCGATTGAAGCTGGCGCGATATTCGATGGTGCGCTGTTCTCCGTTCTAAACAGAATAGAAGCAACTAGAGGGGAGGCGTTCATGCCTTTCACGGAATCAGCATAGGGCATCTAACTACGGCTTCGAGGCGGACGCGGCAAACAGCGCCGCGCTGCTCAAGCCGAGCGTGTGTGCCGGGCATGGCACGAAGCGAGTCGGGTGGAAGTCCCGATACCAGGTATTCGCAGAGCCGAAGGTTAGGAGAAGGGCAAGGGCGTCACCGCGAGGTGGGGTCTGAAGGAAGTCCAATCCAAAGC
>JBOHNU010000031.1:0-1504 GCA_050730855.1 Saccharimonadales bacterium (SeqCode) | reverse complement strand
CTACTGATCCGGCTTGTTCAATGACTCGTCTGTATTGAAGTCTCCACTGAAGCGCATTTGAAATAGTAACCCAAGTTGCTACCTATGTAGATGAACCTGAAAAGTCCATGGAGATCTCGTAATGTTGATGAAACCTACAACCATCAACAAGGAGAGAGCAATCCATGGACACTCGAATTGTACTCGTATTCTGCTTGTCTGACGACATGTTTAAGGCCATGAATCATCGTGAAGACCAGCAATGCCAGGTCTGTGACGCAGAAATAATGACGATTGCTATAGTAGCCGCGCTCTACTATGGCGGGAACTATGCGTTGTCGCGCACCTTTCTCAAAGAGCAAGGCTATATCCCTGGCATGTTGGGCAAGAGCCGCTTTAGTCGCCGTCTGCATCGAATCAAGCATCACTTTGCTACCTTGTTCAATATGTTGGCCCAGGTATGGAAGGATTTGAACGCTGATGGCATCTACGTCTTGGACACCTTCCCTGTTGCCGTCTGCGACAACATTCGCATTCCTCGCTGCAACATCTATCAAGCTGAGGAGTATCGTGGATATAAATCCAGTAAAAAGCGTTACTTTTATGGCCTCAAGATTCACATGATGACCACCAAACGAGGTCAACCCGTGGAGTTCTTCTTGACTTGTGGCGCCTTCAGTGACACCGCTGGACTGGAGCTTTTCGATTTCGACTTACCCGAAGGCTCTATTATCATCGGTGACAAAGCCTACAACTACTATGTCGTTGAAGACCAACTCGCAGAGTGTGGAATCCAACTGCGCCCGATCCGCAAAAAGAACTCCCACCGACAACTGCCCCTTTGGACACAATATCTGCAGCATTACTATCGCAAGGCCATTGAAACGGCTGGCAGTATGCTTGAGCGTCTCTTACCAAAGTCTATACATGCAACCAATGCTGAAGGTTTTGAACTCAAAGTCGCTCTCTTTTCCATCGCTTCAAGTATCAACTGTATCGAGTGTCCATAACTGGCAACTTGGGTTAATAGTAGAGGAGGTCTGGAGAGGCAGTCTATGGCTGTCAGTTTTCAGAAACTTCTCATTTCAAGGTGGCAAGGACGGCGCGGGTTGAGGGTTAGCCTTGTCACTGATTTGACGCTCGTGATATTTTCCCGTATTCTTCGGTGATAAAACTGCCTCGCGCTCGGCCCGACTGGCGATAGGAACGCCTCTATGCGATGGGATAGTCGGCAAGCTCGCTTCCTGTGGATAACGACTGGCGTCGTCGTTATCGTCTTGCTGCTCTTCTTGCTGCGGGCGGCGCTATTTCCTTTCGTGCTGGGTGTCGCCCTGGCGTACGTCTTGCATCCCTACGTCGCCTTTATGGAGAGGGTCAATCCCTGGAGGCAGCGCTGGCCCGCAATGGCTCGTGTCAGCGCAATTCTGCTAATCTACATCGTTGTCATCGGCTTCATAGTATTGGTCTCGTTCGTAATCATACCCCCCGCCTTCGACGAGGCCAGCGGCTTCGTGCTGGCTATCCC
>JBOHNU010000030.1:0-1514 GCA_050730855.1 Saccharimonadales bacterium (SeqCode) | reverse complement strand
CTTGTCGGGTAGTCAAACTGCTAGTAATATTACCTCCAGCCAAACCTATAATTTGACTTGTACCGGTACTACTAAGAACGTCTCGGCGGCGGTTAACGTGGTAGTCGCACTCCCTCCACCCCCTCCGCCTCCTCCACAGCCTGTCGTCGGCCTCGTTGTCCAAAGGCACATGGGCACGTTTGACGCGGCAGGCCAGGCATTCACTAACGAACTCGGCGCTCACTCTATACGGGTAGGGTACAACCACGGGGACCACGATTTGGTCGTCAAATGGGCTGCTCAAAACGGCAAGTCGGTCCTTTTCATGCTCGGTTACGGCAGCGGGTGTAATCCGACAACGGTAAGCGGGAGACAGTGTTACGCGGACCGCTCAGCCAATCTCGCCCAAGAATACGGCAGCAAAGTCGAATATTACGAAGTCTGGAATGAATGGAACGGGGGAATCGGTCTCGGTTGCGGATGGGGCCAGGCAGGTACCGCTTGCACTGACGCAGTCATGTATACTGATCTTCTCTGCCGGACACATAAGGCGATAAAGGCTGTTCAACCGAATGCTATAATTGTCGGCGGTGTCACAGCGGGAGCAGACACCGGCTTTATCAGCAAGATGCTTAATGCGGGTGCGGGGAACTGTATGGACATGGTTTCCGTACACCCGTATGTGTACACACAGACTAAATTTTCTGTCCCCTACAATTCATCAGCATCGGTTGGCGTTAACAAGTTTGTCGAAGCCGTTACCGCCGTGCATGACCTTGTCAAACAAAAAACGGGGAAAAGCATGCCCGTCTTGGCAAGTGAAGATGGACGGACCGATAAGCTACAATCGTCAAATGAACAACTCACAGCCGACTACCTCACGGAACTCTACAATAGAGCAAGCTCCATCCCGTTTCTTGAGGGCATCTGGTGGTATGCACTGGAAGATACTTCCAAAGGGCGGTGGAGTCCAGCCGGGTATGGCCTGCTACGGAGCAACAACACCAAGAAGCCGGCCTTTGCGGCATATCAGGCAGCGGCTAATAAGTAGGCAGCGATCCGATCGCCATTACCAAAGCTTCATTCAAGGCTGGTAGTAATGCGATCAATGCGGCCGTCTCGAGTATCCCTCGGATCATCCGGGCCTCTAGTGCCAATATCAACATCACGGAGGCAGCGTATTACGGTTTCGTAATCCGCAACGAGGCTGGTATTATGTATGGTGCGAGGGACCGTGCAGGAACGACTGAATCCCTCGCATCTGTTATCGGTTATTCAGTGAGGTAAGCCCCCGGCTTTGCCGGGGGTGATTTAACGCGTGCCGGGCATGCCGGCTGACTTAGAGGGTGCAAGTCCTTCTCCCAACCTGGTGGAGGTGAAGGGGTAGGGAAGCGCAAGGGCGTCACCGTGAGGTGGGGTCTGAAGGAAGCGTGGAACAAAGGTACGAGCCGACGAACAGGAACTGGATAAGTAGGCGCCAAGGCCGCACGAGTTAGCGTGAGGTAACGAAGTGCATATCCACCAAGGGCCGGCAG
>JBOHNU010000029.1:0-1554 GCA_050730855.1 Saccharimonadales bacterium (SeqCode) | reverse complement strand
GGGTTAAGTTGCAGTGGAGCAACGAGTGGCAGGTTGCGCTGAAGAAAAGACGGAACAAAGATCACGTCAATGCCTACGATTGTTTGGTCGGATTATGAAGTATCGGGCGAATTTGAGAAGATTCAGCCTTGAGAGGATCGAAGAAATATTGAGGTACTCCAGCGAGCGCTATTTTGATAACGGAACTCACCGTATGGTGGTGGTTGGCAAACACGACAGCCGTATTGTTATCATCCCTTACGATAAGGATGATGACGCTATGTCCCGGTAACTATCCACGCTATTACTCGGCAACAGATCGGATTCCGCTTAAAAGCGCGAGGTTTACAAAATGAGCAGTACTCGAATGGTTTACTTTGAAAACCGGGATATTTTACATCTTTCTATATCTGAAGAATTAGAATCGGGAAGTGTAGAGCTAAGTCCAAATATTACGGCGGAACTAAATGATAAGGGAGAACTGACTGGTAATGAGATTATTAATGCAAGTTCCTACATAAGAGATTCTATCCTCGAGTCGGCTCAAGGAAAGTTATTGAATATACCCGACACAAAGGCAGTAGCAAAGTAATCGAATGGAGTAGTATTGATGACGTTGAACGGGCGGGGACATAGGCACCGTGGGCTGGGATAAGAGGGGTGGGCCCCAGCACATGCTCGCGATGCGCTGGATTTCGCTCGGCAACGCAATCTACACTAACTACTTATCATGTTTCATGGTGGGAAGGTACATCAATGGGCTTAGTCAATGGCACGGTGGTGCTCAAGAACCCCCGGCTCCCTGAAGTAGATCCGGTAGAGGTCGAGGCATTAGCCGATTCCGGCGCCTTGCACCTCTGCATCCCGGAGCATGTGAAGATTCAACTGCGTCTGGAGGCGATAGATTGCAAGGAAGTAACGCTGGCCGACGGCAGCCGGAAGGTGGTTCAGTATGTTGGCCCGATCGAGCTTCACTTCAAGAACCGAGTAGGGTTTGCGGGGGCCTTGGTCATGGGTGACCAGGTCTTGCTAGGCGCGATACCTATGGAAGACATGGACCTCATCATCATTCCCAAGACTCGTACGCTCGCCGTTAACCCCGAGAGCCCTAACGTGGCATCGTCGATTGCGAAATGAAGACGGAAACCCGTGGGGTCCTAGTTGGTGTATGCTGGGTTGAGCGTATCGAATTTCAGCAGACCCATGGGACCGGCTGGACTTCATTTCTCGACCCAGCCTGCGGCGCTACACGAATTCGCAGAGACAATTTGTGCGTGGCCCCATTAACTACGCACTCACCTAGCTAGCTATCATCCTGTTGAACTAAACCGCTTACGCGGTAGTGGTGGTTCTCCTCACGCGTAGCAGGCTGCTGTTCCCATCCCCAGCCTTCCGGTTCTTCGCTTTTTCTTCTATCTGTCTGCCGCACGGGCATCGCATGATGCCTGGGGCGGCGCGCTCGGTCGTGCCGATCGATTCTTCAATCTCGAAGGTGATCATCATGACGGCATTACGGCAACAGATGGAAAACGATATGGTTCTGCGCGGGATGGCAGCTCGGACCCGGCAATCGTA
>JBOHNU010000028.1:0-1594 GCA_050730855.1 Saccharimonadales bacterium (SeqCode) | reverse complement strand
CCGCACGGACAGCTCACGCTCAGTATGTCAGCCAATCAAGCGGTCCAGGAGGAACTGTTGCATTGCCTGGCGGCTTTGAAAGCTGCGTGAGATCGCCAGTCAACCGAGATTTATGCAACGCTAGGGTATAGATACCAATAGCCCACCTGCTGCAACGCATAAACAAATATATCGTGGTCTGTCCCCTAATTCCCCCCAGAGGAAGCCACCAAAGCAGTAACCCGCAACTCACAGGTAGGTAACGATGATGGAAAAGGCTAAATATTTTGCCGTTACGTTGATTGGGGTGGCTAGTTTTTGGGGTACAGTATTTTGGATTATTGTGCCCTACATAGCAGACGACATAGGTTTATATTTGAAGAAGCCGACTTATGTCGAGTTTTTAGTTGGCTTCATATTTTTACTTGTTTGCGGTGCCCTAATCCGGTACGTGGTGGAAAAGTTACGAATTGGGGGCGCTGGTTCAAGTAATTCGTTCAAAGGAATTGCGACAACGTTCCTATTGATTGGCAGTGCCCTGTCCCTTATTTCTCTTGCGCGGATAGGATTGCCGTTTTTGTCATCCGCGACTGATATTTTCATACCAAAAGCCAAAGGCAGTGAATTTATTTTTTGGTTCGTGCTGCTCGCGTTAGGTTCGTCCATCCAAACGTTTGGGACATCAATTCGCAGATCTCGTGGCGATGACCTGGTTTCGAAAGTTCGTTCGAAATTTGTGGGCGCTGGTGCAGATGATATCCTCGCCAAGGATCCGCGACCGCCAATCTTGTATCTCCGTTCCTTTAATAAGGAGCTGGAGAAGGCAACTTATAAGGGGCGTTTCTCCCAGTGGCGTAATTTGCAGTCACCAGACGGCGCCTATCTGTTCTCAGTGAAGCCCGGTCGAACTCTGTACGGAGCTCGTTCTTTTAGACGCTCTTTGTTCGGCTCAAAAAGATCCATGTTCGATGAACAAATGGTTTTCGCAGACGTATTGAACCGGATTGGCCCGTACATCGCTATTGGCCGACCTACCGAGACTTTCGAGAATATGGACCTCGGAGCAGCGAAGAAATTTGTCTCTGACGATAAATGGCAAGACGCTGTAATCCAATGGCTTTCGAGATGTGCGGCGGTTGTATTAGAGGCGGGAGATTCTGATGGCTTGTCATGGGAGATGAGGCGAATCGTTGAACGAGTCGAGCCCACGAGATTACTTATGATCCTTCCCTCTAAGGAGGAAGATTACGAGGCGTTTCGACGCCGTGCGGCCGGGATATTTCCACTGCCACTTCCAGATAAAAAAGCGGCTAGTCGGCTTCTCACATTCGATGGTGAATGGCGGCCTGTAGAACTCCAGAACGTAAACTTAACGTTGGCTGATACGCTTGAGCCCTTCTTTGAACAAAATCTATTTGAGATAAACTAGACAAAACGCCCACCCAGGATAAGAGGATAAGGTGTCAGGTCTCACAATACAACTGCGCCCAACCAGTAAGGATTGAGACGACCATGGATGGTCGTTTCAATCCAATGTTCAAGAAGCCCGGTGTTAGGTGGATTCTTTAATTAAGGGGATTGCTTCGGTGAAGGGTGGGTGATGTGGTGGCTATGG
>JBOHNU010000027.1:0-1644 GCA_050730855.1 Saccharimonadales bacterium (SeqCode) | reverse complement strand
TACATCTTTCGGGGTGGGTTGAAATACACGGTAGAAGTTGTATACTTCTACCAGAATCCCTAAAATCAAAATATACATGGCCCAACGACATCTTCCCCACGAACATATCAGCTCATTTGACCCCGATGCACAAGCCAAAATAGCTGGTCTGGCCGTACGAGAAACTGTCGTGGACACACAATCCCCCCCCGCGGACATAGTCGGTGCCGAACGCGAATGGCAAATAGTAACAGAACACATGCGGCGGAGCATATTGACATCTCCGGCAGCCAGGGCGGTTTTGGTGCCTTTCGTGAAAAGCCCCGTAAGCTCCAAAATGCCGGCAGAGGCATTGAACGCCGTTGCGGGCATAGCAGAGATTGCACCAGCTGTTGATCGCGCCAAACGACTAAAGCATAATTCGGGCTTACCCACAGTACCCGACGAAGCCATACCCGACGATTTTCTGAATGGCGCACAGCAGGAAGGGTGGATTACATGGCATGAGAGTGAACTAGAGCTAACTCGCTATCGCCAGGCTCGTGATGTGAAAATGCTCGGATTCATGAGCGAACTAGTAGATTCACCCGAACAACCAGGTGATTGGCATAGAGCAGAAGATGGTACTGTATCGCGCACTCTTGGCAGTGGCACCAAAATGATTATGACAGAACAAGCTCACGGCGATATGCCAGCGTTACTAGACCCTACAAAATGGGAAAAAAGACGACAGATTAAAGACCGTGTATACGCAGTTACCGTAGAAGGTAAAGAATATATACTCAAAGAACGAAAGACTCGACAGCACAAGGACACTGGTGAGCAGTTTACTGAAAGCATATCTTCCGCAGAGGAGTTCGCTGTGGCGCGCAAATTCGCAGAGAGGGGTACGATACGCACCGCCGAGGCCGATATGCATTGGGAGAAGCCGCTGGGCTATGTCGAGTTCCCAGATGCTGACGGATATAGCTTCTGTCTGTACGAGAGCGAGGACAAGCTAGACAGAGCTGTACGCATAGACAATAAACCCTTTGTGCCGTCTATGGCAGCAGCTATCATTGATTCTCGCGAACTATACGGGGATGAGTATAACAATGTTCGTCAGCGGGCAGCTGAATTGACAGCAAACCCAGATCCAGAGCTGCATTTCTTGGAGGGGGCACTTGGACGAAACCTGCGTGGCGAACGCAGTAGCCATCGTCTTGAGAGATTGTGGGCGCGCATAGATAGATATAAAGGTCGTCATGCAGCGCGAGAACCTTTGAGCTTTGAACAGTTCGCTTTCGCCAAAGCTACCGCCTTAGAGCATATAGTTAGCCGAGATGTAAGCACGGCCATACATCAAGAGGGCTACGTTAACACGGACAGTGATGGATACCAACTACGTGTAACACACGAGCGTGGCAATAAGCCACGCGCAGATGTCATGTTGTTTGACTTTGAACGTTACTACGAAGCGTCTGCTGCCGAGCAGCGGTGGCCGGGCATAACAGAACATTACCTAACCGTATACACGACGGTACACAGTGCACTTGGCTACAATCAATATCACCCTGAAAACACTGGATTACGCCCAGCCCAGCTCGCAGCATTAGCCGTATTACTAACCGACGCTAGATTTAGAAAGACCAGTGATTCTCCAGTTCTACTTTAATTCCATCACAC
>JBOHNU010000026.1:0-1645 GCA_050730855.1 Saccharimonadales bacterium (SeqCode) | reverse complement strand
GGAGGAGGACGAGGCCCGAGAACGAGGTCAGCTGGCTGTCTTCAAAGCGCAGCGCGGGCAGGCCATGGGTCTTGCAGTGGACTTCGGCTTTGCTATACTTCATGGGAAGCGGTCTCCTTCGGGTATGTGTTTGTTTGAGAAAACACATTATACTACGAAGTGCAGACCGCTTCTTAGACTTTCTGATGAGATCAGCTTTTTTATTCCGTCGCTGGATATCAACGGTGGTGACGTCCAGCGCAACGCCACAAACTCGCTGCAACCGCCCTGACCGTGTTTTTTCGTTGGACGTTGCGCACCATATTGCGACTTTGTTTTCGTTTTGTGCTACCTAGGGTGCGCCGCGTGTTTTTCCGCGTACTCCAAACGCTTCCGTTCCACGGGCGTTAGGTTCTCTCGGATCGACCGGTTCTCGTACCCTCACGTAATCCTTCGCTCGCCAAGCTTTGTCCGCGGCATTTCTCACCGGTTGCTCAACGAGCTGTCTTGTATACGCCGCGTTCTTTTCCGAAGCGTATGCCGCAACTCGATCAAGGACACCGAGATCGCCGGCTAGCATGGGGCGGTAGTGCTTCGCCACCAAATCAGCGATCGCCTGGATGCATCCACGCAGCGCTTTCTGGTTGCTCGCCTGGAAGTAAGTCCGACTCTTGTCCTTCCAACCCAGAATCGCACCGAGCACGTCGGCAATCCAATGGCGGCGCTGATCGGGGTCCGAAAGTCGACCGATCTCGACATCGATTTCGTAGGACAGTCTACCGTGGTACACGTTAACGAATAGCTTGTTGGATTCGTAGCGCACAAATGTAGGCGGCTCACACTTTACCAGACGAAACCCGAGTTCCCCGACGAGGAAGTGGAATGCGGCCTGGGCCTCTTCAACAAATCGGAGTTCAGCCCTGTTGGTCACGCAATCATCACGATGCTTACTCATCTCGGCGGTGCCGTCCACAACGTCGTCTTTGGATCGTATGTCCAACCCTGACTGCGGTGGGTGTCCCAAGCAGGGGCGGTGAAATTCGGTTCCGCAGCGCTGGCATCAAGCAGCGGCACGCGCGGCCCTTCGTATGGCGATAGTGGCTAAGCGAAAAAAACAAAGCCCGCGTAACGCAGGTCTATTCGTATATACCATAGAACTGTTTAACGATAGATAGACTGTCATCAGGCACTTCTGTCTCTCGCTTATAAGCGTGCTGGTTTCCGTCCGAAGCATAAACCTCTGGGTAATAGCCACAATTGCCATCCAATAGTTTGCCGCAACTCACACAGTTGATATCTTCCACCTTTTCAGCCAAAGGTGGGCCAACATAGACTTCCTTAGCAACTGTAACGGCGTAAACCTCGCCACAATTCAAGCAAGTAATCAAGTCGTGGCCGCTATTATCTTCAGGGTATGTGATAAACAAGCGATCAGGAGAAGCTGCTCCTGATCGATAAGTTTCCACTTCCCAGCGTCTTACAGAAACTTTAGTCATGGCAGTATTTCGGTCGCTTTAGCAGAAGCATTTAGGACATTAGTGGCAAAGTTCCACCGTTAGTTGAACACCCAAGTTCCAGCGTTAGTTGAACACTCGTAGTACGGATATACAGGAATGTCGGATGGGGCGGTGTTCATTGTTTTGAAGGTATCCATTTAGTTGGTGAG
>JBOHNU010000025.1:0-1808 GCA_050730855.1 Saccharimonadales bacterium (SeqCode) | reverse complement strand
ACAAAGCGTGAACCACTCCGGCGGAGACCATCTAGGCACATCAGGATAAAAACAGCCAAGTAAAGATCAAAATCATCTAACGCCGGGGCTTGACAACGGGTCCCTCATAGAAGGGACATTGTCCACAGATCCCCAGCTTGGCCTGTGGGCCCCGTGGGTAACAGGGATGTTATCCACAAGTCCACAGGCACTCATGCCCTCACAGCCTCGCTACCACCCACAAATTGTCCTGAAGAGCCAGAAAAATCATCAGCGACACATACCACTGCGAGTCAAGAGATGAAGAAGACCGCTTTCTGCGCAGATTCATCGCATCGTGACGAAGGCATAACAAGGCCATGTACGCGACGTGCGAAGACGCACGCGCGTGATGGCGGACGTTATGTGGCAAGAGAGTGACATCCCAAAACCTGACCGTGAAGTGCAGAGCCGTGGCTGATGCAAGAGACTAAGTTGTTAACTTCATACTTCCTGGCGACGCCTATCGAAGAACTGAGTGCTGCGTTTGCAAGCAGCAGCTCCGAGATTGTGCTACTGCTCGAATCCTTCGATGTCGTGGAAAAACATCAATCCTGCAATTGCGTTTATGGCGACGACAGGCCAGACGAAGTTAACGCCGTTGCGCTGTGCGACACCACCGATGACTCAATTAGCATCAAGGTCAGCGAGTACGGACTGAATCCCTTTGAACGGATAGTCGAGCATGAGTGTTTTGAGGACCAGGCTCGTGCAGAAGCCTTAACCATTCTTGGACGAATCTACGAAGGCGTTCTCGACCAGTGTGGAGATCTGTATGAGCTTGTAGAAAGGAGCGATCGCCGTGCTGCAGGATATTATCTTCAGGCGGCACGAGTGGGGAGCGAGGAAGCGACGTTCCGGTTGGGAGGCCTGCTATACCGGTCAGATCAAAACCTTTTCCCATTAGACGGGAGAAGCATCGGTCTTCATTGGCTGTCTAAGGTGCCGTATGGACTTCGAGAAGGTCAGGACGTTGAGGAACGACTAAAGCTGATACATCGTTTCTATGGCTATGGATTTGTCTTCGATGAACCTGAATGTGCCAGAGAACTGTATTTGGCCGCGTTGGAAAACCGTAAATATGCACTCATGTGTTTGACCAAGGCCGCTGCCGAGCGCTCGAATTTGGATGCCAATTATTGGTTAGCTCGGTACAAGGAAAAGATGCTGGGGCGTAGTGGCGATATCACGTACGCTTCCGTCGCATCCTCGTTTATGGACAACGCCCTTCGTGGGCACAAGAAGTCGATTGACTGGATTCGTGCCGAGGGCATGGAAGGTGAACTGGCTGCGCGTCTGAAGTACTTTGTTGGCAACTAGGACGCCACTTCATGGGCAGGCGGAAGTTGCCGCATGACAAACGCATCAAGGGCGACGTGCTGACGCGCGCGCCTTATGCGCATCGTTGGGCGTAAAAACGCATCAAAGCATAAACAGCAAAGGCATTGTCGGCGTCGTCAATGGTGAACAGGAACCGGACAGCTCATGACCTTCGACCAAAGCCAAAATGAAAGCAGCCATGCTGAGGCCCTGCCAGGCGGCGAGGTCGGTCACCGCACCCGGCGAGAGCGGAGGCATTCCGCCGCCAGCGGCGCTACGGACCTTCAGCGTTCCGGCGTCGAGCACGTCGAGCACCCTGTTTCGGAAGGCAGGTTGCCGGGTCCCTCAGACGCTGAACGGTCGGGGACATAGGTAACAAAAAAGTCCGGGGACATGGGTTACACTTTTAGCCTCCTCAGCAGAATCTGTGGGTTGTTTTAAGTAGTCAATCAAATTTGCGATTTGTGATC
>JBOHNU010000024.1:0-1813 GCA_050730855.1 Saccharimonadales bacterium (SeqCode) | reverse complement strand
GTTTCGCCCCCGACGTCGAAGGCTTCGACTTCAACCAACTCATCCAGGCCGTCCGCAGCGGCCAGCAAGGTAAAGTCGTAGACGTTTTTAACACCGAAGAAGGCGAACGAATCGAAATCTTCGTCGAGTAACCATCACTTGAGTTTGGCTATTTGCCCAAAGGGGTAGAAAAAGGGATGTACTTGTTGTAGAGTGTTTGTAACCCAAACGTCAGACAACAAAGGACATCCCCCATGAACAGTATCAAAAAAGGAATCGGAAAGCCAGCCCTGTTACCGGAACTGATGAAGCTGATGGCCAAATGCCGGGAAGTATATGGACAGCAACGGGTCTTTAACCGTGTCCTGGGGCTGGTGATGGCGGAACTATTCGCCTTCGGTCGGCACACCATCACCCAGTTGTTATTGACCTTGGGGCTAACCGAGGAGGATTGGAGTAGCTGGTATCGGCTGTTTAGCCAGGGGCGGTTTGATGAAGAAAAGACGGCTGAAGTGATGTTGGGCGAAATGCTGGCGGAAGTAGCCGAGAGCGAACCCTTCGTGGTGGGGGCGGATGGGTTTCATGTGCCGCGCTGTAGCCAGACGATGCCGGGCACGGGTTGGATGCGAGGGTTGCAGACGGCCAAGTTCAAGCCAGGCATCCAACGGGGGCAACGCTTTGTGGAAGGGTCGTGGCTAACGCCGCTGGTCAACGGCTACAGTCGGGCTATCCCCATTCGCTGCTTGACCGCCTTTACGGCTAAATCGGTCGCCAGCAGCCAGGCCGAACCGCGTCCCGAAGTGCAGGCCGGGCTGGCTTTCTTGCAGTGGACTCGACAACAAATGGATGCGGCTGGGCGGGTCGGGCAAACCCTGTTGACCCTCCATGACGGCAGCTATGACACCCTTGAGTTCTGGCAGGGATTACCGGCGGCGACGGTGGCGGTGGTGCGGACGGCCCGCAATCGCTGTCTGTATGAATTGCCCCCCGCCGACGCCCATGGCAACCGTCGCTATGGCGACAAAGCACCCGCACCGGCTGCCTGGCTCAAACAGCGTCAAGGCTTTTCTTATCAAGCGGTGATGGTTCGCGGCCAGGAGCGAACCATGCGCTATCGAGTCGAAGGGCCATTTGTGCGCGACGGCCGGCCGGACATCCCTCTGTTCCTGATTGTCATTGGCGGTGGCAAACGACCCAAAGGTGCCCGGCGCAAGCGTTACGAACCCTGCTTCTTTTTGGTCTCGGCCGTTTGCCGGGATGGTCGTTGGTCTTTGCCGCTGCCTATCGTTGACTTGTTGGCCTGGCTCTGGCAACGCTGGGAGTTGGAAGTCGCCCACCGTCAAATGAAAAGTGGCTTGGGTCTGGGTGAAAAACAATGCTGGAACGACCAAGCCACCATCGCCACCGTCCAATGGTCGGCTTGGCTCTACGCCCTCATGTTACTCGCTGGCTTCCGCGCCTGGGGTCTTGACCCCGGACCCCAACCCCCTGGCCGCTGGTCCCCCACACCACGCCGTTGGTCTTTCAATACTTTGTACCGTGCTTTTCGCGCCGAAATGTGGCAGCAACCTCAATTCCGAGCCACTTGGACCTGGTCCCAAGACAACTGGCTTAGAAATGAGTTGCTGTGGGACGCTTTATTCAATTCTATCCTGGCTTCGGCCAGGGTTTGACCCCTCCCATTCAGCCATCAATGGCTGAATGGGAGGCTAAATAGCCAAACTCAAGTAAGAATATGACTGAGATTTCTGCCTTACTCGAAGCCGTCTACCAGACGTATGGTTATGACTTTCGGGATTACGCGCCGGCCGCGCTGAAGCGGCGGGTCTGGAAG
>JBOHNU010000023.1:0-1849 GCA_050730855.1 Saccharimonadales bacterium (SeqCode) | reverse complement strand
CAAACAAATGACACTGGGGACGGGCTTCGAGAAGTACAGCAAGACCACGCGTCGGGAGAAATTTCTCACTGAGATGGACCGCATGGTGCCGTGGGGTGAGTTGTGTGCCCTGATAGCGCCGGTGTATCCGAAGGCCGGTGACGGGCGTCCGCCGAAGGAGCTGGAGATGCTGCTGCGGGTGTACTTGCTGCAGCAGTGGTTCAACCTCTCGGACCCTGGCGTGGAGGACGCCCTCTACGACTCGGTGGCGATGCGCCGGTTTGCCGGCATCGACCTGGGTGCGATGCCGGTGCCGGATGAATCCACGGTGCTGCGCTTCCGCCATTGGCTGGAAGCCTACGCATTGGGGGAGAAGCTGTTCCAGCAGGCGCATGCCTACCTGGAGCGTCAGGGCATCAAGATTATTGGCACTGGCACGATTGTCGATGATTATCAGCGCTGCGCCCTCGACGAAGAACCAGGACAAACGACGCCACCCCGACATGCACCAAACGAAGAAGGGCAACCGGTGGTATTTCGGCATGAAGGCGCACATTGGTGTGGACAGCCAAACCAAAGTCATCCACGCGGTGGTCGCCACGCCTGCCGATGTGCACTGGAGAGCAACGCGATTTCTCCACTTTTTTCGACTGGGGAAATAATTCAGTTAGGGGAAGCTACGAGCCTCTCCCCGACTCAATTTTGCAGTTGACGCAAGTAGTGATGGACAAGTTGTCGGCGATCCCAGGAGTTTTGGATGAATTGAAAAACATTCACAGCACCTTAAGGACGCCATTGCTGAAATTGATTCTACTCACAATCTCGAAGCGGTATTCCAAGCGCGCGGGACAAGGATGCCTAAGGAGGCAATAAACATGAAGAACGAGAGGTTGAGTTTTGCTCGACAGTTCAAACCGTTGAGTCAAGATGTTTTAGATTTTGGAGGCCTATCCCCGCTCCAAAGTGGTTCGCTGTGGTCGGTAATAGCATTTATTCAACCGACGACATCCCAGCAATACGCAGGAATCATAAGTAAGCGCACAGACTTTAAGGTGGGCAAGAATCAATTCACATTTTGGCTCAAGAATGCGAGCATCTCTGTTGAAGCCGATACTCAGGGAGTCACTTCTGGATTGGTGCCGCCTTTGAACAGGTGGGCGTATGTTGGGGCCGCATCGTCTTCGCATCAAACAACGATCTACTTGGGCGTAGATGGCGAAGTTTCTTTTGAACATCGCAAGGGTATTGTTACTGGAACTGCAGAAGGACAACTACCGCTAACCATCGGAAAACTGGGAGGCAATTTCCCTGGCGCTATTGCTTTCGTCTGCCTCTACGCGGAAGCACTCCCTGACGCAGTTATGCGAGATCTTTGTGCGGGAACACTGGCTCCCGCAGATGTAAAAGGGCTGGCTTTTGGTTGGACAGCCAGGGGCTTGGGTGAAGTAGATGTTGTGTCGGCAAGCGCGCCAAACGTGATTGGAACGAAACTTATCAGGCTTGACGACCTGCGTCCGAAATCCAGCACAGCTGAGCCACCCAAGCAAGTAATTGCTTCTGACGCAAAACAGGCTGTTGAAAGCTTAGATGACAGAAAAAACTCAAAGCCCAAGCGAGGCTTGAGGATAACTAGCATGTCGCTGCTCGGCTGGCTTCGTGGAAACCGGGCTGACCCCTATCGGTCTCTGGCCGGCCTGTCGGATGACGCCTGGTTCGAGGCCATCAAGGAGAGCCTCGAGCAGTCGTCCTACCAAGGCATCCCGCTGCCCGGCTTCCCCAAGGACGACCTGCAGCGCCAGTTCGCCGGCTCAGCGGGGGAGGCCACGCTCCGCGAGGGCTTCCGTTTCTATCAGGTGGTGAGGGACTACGC
>JBOHNU010000022.1:0-1921 GCA_050730855.1 Saccharimonadales bacterium (SeqCode) | reverse complement strand
GGTTTGTGTGATATCGAACTGAGTACCCTGCTCTTGCACATACTCAGTCAAAATTTCTGTAACGACGTCAGATATTTCTACGCCTCGCCTTTGCATTTCGCGGCGCAACCACTCATACAAGTGTGGTGAAAGCTCAAGCTGAATAAATTTGGATGATATAGTCATTGGACTTTTGACAAAGGATTTGACATAAGTAAATTTGCAAATTAGCGAAACTGCTCCAATCCTAGTGTATGATGATCAAACCATGCACAAACGAATTAGAGCAGTTCCGACAACAACTTTACCAGAACTTTAACAATCGAGCCGATACTTTAATGGAATTGGTGGATGCCATAGGCAGCAATGCAGGTGCCCGTTCTGTGGTTGAGTATAGTCTGACACCCTGTTTTCGACGCAGCTACTCAACCATCTTCAAAGCAATCAACGAAATGGAATGGGATAAGCTAAGGACAGCACGTCTGCTTGCGCCTTATCTGCCTCAACCCCATCAGCGACCATTCTGGTTGTTAGGAAGCGACGTGACGCCGCAGCCACGCCAGTTTGCCCATACTTTAGCGGATAGAGGGATGGTTCATCAACCGAATCCGATAAAAGGGAACAAACCAATCACGGTGGGGCATCAATATTCGACCACCGTTTTGTTGTCAGAAGCGGAAGCCGGTGTGTCTTCCAGTTGGGTTATCCCGATGATGATCCGGCGTGTGACCACGAATGAGGACAAAGAGTTGGTGGGCAGCGAACAAATTGAGGCGTTACTCAAGGACTCGAAGCTGCCATTTGGCAAGAGCTTTTGCGTGGATGTAGGCGACAGCAGCTACAGCAAGCCAGCTTGTTTACATGCCAAACGCCATCACCCTCATCTGGTAAGTATTGCTCGCCTTCGGGGAACACGGGTTCTCTACCAACAGGTCGTACCTGACCCAGCCGAAACCACCCGGTCTGTGGGTCGCCCACGCAGTTATGGCGACAGATTCGCCCTGCAAAACCCTGACACTTGGCCCCAACCTGACGAGCAGGTAACAATCGTGGAAAAAAGCCGTCGCGGCAAGCGGTATCAGGTACAGCTGAAAGCCTGGCACAATATGCTGATGCCTGGTAAGTACAAACCCAAGTGGTTGCCGATGCACCGCTATCCTTTCACCCTGGTACAGGTTGTCCGTTATGATGAAGAAGGTAAGTTGGCTTGCCGACAACCAATGTGGCTTCTGGCTATTGGGGAGCGTCGCGGTGAATTGAGTACTCAGGCTATCTACCAAGCCTATGGTCAACGCTATGACCTGGAACACTTCTTTCGCTTTGGCAAACAAAAAATGCTCTTGGCTAGTTTTCAAACACCAGAGGAGGTGCGTGAAGAAAAGTGGTGGCAGTTGGTGCATCTGGCCTATGCTCAACTCTGGATGGCTCGGCATGTTGCTTGCCGTTTTCCTCGTCCTTGGGAACGCAATTTACCAGCCATGAAACAGGGCTTGATGTCACCGACATTAGTCCAACGTGATTTTGGTAGAATTATTCGCCAGATCGGGACACCAGCCAATCCGCCCCAACCCCGATTTATTTCACCTGGCAGACCCAAAGGGACGAAATTGCCTCCTCGACCTCGTCGAAAAGTAATTGTCAAGAGCCTGCTTGAGGCCAAACCGCCCTGATATTATGGAATTCGGCTCGATTATTCAGTTATTAATGTGCTTGAAATGTCTCAATCTTTATTGAGTTCGGTTCTCATTGTCAAAAGTCCAATAGTATGCGCAGCCAGGGTATAAAAATTGTCTCTAATAACAAACGCGCTCTATTTGATTATGAAATATTGGAGCGCTTTGAGGCGGGACTGGTTCTGACTGGAACGGAGATTAAGTCGGTTCGGGATAACCGTGTCAACTTGCAGCGCAGTTATGTGCAGGCGCATGACGGGGAATTGTGG
>JBOHNU010000021.1:0-2058 GCA_050730855.1 Saccharimonadales bacterium (SeqCode) | reverse complement strand
AGCGTGCATTGCACTACCTATCTCTTAACGCACAGCGCGCTCATCCAAAACGAGACCAGCGCTCAGGACGCCTGAACTCGGCTTGCAGCACGTCTATGGCGCCCTTAAGAACTAACGTATGATAACCCGATAGGGAATTTCATTCATTTCCAAGAGTAGGATTTTTCTCGCGACGAGCCATGGAAGGCGGAACGCCGAGGCGAGGAGCCCGCGATAGCCGTCCTCTAGATGGACGGCGTAAAGTCATTGAGTGAAGGCGCGCGCGGGCGGTAGCGACGTAGCGTGCCCGAGTGCAGGACGGTCGCGGCATAATCACTTGTCGCGTGATGCGAGGGCATTTCGGGGACAGGATGGCCGAAATGCATCACGAGCATAGCGACACGCTCGCATCGCCCACGGCCTACAAGCCTCCAGTTTATCGCGCAGGTTAGAAGATGAACCTGAACAAGATTTCTGAGTTTTGCAATCGCTGACACTCCACTTGCAGGGTAGGTTTGTGCCGCCCAGAATCCTATTCATAAACCGCCATGACTACTAAAATTTCGTATGGAAGATCAGAAGATGCTTGGCACGGATACGAACAATTCCTTGTCGATCTAATCGATAAGTATGATGCAAAAAGCATATGCGATATTGGTGGAGGAGCAAATCCTGTATTAAACCAAGGTTATATACTAAAGAAAGGGGTTAATTATTCCATTCTTGATATATCAGAGACAGAAGTAGAAAAGGCGCCTCGTGATTATAAAAAATTGTAGCAGATATAGCTTCGCCGGAATTCGTGCTACAAAATGAGTTTGATTTTGTTTTTAGTAAAATGCTGGCAGAGCATATTAAGGACGCGGAGCAGTTTCATAAAAATGCACTAAAGCTATTGACTGATGGTGGGTTGGCGGTTCATTTTTTTCCAACACTTTATGCACTGCCTTTCTTGGTGAATTATTTAGCTCCAGAAAAGTTTTCCGAAACGCTATTACGCCTTTTCGCGCCTAGGGATGAATATCAACATGCTAAGTTTCCTGCATATTACGATTGGTGCCGCGGTCCTACTGGCAGCCAAATGCAAAAATTTAATAGAATAGGGTATGAAGTTATAGAGTATAGAGGGTTCTTTGGTCATGGTGCGTATTACAATAAAATAAGACCTTTAAAGAAGTTGCACGAATTTAAAACAAAATATTTGCTAAAGAACCCTCACCCCTACTTTACTAGTTTTGCTTACGTTGTGCTTAGAAAGTCTAACCCTTATAAGGCCCACCCCTTTTAAGGAGGTACCATAAAAGGTGTGTAAAAAGTGAAGGCGATGTACCCTTTCTGTAGTAACTAAGGAAGCTCTGCAAAAGTTACTGCGCAGCCCATCTGCATTGTCGCGTGCTCGCTCGTCGCTCGCCTATCTACGTGATATGTCTCGCGACTCGCTCCGTGGCTTCGCGCATCTGGGCTTGCTCGCGACACTTTTGCAGAGCTTCCCTAACAAAGAAGGGGCTGGCAGGCCCGAGAGAATGGACCCTCCGTGCCCTCAAGGATGACAGGCTAATATAACCATATGTTCGTGGTCATTAACGGGCGCTTCTTGACTCAGAAGCTTACCGGTGTGCAGCGATTCGCATGCGAGCTTGTAAGGGCGTTGGATGCGCTGATTGGCAAAGGGATTATTGATCCGAAATATTCTTTGCTCCTTATCACACCTTCAGGAACAGAAATTCCATTCAAATTATCTCATATACGCGTCGAGCAAGCAGGCCTGTTTGCCGGACATCTATGGGAACAATTGGAATTACCGCTATACGCGCGGCGCGGTGTATTACTGAATCTCTGTAACAGCGCTCCGCTCCTAAAAACGCAGCAGCTTGTCGTAATTCATGATGCTGGCGTGTATGCGGTTCCGCACGCCTACAGTGTCGTTTTCAGGGCATGGTACAAGTTTATGTTACCACTACTCGGAAAGATGGCGAGGCATTTGGTAACGGTGTCATACTTCTCGCGTTCCGAACTAGTTCGCTATTGTGGTTACGATGAGGCAAAGATTACAGTAGTGTGGGAAGGTACAGAACCTGT
>JBOHNU010000020.1:0-2113 GCA_050730855.1 Saccharimonadales bacterium (SeqCode) | reverse complement strand
GTGCTCTTTAGCGGAGGGACCCTCCCCACCGGCACGACCCTCTACCACTACGACCTCGGAGGCCAGCTCCTCGCCGAGACCACCGAGGACGGCACGCCCCTCCGGGACTACCTCTGGCACGATGACGAGCCCCTCGCCCAGATCGACACCGCCGGAGGCTTCGAGACCCTCCGCTATCTGCACACCGATCACCTCAAGACCCCGAGGCTTGCCACCGGCCCTGGCGGTGCTATCCTTTGGCGCTGGGAAGGGGAGGCCTTCGGGAGCACCGTCCCCGAGTTGGCCTCAGCCACGATCAACCTTCGGTTCCCGGGGCAGTATTTTGATGCGGAGACGGGATTACACTACAACTACTTCAGGGATTATGACCCGACCATTGGAAGGTATGTGCAGAGCGATCCGATCGGGTTGGCGGGCGGGCTAAATACTTACGCCTACACAGCGAATAACCCGATCGCGTTTGCTGATCCGCTAGGCCTCATTGACCCGTTCGATGAGCCGCCGTCACGGGGAATTGGTGAGCTGCTGGACCGCTTATTACCAGATTCGAAGGCGAAACCGGGTAACGATGCTAAACCCGGATGTAAATTCATACGCGAGCTCTACTACGCCGGGCCTTGCAAGGTTTGTTGGTACCAATGCCCTGGTTACAGTGGTCCCGTTACCTATAAGCAGGCAGTAGAGAAACCATGCCCCTCCGTTGGACCGAACGGATTAGTGGATACTTCGGAGATCGATCCGGTATGCCGGGACGATGTAGCGGCTTGTCAGTGATGACCTAAGCTATGGCTATCAATCGTGATCAAATGGCGCGAATAGAAGCGTTCGGCAAAGAGGATTACGCTCAGAGCATTTGAGTTTTCTACATACGCTTGCACAAGAAGGTAACCCCTAGGGCGCAATGTTACATTGCACCGATGTATCAGGCGGATTTGGGGTCCCCGTTAATGGTGTCAAGGCGGTAGATTGGTATAGTAAAGCCGCAATGCAGAACGACATGACGGAACGCATTTCGGCCGTTGCGTATCACAATCTTGGAACGATCTAATATTGCCGGCATGCCAGGAGTCTCGCGCGATACGAAGCTCGTGAAGAGCTACTGGCGCAAAGCAGCCAGGTTGGGTTCTGGGCTGATTCCGACCACGAATCGGAAGAATAAACCCTATCGCGAATCGGGCCGGTAGGTCGCGCACTGGTTGGGGATCGGCAAGCGGTTCTACCCGCAAGCGCCATGGAACGCCGTCGCTTTTCCAAGCCCTCTTGTCCGGCGTGGCTGATCTTGTTTCGTTATGTTTCAATCAATGGATAGCAGCGAATACCTCAAAGTTTCAGAAATGGAGCGCTCCGGTAAGACAGAGCAAGGATTCCTACTGCTCGAAAGGCTTGCTAACGAAGAGCACCCGCTGGCAATGCTCGATTTATCGGCGAGGTATTTTTCTACGGAAGGATACGCTTACCCGGTAAAGCAAATAAACCCTGATGAAAAAAAAAGCAAAGACCTAGCGATAAAAGCAAAGAGTCGTCTGGTCGAGCTCGCAAATGCTGGAGATGGGGAAGCGATGCGAATGCTCGCAAGTACTTATTTAGGTCATTGGCACCCTGTGCATGAGACATCCATTGAAGAAGCTGAAAAATGGCTGCTGCGAGCTTATGAGACAAATTGCTATTTTGCAGCCAATGATCTCGCCACCTTCTATCAGGGAAGTGATATCCAGAAAGCGAAATTCTGGTACCAAGAGGCAGAGCGCCATGGTTGTCGAGTCATTCACAATATTAACCTTGAAACATAGCCAATAAGGCGTCTTTCGAGGCGGCGCGCCGCTGCCCCTACGCGTCTACGTCTACGGGGTCACGCGTCTCGTCTACGGGGTCAGGTCTTGCCTTTTGCCTTCTCTCGACGTTTGATTGCGAGGACGGAGGAGGCAAAAGGCAAGACTTGACCCCCATCAGACCCATCACATCACCTAACTACAGACGTCCTGATCTCACCGATTATGGGGCAAGTTTCAGCGTTAGTTGAACACTTGTTTGACATCGACGTGACAAAGTTTCAGCGTTAGTTGAACACTCCTGGTTATCCCTGGAATGGTTTATTGGGACGACGGTAAGGTAG
>JBOHNU010000019.1:0-2150 GCA_050730855.1 Saccharimonadales bacterium (SeqCode) | reverse complement strand
AAACGTCGTTGCCGGTTTTGCGATATTCATCTTGTTTGCTCTTGTCGCTCCCCTAGTGGCCACTGCGTTCGGCGCGACACAGCTCAGACCGTTGTTGTCTGTGGCCGCATTCTCCTTTGTTATTTACTCTATTGGAGCGCAGTTTTCAGCACAAATCACTAAGGAGCTACGTTTTGATATCCTTACAAAATTCAATATCGCTAGCTCCCTGATCGGCATGGCTGTCTCTGTGGCGCTAGCGTTGTACGGATTTGGCGTGTGGGCATTAGTCTGGGGAAGCCTTAGCGTCACGTTTTCCGTCACCATTATGAGGATTGCATGGGCAAAAGCGGAGAAAATGTTACCGTTCCTGCACTTCGACTGGAACGAGGGGAGGAGATATTTGAGTTTTGGTGTTTATCTTTCAGGGCAGGCGTTTGTCAATTATATTAACTTTCGCATCGACCAGTTGCTGGTCGGCTATCTCTTAGGCCCCATTGCATTGGGTTATTACAACATGGCTTTTCGTTTAGCGATCGCTCCCTTTATAAGGATAAACAGCATCTTGACAAACGTGGCCTTCCCTGCGTTTTCGTTGGCTCAAGACAACCAGGCGTTGCTAAAAAGAGGCTTTATGAAAATGATTGGTCTTGTTTCATCAGTAAATGCGCCCGTTCTTGTTGGCATGGCAGCGTTAGCGCCGCTGCTTGTCCCCATACTCTTAGGTGAAAAATGGCGTCCTGCGATACCGCTGGTTCAGATCCTCGCGTTCTATTCTTTATTTCGATCATTCGGAAGCGCCGCGGGCAGTCTCATTATCGCAAAAGGAAAGGCAAAATGGCTGCTTTACTGGAATCTGTCATTAACTTTGTTGATTCCGCCGACTATCTTTGCCGCAGCCAAAACGGGCGATATGGTTAATGTTTGTTACTCGCTCGTCTTACTCCAGTTTTTTCTTGCTTTCATACATTACAGAGTCCTTATACGTAAACTCATCGGTCCGTGCTTTACCGAATACGCCGCAGTCACAGCAAAACCTATTGTCTTAGCGTTGTGTATGGGTGCCCTAATGTCTTTGGTGATCCGTTTCGTTGCAATAGATAACAACATCCTGGTTTGTGGGCTGGCCGCGATAGTTGGACTGGTTGGGTATATAGTATTATCCTTCGTCTTCCAAAGGGCGCTAATTACAGAGGCCATCGCGCTACTTTTCGGTGGACCACGAAAAGAGTCATTGTCATAAAAGCTATTAAGGCTTGTAGAGTCGGTGGTATCGAATCCTTTTCTTTCCAATCGACCCAACTGGCGCGCGTAATTCCTTGCGATCGTTCCGGTTTGGCGTGAGCGGCGGTCGCTCGGGGACAACCGTCGGCATCATATAGGCCGACAGAGATTTCGCAACTTCTGCGGCCAGTTGAAGCATCGCAACCGCCAATCGCTGCCTTCGACCGCCAGCGCGCCGGCATAGCCTTCGCCGAGATGCAAGCTGCATAAGGTCCAACGCGCGGCCTCGCGCTCGTCGTCGTGGACGTGCAGCGATACGCGCGACTCGTCCGGTGCGAGCGAAACGGTGAAGCGGTCGAGCGGGCCGAACAAGCCGACCCCGGTTCCCTTGATATAGGATTCCTTGCGCGTCCAGCCGGCAAAGAATGCCGCGCGCTGCTGTTCCCGAGGCAGAGCGCGGAGCTCGGCGATTTCGGCGGCAGAAAAGAAACACTCTCCGATTTCCGGACCTACGATTGATTCTTTAATGAATTCGACATCGATGCCGAGCTCACGTTTTTCGGTCACGGCAAGCAAGGCGAGATCATGCGAGTGCGAAAGATTGAAGCGAAGATCACAGCCTGCGGAAAGCACGGGTTTGCCGCGCGCGCCATAATCGAAGCGGAGATCGGCGGGCGAGGTGTCGAGGTAGCGTGCGAGCACGGTTCGCAGCCAGCCGCGAGCTGCGATGAAATGTCTGCTGTCTTGTTCAAAACGAAAACGCGCCGCGCGGTCCAATTCATCGGGGGAGAGCACGGCTTGCAGATCGGGCAAAGCGGCAAGCGACGCGCGCCAGACGTCGACTTGATCCGCCGCAATGCGAAGCCTCACGCCATGCTGGGTTTGTGAGCTAGGAGGTGGCAACCGCGTGCCGGCTTCCAGCAGCATCGTCTTGGACTCCGGTGGAC
>JBOHNU010000018.1:0-2250 GCA_050730855.1 Saccharimonadales bacterium (SeqCode) | reverse complement strand
GTTAGCAGAACAACATATACATGTCAAATACGATATACGCATATACATGACTACACCTATCGCCCTATGTTATAACTTCTCCTTAGCTTCCAGTGGCTTATTGATTTTCGCCAGGGGAAGATCCGTCTGGCTAAACGAGCGGGCCGCCAGCGTATTGAGCCGGGACGACTTGAATCAGTTGGCGGCCAAGACCGACATCGCTGAGCTCAGAGCAGACCTCATCAAATGGATGGCCGGCCTCATCATTGGCTCGGTCGTGGCGATGACCAGCATCTCTGCCGCGCTTGTACGGCTAATGATACCAGCCTGACAAGGAGTAAGTTTTTGACGCATGTTGGACTACAAAATTCAATGGTACGGTAGCCACAACCGGCTTGCGCGCTCCACGCGCAATTATACTCAGAACCTATGCAAATGACGGATGGTCGTAGCCAATGAAACACGGCAAACACGCGGCTTTTATCGCAGTCAGAGCTATCTGTGCGTCCCTCTCAATCCTTATCCCTCCTATATTGGCAGAAGCGCAGGATCAATCCGACTCGCTATCGCAATCTCCGGTTTTAACCCGGATATAGAAGGAGGCGTCTTAAAGCTAGCCGACGATTGTCAGGACCAAGGAAGAAACGTACTGCCGATACGCCTGAGAATGTTAGGGAGAAACGTAATCACCCAAGGTCTTGATGCGATACGTGACTTTTTTAAGGTTAAAGAGCAGGAGCAGGAAGCTAGGAAAAGATTGCAACATGCGCGGAGGGCTATTAAGGACGCTGCTGCTGCCAATCGTGATCGGAAGATTCATATTATTTGCCATAGCTGGGGATGCACCCTTGCCCTTAGGGTCGCACAGGACTTAGGCGACGTAAATAAATAAAGGTATCACCTTATCTTCTTAGTAGGGTTCGGCTTGGTAGCTGTCGGCCTGACAACATAGTTCCATTCGCCATGAAAGTTGCAACCTTTAATTATTTACGCTGCCTTAGCGGACCCAAACCAAGACGGGGATCCGACTGATGCGATCAATATTGATAGCATGATCATGATTGACCCTATCAAGCTCGGATATCCTACAAGTATCCGCCCGGTGCAGGACATCCCAGGGAAAAAGGGACATCCCCGTGTTCCTGCCAATGTCAAGACAATTTTTATTGTGCGACAGACATGGGATGGCCGTCCCCATCTTGTCGGAGATCAAGATGTTGTGATTGATAACCCCCAGGAGACGCCTGTAGTCGGAAATTTTCACCTCCGCCGTAAGAATCGAACGGAAGAAGAAAGACGACTCCTAATGGCAGTGCGCGAAGAGTTTAAGGAGAAGAAGCGCCGCAACCTTAGAAAGGGAGAGTTACATAATTGTTTGGATGATTCCCTTGTAATTCGGGAGCTTGCCTTTTCCAGCGTTAACCACCCCTGTACGGCACCACCACCGCCCCCGCCAGCGCCACCACCACCACCACCGCCGCACTGCTCGGGGCCGCTCTCTGGAGACTGGGTCGTGTTGACAACAACAGCTTCAAGTGATATGTGCACGAATGTAGACTGCGATAAGATTACAGACACAGACGTATGTAGGTGTGAAACTACTAATACCGAAGGCCCTATTATTATCGGATCAGGGATCGCTATACAAGTAGGGGTCTGTCATGAGGGCAACACTTTATCTGGTGAATGGCATCCTCATCCTCAGGAAACGGTTACCCTTCATGGCACGGTCGAGCCGCGTGGAAGCCCTGGCATCCTTGATGATCATGTGAGCTTTGCGCATGAACTTAGGATCGATCTTGGTTGCGGCCAAAACATTATTGCTGTTGTTGGTGACGGAACCGTCACCGATGATTCAGGACTATTCGGTGCACCAAACGTAGAAGGAAACTGGCGGCGAACTAGTAAGTTTTTCTTATCGTGTATAGTATGTCCACCACCTGGAAATCTTAGGTCAGATTGTGTATCCAGTGGTACTTTCAAGACCCTTATTTTCCGTCCTGCCACGGGACAATCTAATAATCGTGATCTTGACATCGGTGCTTGGGAGAAAGGACTAGCACAACGCTATAAGAGCTTAAGGGGCAAGTTTCAGCGTTAGTTGAACACTTGTTTGACATCGACGTGACAAAGTTTCAGCGTTGGTTGAACACTCCTGGTTATCCCTGGAATGGTTTGTTGGGACGCAGGTAAGGTACCTCGCGAAGCAATGGCTGGTGATGGGGGTCGCGGCGCCGCATGGCGTAGAAGCGGATGCGCTGATGGGTGAAG
>JBOHNU010000017.1:0-2328 GCA_050730855.1 Saccharimonadales bacterium (SeqCode) | reverse complement strand
CGGGAACCGAGCGCAAAGACCCTGAGCTTGCCATGAACGAGCGCGGAGGAAGTCGGGCTCGGCCACTTCGAGGGCCGCGGCTAGAGGAAATTTCATCGCGGCTTCCCGACGGTAGGCGGACTTATTATGTTCTCAGGAACAAATGCACTGCAGGGGGATGAGGCTTGTACGGGCACTACCATGAGGGATTATCTGCGCGGGACAGATTTCTCGCACATTGCCGAGGAGGTTTTGGCTCTTTATACTGACGGAACCGAGAGCCGGGGAGATTTGTTGTTCCAGCATACGGATTGAGCGGATAAATGGACTTCGCCAAATCCAACAAATTGCGTCAAAAATTCCATTCGCTGATTCCGGGGGGTGGGCACACTTACGCCAAGGGCGATGACCAGTATCCAGAGCATTGTGCTCCTTATCTGGTAAAGGGCCAGGGCTGCCGGGTTTGGGACGCCGACGGCAACGAGTTTATCGAGTATGGGATGGGCCTGCGTGCCATCACTCTCGGACATGCTCAGCCGGAGATCGTTGAGGCTGCCCGCCAGCAGATGCTTCTTGGCGCCAATTTCATCCGGCCAGCCCTCCTTGAGCTCGAGTGCGCTGAAGCACTGCTCAGCTTGATCGAAGGCGCGGAAATGGTGAAGTTTGCGAAGAATGGTTCCGATGTCACTACCGCCGCAGTTAAGCTCGCGCGCGCCTACACCGGCAGAGATATGGTCGCAGTATGCGCCGACCATGCCTTCTTTTCGACCGATGATTGGTTCATCGGAAGCACTCCAATGGCGGCGGGAATTCCGCAAGCGATCCGCGCGCTTACCGTCAAATTCCAATACAACAACGTAAGCAGCGTCAACGCACTTTTTGACGCCCATCCTCGCAGAATTGCTGCTCTCATCCTCGAGCCTGCAACTCACCTTGAACCCAAGGATCGATTTCTGCACGAGCTACGACGATTGTGCAGCGAAAATGGCGCTGTGTTGATTTTCGATGAGATGATTACCGGATTTCGCTGGCATCTCAATGGGGCGCAAAAATATTATGGAGTGGTGCCTGATCTCTCAACTTTTGGCAAAGCTTTGGGAAACGGCTTTTCCATATCCGCCCTGCTGGGTCGCAAAGAGATTATGGAGCTGGGGGGCCTGCAGCATAGCAAGGATAGAGTGTTTCTTCTCTCGACAACCCACGGCGCCGAGAGCCATTGCCTTGCGGCCGCCATCGCTGTGATGAAATTCTATCGAGAGCAGCAGGTTATTGGACGCCTTTACCGTCAAGGCGAGCGGCTGGCGAAGGGGATACAAAAAGCGATTGATGACAATCGCCTTAACGAACATTTTCAAGTGCTTGGTAAACCCTGCAACCTCATTTACGCAACGAAGGACGAAAAAAAGCAACCGTCGCAACCGTTTCGTACGCTCTTCTTGCAAGAAACAATCAAGCGTGGATTGTTAATGCCGTCGCTGGTGGTAGGCTTTTCACACTCCGATGCAGATGTTGATTACACGACCGGAGCGGTGGCGGAGGCGCTGGCGGTTTACCGCAAGGCTATGGACGAGGGCATAGATAGATACCTTGCAAGCCGCCCTGTTAAACCCGTATTTCGCAACCTCAACTGAGGATAGGATCGATCCGTAACCGGACTTCGTACCTACGAGCAACCCCAGCGACAAGAATTTCATGTGCACGATCGTCGTGTAGGCCAACACGCGCTTGATGTTGCTCTGAGCAATAGCGACGATGTTCGCCATAGCCGTGGATAGCACCGCGAGGAATATCAGCATCTCTTGCCACTCTGCCGCCAGGACGCCGAACCCTGCCAACAGACGCATGGCCATGGCAAAGGCGGAGAGCTTCGGCGCCGTCCCTCCACTAGGGATACATCGGTCCTGTAGTAAAACCCTTAGCCTTAACTAATACTAAGTGACAAGCTCGTCGAATACGCACGGACTCCTGAAAACCATGGCTAACTCGAACCGGGACCGAGCACTTTGTCGGGAAGTCATTGGGTTGCTCCCGGCAGGCGGGAAAGCAACGCGGCTGGCCCCATTACCTTGCAGCAAAGAGTTATATCCCGTGGGCTTCCGGGCCTTGGACGAAGGTGAGAGTGTGCGTCCGAAAGTGGTCTGTCATTATCTGCTCGAAAAAATGCGATCGGCAGGTATCATCAAGGTCTACATTGTATTGGGCAAAGCGAAATGGGACATTCCCGCCTATCTGGGAGATGGCGCAATATTGGATATGCATTTCGCCTACTTGATGATGGGTTTACCTTTTGGCGCGCCCTACACCTTGGACCAGGCTTATCCCTTTGTGCAAGGCGCGTTGGTAGCATTC
>JBOHNU010000016.1:0-2346 GCA_050730855.1 Saccharimonadales bacterium (SeqCode) | reverse complement strand
GTCTCACACTGTTTATACTTTATCCAAGACAGCCTTAGCCCGACTTTCTCAACCGGAGGGGTAAGGGATTAGAAAACTCAATAAAAACAAGCTTCGTAATCAAAAGGTCTCCACTACATTTCGGTTGCTAGCCTTAGTGTAGCATCTGGCCGGCGTCGGTGATTCGTGGCGGGGGTTGCGGCGGCAGGGTGAGATGAAGTTGTTCCAATAGGATCTTATGGTCGGTGTTCGGCTCGGTATAACGGCTCAGGATCAAGGTGCGGCCGTCGGTGGTGGGAAACTGAACATCGAGCATCTGCATGGCAGCAAACTTATCCAGCACGGCACGAGGAGTTAGCCCGCCCGCCAACGGTTTGAGCCACGCCCGCAGGGTGACGTGCAGGCAATAGGCGATGAACGCGACAAAGATATGCGCTTCGATGCGATTTTGGAGCTGGTGGTGAATCGGGCGCAGTTTAAGATCGTCTTTGAGATTTTTGAATGCTGCCTCGATCTCGACCAGTTGGATGTAGAATTGCCAGAGCTCGCCGGGCTGTTTGCCGCACAGGTTGGTACGCAGTAAATAGCGGCCCTCGCGGCGGCGCACGGTTCTGAGCTTGTGCCGATTGAGCCGAAAGGTAAAACGAGAGGCGGGTGGCTCGGGCATCTCGATGTCGATGAGCCGCCAGGCGGCCGGATAGCGTCCTTTGGCGGCGCCCAGTTTGAGCAACAGTTTTTGTGTGCTGCGCAATTTCATCTGCTGCAGTTGCTTTAGCCGTTTGACCAGTGCGCCGAGTTGGCGACGGCGCATGGCGCGCTCTTTGTTGATCCGATCATGACTCTGGGCCAACACATAGAGTTCTTGCTCTTGGGTTAACAGTTTCACTTCGACGCCCGGGCGCACAGATTGCCAGGGCAGGCTTAAGAGTTTTTGCTCCAGTTGGGTGAGCCTCCCTTTGGGTGTGCCGACCAAGTAGTAGACGGGTGGATCGCTCTGGCGCATTTCCTTTAGCACCACCTCGGTGGGAATGCCTCGGTCCATCACCCAAATGCGCTGGGCCTTGCCGTATTGCGCTTCGATCTTGTGCAAAAACTCTCGTAGCGTGGTGTTGTCGGCGGTGTTGCCCGCCAGCACTTCGTAGGCAAGCGGAAAACCCTCGGGAGTGACGATCAGCGCGATGACCACCTGCACGCAGTCACTGCGCTTGTCGCGGCTGTAACCGTAACGGCGCTTATCCTTTTCATCGGTTGGCGGATCGGACTCGAAGTAGGTGCTGGTCAAATCGTAGAGCAGCACATCAAACTTGGCTCTAAAAAGATCTTGCCACCGGTTTGTGAGATGATCGAACAGCGCTCTTTTGTGCTCCGCCACCTTGTCCAGGCAGCGATACAAAGCATTTTTCTCTACCAGTGCATAATCTTGCCCCAGCAGATCCCCCATCGCGCTTTTTTCAAACCACAGCCGGTGTAGTCGCCACTCGCTGCCAGGATCGATCAGCCGATAGCAGACAAGCGTTTGCAGGATATGGTGCCAACACGTGCCCTCGCGAGAATCGCTCAGGCGGGCTTTCCAGAACTGATCGAGTTCAAGTTCCTCATACAGATGGCAGGCCAGCCAGCACCCTCCCCATTGCCGCGGCCGGTGTAGCTCCATTGCTTCAAGCCGTACCTGAACGGCATAACCTCGGGCGTACTCGGGCAGCGGCCGTTGCGCGGGAAATAACGCCAGCTGGGTGTGTTGCTGGGTCTTTTCATCGAAGGCCTCGATCACCCGACACCATGCCTCGCGTTGCCCGTCGTTGATCTCGCCTAGATACAACACCTGGCGCTGCACGACCCTCCCACCACTGCAACGCTTGCTCTCCACGATATTCCAGTAGCAATGCTCCTTGCCGTCTTTGATCCGCCGGTTGCATCTCAGGTACATGATGGCGATGCATTTTACGCAAAATCCGCCAATTGAAAAGATACTTGGTCTACACTACAGCCACTTTGAAACTTGCACTTGTTGTATTTACAAGCACTTGACCGCTCTGCTCCTCCCAAAAATTCAGAATCCTTGCTCGGGTTGAGAAAGTCGGGTTAGCGAAAAAGCCCGCCTTGATCGCGCCCGAGCGCCTTAAATAGGTCAGAGTTTTGAAAGGTGTCAAGAATTAAAAAGGTTGATATCGGGAACTTATTCTAAATTCGAAACTCCAATTAAGAAAAACTGATCATTTTTTTCGCTTGCATGCGGCAACGATTCTTGATTTATATATGGGCCCTATCGTCAATTCGAGTGTCTAGGGTAAACCTTTCCTGGTTGTCCGCGCGGTATTCATCCATAGTTGACGTCCGTACCACTGGATTGGCGAAGTTAGTAAGGAT
>JBOHNU010000015.1:0-2593 GCA_050730855.1 Saccharimonadales bacterium (SeqCode) | reverse complement strand
ACCCCAAGAGGTGGCCCACTTGATCGCGTTTCTGGCTTCGGAGCACGCAAGCTATATTTCCGGCCAGGTGATCGGTATTAACGGCGGAATTGGATAACACCCTTGGATGGGGTCCCGTCTTGAAGTAGTTAGTTTATTATATTTCGAGACTCGACCCCTTTGTTTCCTCATTGCATTCCCTTCAACTTCTGCTCTTTGAGCGCCTTCTCCAGCCGCTGCTTTTTGCCCTCGTTCTCAAGCTGCTTCAGTTCGCTCCCGAACTGCGCGACGATGCGTTTTCCGGCCTTACTGTCGTTGTCGAACTTCAAGGCAACGTGGACCTTGTGCTTCTCTGTTGGCTTGTCGGGCTTAAACCGATGCACTGTCAATTCGTAACTGCCGCCGCAGAGGAGTTTGAGCGCTTCTTCGAGGTACGCCTTAAGGGGCGAACACTTTGAACCGTGCAGAGTTTCCAATAGATCAGCGTAGCGCGAAGTGAATGCTTTTGCCTTCTCTCCATCGGCAAACTCTGCAACGGCATAGATGTTTGCGATCGTGAATGTCTTCGGCGTTGTGATCAGTTCCAAACGTTCAAAGTCAGGCGGCATTTCTGGCTTCTCTGCCATGATTACCATCGAACCCATAAAGTCCATGAAGTAGCCTATCGTTTCGGCTCCAACGGGGTACTTCCCGCCCAGCCGATACCCGAACAGATCTCCTTCAACTGGCCCCGCGACCGCTGTGGACAAGACTCCAAGTAGAGACGCTACGAGCAACAGCGAGCGCATACGTACTCCCACGTGGTTCTGCAACCTAACATGAAAGATAAGCCGCGCCCGGCCACGGATGCTTGGAAGAATACCCACCAATCCCGGGCGTCGGCTTGAGCGAAAGGCTAGCGGGGCTATAACGGGTTATCTTCGCGCCGTCCATTTCTTACCATCCAAGTGAGATATTCAACACCCAAGTTTGTAATGTGGTAAACACCATCCGTATATAGTATTAGCAACCGCGCGTGCAGAAATGATAAGTATTGCTCTAGAGTCCAATCACTGAAAGCGTCCGGAAAGAGCGCCTTAACGTTTTCGAAGTGGGCGGTGACAACGTCGTCGGATTTGCCCTGCCCGGCGACCTCGTTGAGCTTCTTTAGCAGGAATAGCTGACTTCCAAAAATGAGGTTGTGTATTTGCTCGAACTCAAGAAGGAGCTTTGTTGCCGCGAGATGCTTTATCAATACCTTGGCCGTATCTCCACCGGTTTCCATGTCTCGGGAATCTAAGTCTTGCTTTATCCGACTCTCGATCTCTTGAAGGACAATTGAGTTACCGATCGCGAGTAGAAGTTCTTGTACGGCCTCTTTCTTTTTCTCTTCACGTTGGGCCTCCGGAGCCGCCTGAGCCTTTATCCCGCTTTTGTCTATTGAAGTAATGCGGGAAAGTAGCCCGGCAATTTGGGCACGGAAAAGCAGCACGAAAACCAGCGCAAATAGGAAAGCGAAATGCGGCCACCCGAATGATTCCACAATCGGCGCCATTGCTATGCCGTTGCCCCGCTTAGGAGTGCCCCGCTTTTTGCGGCGTTCCTGTACAGCGCCGGGTTAGCGGTCAGTGGTTGAGGGGCTGGCACGAGTCAGGGTCTAGGCAAGCAGAGGCATCGGTGATTTCTTTACAGGCATCTTTGTTTAGGGCCCGCACGATTTGCTGACAAGAAGCAAGATCATCGGTAAAACCGTGAACCGTAATGACATGGTCTTTAATGTTGCCGAATTTAACGATGCCATAGTCTGGCGATGTGCCAATTTTTTGCTTGCCGAAGAACGCGCGAGGGGCATCAAGATTTTCATTTGGATCTGGGGCGCAGCCTAGAAAAAGCGTAATACTGAGTGAAAGTATTGGCCAGCGCATCAACTTGCTCATGGGCTCTGCTATCTCATGACCGCGAAAGCAACATGGGGTCTGGTCATGAAATATCAGTTTATTATATTTCGCGACTTGACCCCGATATTCACGCAGGACAGAATTTACCACGAGCGTCGAGCAACTACTAACGGAAATCTGATATGCCCTCTTTCGACGTGGTGTCCGAAATCGATGGTCACGAACTCACCAATGCCGTGGATCAAGCGAGCCTATGAGCTCGAGGACACGACGGTGACCGTAACCGCGGAGTCGGATTTTCAGCTCAAACAAATGCTCGAAATTTTGAAACTGAAAATCACCAAGCGCGGCATCGATATTGCCTGCCTCGAAGTCAAGGATCCGGAAGTAAACCTTGCCGCGGCGAAACAGTTGGTGATCCTACGCCACGGCATCGATACCGAGACGGGGAAGAAGGTGTCCAAGCTTCTCAAAGAGGCCAAGCTCAAGGTCCAAACTCAGATCCAAGGCGAGAAGGTGCGCGTTACGGGCAAGCAACGCGACGATTTACAAGAAGCAATCGCGTTTCTGCGCAAGGCGAAACTCGACCTGCCCTTGCAGTTCAATAATTTTCGCGACTAGCGTCGCCCGCCTGGCTGATACCACCGGTACAAGACGATACCCCCGCCGACCATACCGCCCAGGTGCGCGAAATGCGCAACGCCGGCTTGCGTGCCGGTGACTCCCAAATACAACTC
>JBOHNU010000014.1:0-2641 GCA_050730855.1 Saccharimonadales bacterium (SeqCode) | reverse complement strand
GTGGCCTCCATCCGGGGGTGGTGGCACCATGAGGGAAAACAGCTCCATGCGGATGCCGCAACGATACTGATCACCGCGGACGGAGGCGGAAGCAATGACTGGCGGTTGCGCCTTTGGAAGCTGGAGTTGCAGAGCTTCGCGGATGAAACAGGCCTTCCCATTTCGGTCTGTCATTGTCCACCCGGGACCAGCAAATGGAACAAGATTGAACACCGCCTCTTTTCCTTCATCTCCTCGAATTGGCGCGGAGAACCGCTTCGTGACTACGAAACCGTCGTCAAACTCATTGCTAAGACGACGACAGCGAAAGGACTCAAAGTGACATGCCGATTGGATCGCCGAAAATATCCAACCGGTCGCAAAGTCACCAACGAGCAAATGAAGCGTATCAATCTTACGCCCAACAAGTTTCATGGCGAATGGAACTATGTCATCAGGCCGACGGCTACTCAGCCGACCGCCACTAAGAAGCTAAGTTGATACCTTTGTTTCTTTACGCTGCCTAAGGATATCGGCAAGGCTCTTACAGCGCTCGGCGGGCACCACTCGCTTGAAACGCTCGCAGATTCGTGCGATCTCATATTCTGATGGAAATTCGATTCCACTATCACGGATGTTCGTACTCGCTGTCCTGATCAAGTACGGTACCAACCTGTCCAACACTTCGTCGGCAACGGCTATACGAAACTCATCGCCCCTGGTGAAACCAATCAGGGTATCATCCGTAAACATTTTCTCGTAGTCAGAGGCAAAGATAACACCATAGTCGTTTGCGGCCGTGATCAGATTGACGACGCGTTTGTGCATACTGGGATAGATCGGGGAGCGTGACCCCGTTGTTGGTGATAGCAAATACGCGAAAGCGTCTAAGAAAGACCTACCGAAAATGCGGAGACCGACAAAATCGCAGAAGCTTTCCTCAGCTTGTCCGAGTGCCCAAGGTACAGCTTGCTCCCATGATTCGTAAGCGAACATATCCCTGTCTAGGTCGCTCTTTTCGATTTGCAGATATGGAAAAACTTTTTGGTAGTCACTCCACCGCTGTATAATAACCGAGATCACCTCTTCCGTAACTTTGAACTTGAGAGAATCGGACAGATCGAGCTTCGCCCAGACAGAATGACCTAACTCGTGCCCGGCCAACGGAAATAAGAGGGGGTTTGCCGATTCCGGTGCTGGTAAGCCGATCATTACAAAGCCGGGCAGAGCAGGGATTATAGGATAGATGAACGGCGAATAATCCCACTCCGAGGAAAGAACCAGCCGGGTCTTTCGCTGATCCATCGCAAGTTGTGACTCGAGAACATTGCGTGCGAGGCGAAGAAGCGGTCCAAACACCTCGAATGCGTTCCGAACGTTTGTCGAGCGGCAGAATGAAACCGACGAGTGGCACGTAATTGAACAGGTCACGAAGCGTGAGTGCACATTCTTGCTGCACAGTAGCCGGGTTACTCTGTTCGTCAAGTTGTTCTAATAGCTTGAGTTTGCGCTCAAATAGTTGGCGGATCCTATTCAGTGCTTCTTCTGAATAGGAATAGGGGAACTCGGCTTCGATTAATCGCTCAGCTTCGTCCAGAAACGCGAGCAGTCGGCTCCGAGCGAAATCCAGAGATAACACCACAGATTATCTACGGAAAGGATGTTCTGGCTTGGTTTGATAACGTGAACGTTCGGATCCAAGCGCGTGCTTAGAGAGCGCCACACAGAACGAACGCATACGGTGAAGTTCGTCAGACTGTATTTCGGTAAACGCTTTTGGGTTTATGACCAGCTGATTCAAGGATTCAGCAATCTGCTTGGCGTGTGTTACGAGCTCATCAACCTTAGTAACTGACGTGCCTGGGTGGGAGTCGTGCAGGGCACGCTTTATTAGAACGACTGTTTTTGCGTTTTTCAGCATTGGTGCTATCGACGATGGTTCTTGAACGCTCGGAATGACGTCTGCAATCGTGCGTATGAGGCGCTGAACCTCTTTCAGGTCGGTGGCTCTCCCTAAGAGGAGATTATCCAATTCAATCGCAGCGTGACAGGCCACCGATGAAAGGTCGCCCTCGAGTTCCCACAACTCTGTTTTTTCGGCAACGTGCAATGACGGCATTGGTTTGCTCCTTTCTCGCTTGCTTCTTCTGTTCTGTGTTTTGGATTCCATCTGTTAGATACTTATTTTCTCAGACTCTCATTAAGCTAAATCACCTCCCCGTAAAGCCGGGGGCTTATTGGGTGAGCGCCCTCAAAGGCGCCATACGGCATGAGCCGCCCAAGGCGGCGGCTCTACATTCCAAGCTTCATCTGCTCGTACCGCTCGTCCTCTTCCTCTTGGTTGCGGATATAGGCTCGGACGATGTTTTCCTCCAAGCCCACCCGCGTGCCCGGAAGTTCTCGCCGGTGGTGAATAGTGATTTGAAACGCGCTTTTTTATCAAGAGGCATAGTACTGCTGGGCTCGTGAGCTGTCAAGCATACCGGTCCTCGTGTGTAGAGAGCACGTAAACTGTCCGGGGTAGTAGTTCATGATCTGTCCGGTTTCACTGGTTGCCGAGGAGGTGACCGAGATGAGGCGGACAGAGTGGCTACAGGAGACCCGGAGAATGAGATTTGAAGAGGCTTATGAGGGTTGGCGGGTAAGGCGGCTGACTCAGGAA
>JBOHNU010000013.1:0-2884 GCA_050730855.1 Saccharimonadales bacterium (SeqCode) | reverse complement strand
GACAAGCCGTGGTCGCGAAACTAATTGCGGGGTTGCAGGCCGGCTGGCCGGTTCGGACTCCTTGCAACGGCGCGAGAGCACGATGATTTCTATGGTGCAATAGATTCATCAGTTTTGCAGAACCACATCAAACGGAGTGTCTATGAGCCAGGTACAACAAGCTGATATTGACGCGAGAAATATAGATTTTTGGAACGAGCTCTGCGGGACGCAACTCGCCCGATCCTTAGGTATCATAGACTCCTCGTCAAGCTCTCTTAAGAAGTTCGATGATTTCTATTTTGGGTTTTATCCTTACCTACGCGACCATATCCCGTTCGACCAAGTAAGGGGACAAAAAATTCTTGAAGTCGGGTTGGGATACGGCACCGTTTCACAAAAACTCGCGGAATCCGGCGCCCTTTACACCGGTTTGGACATTGCGCCGGGCCCCGTCGAAATGGTCAACCATCGCTTGGAGCAGCTGAGGCTTCCGGGGGAAGCACGCCAAGGGAACATTCTAGAAGCGCCATTTCAGGATAATACGTTTGACGGGGTCGTGACGATCGGATGCCTCCATCACACCGGTAATATACAGCAAGCACTTGACGAAATTCATCGGGTTCTCCGACCTGGCGGCTGGGCAGTCGTAATGACGTACAACGCTTATTCGTATCGCAGATGGTGGAACAACCCCAAAGAGACCTTAAGTTACCTAGCGTGGGATTACCTAAAGATTGGAGCGCCGAGCCAGGCTTCGCTCCGCGAGCGAGCTGCATACGATTTAGGGACAAGCGGCGCCGCACCGGAAACAGTTTTCGTGTCCGCTCGATCTTTCAAACGCTTGTCGCGAAAATTCTCGCGCATTAATATCACGAAAGAAAATGCAGACCAGGAAGCCCCGTTCAAGAAATACCCTAGAGAGAGGCTCCTTCCGCTACTTGGCAAAGCTCTGGGTTTAGACCTGTATACCCGGCTCACCAAATAGATCCGTTCGCAGAGTATATAAGTTAATACCGAACAGTGAGCGGGCATGTATCGAATAGCTGCGTGGTAAGCAAAATGAGGCTTCTCTTCCTCTACGAGTCTAGTCAGACCTACGTGAACACTGTATTTGAGCATCTCCAATGTTTTCGTATGTTTTCGTCGGCTGAGACGTGCTTTGCTCACGCAGATCAAATTCGCGCATGTCCGGTCGATCTCGCCATCTTTGATTGTGTAGTTATCCACTACTCGGTAAGAGTAGCATACAATCTCCTATCGGAAAGTTTCGCTAATGCTCTCACCGCGTACTCGGGGCTGAAAGTCTTGTTTATTCAAGACGAGTATGACTATACCGAGAGGGCCAGGCGTTGGATTGAGCGGCTGAGAATCAATGTGGTATTCACGTGTGTCCCGCACCGGCACCGAGAGCTAATCTACCCCTCGAAGCGTTTCGCGGGAGTTACCTTTGTTTCTAATCTCAGCGGATATGTGCCGTTGGCATTTGATCAATTACCTGAGCCTGTTGCCATAAAAAAGCGACGCATCGTGATCGGGTATCGCGGGCGTCCCCTCCCCTATTGGTACGGCACGCTCGGTCAGGAAAAGGTCTGGATTGGGCAAAAAATGAAAGCAATCTGCGAAGCGCGCCGGATCCCGGTCGACATCGCGTGGGAGGAGCACCAGCGCATATACGGGCGCAAGTGGTATGAGTTCTTGGGCAGCTGCCGCGCAACGCTTGGAACGGAGAGCGGATCTAACGTATTCGACGACGACGGCTCCATCAGGGAGAGTATCCTAACCGAAATCAAAAACGATCCCGGCTTTTCCTATGAGCAGGTAAACGAGAAATACCTGCGCGAGTACGAACGCCCCGGCTTGATGAACCAGATCTCTCCAAAAGTCTTTGAAGCTATCGCTATGCGTACTGCCTTGGTTTTATTCGAAGGGAAATACTCAGAGGTCCTAGAACCGGAGAGGCATTTTATTCCGTTGCGAAAGGATTTCAGTAATATCGATTCAGTCTTAAACACGCTGGCCGACCTGCCCTATCTTGAGGAACTCACGCAGCGTGCTTATCGCGAAGTCGTCGAGTCTGGCCGGTACACTTATAAGCGTTTTGCCGAAATGGTGGATAATGTATTGCAACAACATGCTGTGCACATCGCGCCGAATCGCCTTCGGCAAAATAACGATGTACTCGATAGCGCGTTGTCCCGGGTGTTAGATCAGGGTGCGATCACTATGTCGCCGGTCCGCTGTTACATCGAGAGCGCTGCGGCGAAACCGCGGTCTTTACCGGAAGCTATAACTCACCGTATCCAATCTATTATCGGCATTCGGCGTGAACCAAGAGGCGACAATGTCCCGCTCAAAATTTCGCGCCGAATGCTAGAAACTCAACTAAATTTCTATAGAGAGCACGGCATCGAATGCGCGTTCGACCATCGGCCAGATACCTATGTAGCTGCAAACAAGGGACAGGCGATGCCGCAATCGTTCTCGGTTAATTTGCGTAGACGGCGTTCGATCGATCGGGTGGTCGTGCAGTGGGTTAGCCCCGGCAATCTCGCAGAGGCGTACTGCTTGCGGTTGCGCGTTGGCGATCGCGTAACATGGCAAAAAAGCGCTGATGGTAATGAACTACAGCTGAACGCTTTCGAGATGTGTGGAGCAGAAGCGGACTGCATCGAACTCTCCGTCAATCGGTTCCGAGGCCAGCAGCGGCTGCTATTGCGTAACGTTCAGATCTTCCCCAAGCAAAGTTGACTACAACGGTGAGGGAAGAAATCCCTAACTGTGTCAGGGCCTCGGCTATCTTTAACTCGTTCTCTCCGAAGAGGTTCGAGCTCCGGCTCTGTCGCGGCCGTTTTACATCCAGCTGACAATCCCCATGGGAAAACCGAATTATCCTCGTCCGGGT
>JBOHNU010000012.1:0-2992 GCA_050730855.1 Saccharimonadales bacterium (SeqCode) | reverse complement strand
GGTTCATTCCATGTCGCCAGGGACACCCCTCATACTCATCACAGCCTATCTCTCCAGGGACTCAGGAAAGGCAATTTTGCAGGAAACGGCAGAGTTTATCGGGAAGCCTATTGAACCCAATGTGCTGCTGGCGACTGTCCACGATCTGCTGATCGAGCCGCTTGGTTAGGAGGCTTAAGCCCGCACGATTTGACAATTTACCGGCTTTCGACCTCGCGGGGCATTCTCGACCAAGAGGGCGCCCGATCCAGAGAAATGCCATTGCCCATGGATACACGTTCTTGACGGCCGAGCAGGAAACTACGGATGAAGATCCGCAGTTGGTCTCTATCGTTCTCTTGAAGTTTAAGAAACTCGATGCCTGCATTGTTCATGCGCACATTGCGAACCACGGCCGCTTCCACTATCACCGGAAGATCCTCGTTTGAAATCTGCAGCCCCAGACTCAGAATGTTTCCCGGGACGAGCCGAGCATCCGAGTTCAAGGTGCATCCGCCGATGGAGATATCCGTGACTGTTGCTTTGGCGTCAATATGGTCTCCCGACGCCCATGCTGGGAAACGCACCGACAGGCGATCGTACCCTCTCCGGTCCTTGTCAACTTTTATGTACCTGACGCCCCATTGAAGACGTTTAAAGCGATGGCCGCAAAGCTGGCACTTGAAGGGATACACGTAGAATAGACTTGCGAACCGCTCGCCATTTCCTTTTCGGCTAACCCGCTTTACAAACTCCTTGCAGCAATGGGGACAATTGAATCTGCCGTGGTTTCCTCTCCGCTCCGCGATGAGCCACGTCAACGCTGAGCTTATGACGATAGACACAGGGATTACCAATAGTTCCATGAAATCACCGGTTGCCACTCACCAGCGGCCCTTTCGCCGATAGATAGTGGAGCAACCTGGATGCCAGCAGCCTGATCCTAATGAGATCAAGCAGTTACCTGAAGGTTAGCCGAACTTTCTCAACTCGCGTCAAAAAATGCGAATTTTTGGAAGTCGAGACCTCGCAACCCTGCGTAAATACAACATTGAGAATTTCAAATCCTCTGTAGTGTAGACCAAGTATCTTTTCAAGCGCCAGTTTTTGCGTACAATGCATGGCCACCATGTATCTGAGATGCAATCGGCGCATCAAAGACGGCAAAGAGCATTGCTATTGGAACATCGTAGAGAGTAAGCGCTGTGGCGGGGGCAAGGTGGTGCAGCGCCAGGTCTTGTATCTGGGTGAGATCAACGACAGTCAGCGGGAGTCATGGTGCCGCGTCATCGAAGCGTTCGATGAGCAAAGTCAACAACGCACGCAGCTGGCATTATTTCCTGCCCAAAGGGAACTGCCCGAATATGCCAGAGGCTACGGCGTACAGGTGCGGCTGGATCGGATGGAATTGCACCGGCCGCGGCAATGGGGCGCGTGTTGGCTGGCGTGTCATCTCTACGAGCAACTTGAACTCGATCAGTTCTGGGCCGAGCGTTTGGTGGATTCTCGCGAGGGCACCTGCTGGCGCCATATTTTGCAAACGCTTGTCTCTTATCGGTTGATCGATCCGGGCAGTGAGTGGCGACTGCACCGGCTATGGTATGAGAGTAGCGCGATGGGGGATCTGCTGGGTGAGGACTATTCTCTGGCAGAGAAAAATGCGCTGTATCGCTGCCTGGACAAGCTCATTGAGCATAAAGGAGCGCTGTTCAGCCACCTGAAACAGCGTTGGCAGGATCTGTTTCAGGCGAAGTTCGACGTGCTGCTCTATGATTTGACCAGCACCTATTTCGAATCCGATCCGCCGAAAAACCCAAAGGATAAGCGGCGCTACGGCTATAGCCGCGATAAGCGATCGGACTGCGTGCAAGTGGTGATCGCTTTGATTGTTACCGCCGAGGGCTTTCCCCTCGCCTATGAAGTGCTGGCGGGAAACACTTCAGATAAGACGACCTTGAGGGAGTTCTTGCAGAAGATTGAAACGCAATACGGAAAGGCAGAGCGCATCTGGGTGATGGACCGCGGCATTCCCACCGAGGAAGTGCTCGCTGAGATGCGCCAGAGCGATCCGCCCGTTTACTATCTGGTCGGCACACCCAAAGGGAGGCTCACTAAACTGGAACAACCCTTGTTGAGCTTACCTTGGCAGGCGGTGCGGCCAGGAGTGCAGGTTAAACTGTTGGCGCAGGAACAAGAGATCTACGTGCTGGCTCAAAGTCATGAGCGCATCCACAAAGAACGCGCCATGCGCCAGCGCCAACTCCGCGCGTTAGTCAAACGGCTGAAAGAACTTCAGCAGATGACATTCGGCAGCACGCCAAAACTGCTGCTCAAACTCGGCGCCGCCAAAGGACAGTATCCGGCTGCCTGGCGGCTGATTGACATCAAGATGCCTGAGCCCTCCGGCTCAAGCTTCTCGTTTCGGCTCAATCGCCAAAAGCTTCGAGCGGTGCGCCGGCGCGAGGGGCGCTATTTACTGCGCAGCAATATCTGCGGCAAAGAGCCGGCTGAGCTCTGGCAATTTTACATCCAACTGGTCGAGATCGAAGCGGCTTTCAAAAACCTCAAAGACGATCTCTCACTGCGCCCCATCCATCATCAACTTCAACATCGTATCGAAGCGCACATTTTTATTGCATTCATTGCCTACTGTCTGCATGTCTCGCTGCGGGCGCGGCTGCGCCGGGTGGCAGGCGGACTCACGCCACGTGCGGTGTTGGATAAATTTGCCGCTATCCAGATGCTCGATGTTCAGTTTCCGACCACTGATGGGCGTACTTTGATCCTGAGCCGTTACACCGAGCCCACCATCGATCACAAACTGCTGTTAGAACAACTGAACCTCACCTTGCCGGCGCAGCCTCCACCCCGAATCACCGCTGCGGGTCATATGGTGCACTGAGGAAGGCGAGCCCAAATGTAGTGGAGACCTTTTGATTACCGAGATTGTTTTTATTCACTTTTCCCGTCCCTTGACCCTTCGGTTGAGAAAGTTGGGCTAAGGCACTAAGAC
>JBOHNU010000011.1:0-3008 GCA_050730855.1 Saccharimonadales bacterium (SeqCode) | reverse complement strand
CATTAAAATCACCATAAGAGCAGCCACTTAGGGCACGCTCTCGGGGTCTTTTTATTTCTGGCACCCGCGTTGCGCTGTACCGGTTACGCCGACGAGTGTCGCCGCGTATCGCTAAGTGGATGAGCTCAGTCGCACGCGCTACGAGGAAGGGGCGGCCGTTTTTCGATCCTCGTCGGATCGAAAAATACGGCCCGAACACGGAAGCCCGGCATTTGCCGCTTCAGACTGATCATCCAACTAGTGGCTGCCAAGTTTATTTAGGAGTTAGTAACATGAAAACATCACCCGAGTTCATTTCGATCGATTCTATTGTCGCCGCTTCCGTATTAAGAACCGATGCGGGTACCGCACGACTTGATAGAAGAGGGCGAAAACCTATCGCAAACAGCGCCAAAGCTCTGGCTATTGCCATGATCACATTGCTGGTAGCGCTTGTAGACCCGGTGGCTGCGGAAGATCCTGTTGTCATCGAATTCCCTTCAAATGAGCCACCGGCTGACGGTAAGCCTGTGCTCAATCCCGAGGGATTTCTTATTGGCTGGGTAACCAAAGACCCATTGGGTAATACCTGGTTGACGCCCAGAGTTCCGTCCGGAGTAATGACTTCTCCGCCCGAGAAAGTAACTGTATACGAGGGCGGTGGGGTTTTTGGGAGGGGGGAATTGCTTATTGGCAAACTCGACGATCCGGAAAAGGTAGAGGACAACGTCAGCCAGATCGATGAAGCCAATTCGGAGCTCGGTTTTTATCAAGATTGGTTGTATGAAACCCATGAACAAATCCGGGAGCGGGAAAAAATCCTTGAGGATCCCGATGAGGGACAAGCAACGAAAGAAACAGCGCAAAGACAACTCGCAGACCTTTACGCACAACGCGATTACGTTGAAGACCGCATTAATGAAGAGGAGGAATTGCTCAGTAGAAAAGAAGACCGCGAGAGCCCGGAGCAAGGCGAAAAAATCGATGAAGAGCAGGCGGATCCATTGGGACCATTTTTTGATGCTAGCGGCGAAAAAATGGGCGATTTACCCCCCACCGATGATGCTGGCTATACAGCGCTCACCAAGGTCGACGAAAAGAAAGAACATGCAATTGAAAACATGGAATATGCGGTTCACGACCAATTCCCTGTTGATGCACAAGAGATTAATGCCGAAGAAGCCGATGCCGAGGAAGCCGAATTGTCACGAGAGGAAATAATCGAAAGGATATTCGCGGAGCTCTACGGGCAGGAGGGGCTTAGGTATTGGAACGCCATGAAGGCTCAAGGAGGAAAACTGATTATCGAAGATTTATGGGATCTCTGGGGCTGGGTTAGACCCTACTATGATGTTTGGCGAGAATCGGTTGACGGTGACTATAAAGTTCATGTTTCTATAGACGAGAGTCTAAGCAATCTTGAAGCAGCCCAGAAGTTATTTGAACTTCTAATGACTCATGCTGAATTATGGAATTACGGGTTACAGGATATCGACGCCGATGACCTGAAAAGATTGCAGCAGCGTGTGGTTAAGCTCGGTGGACAATTAGTCAGTGCAGCGTTTCACCTTGGCTATGGTTCTCTAGCTGGATTCGGTGGGACTTTTGCATTCGTCATTAACGATATCGAGAAGGGTCAGGTTGGTCTAGGAACTATAGCAAGCCTTCTTCCCTACCTCCCCAAAGGGATACAAGTGCTCAAGATCATAGGCAAAAATGGAAAAGTTCTATTTAAGATATCAGGATGCTTTGTTGCTGGGACAAAAGTACTGACGGACAATGGATTTAAAAATATCGAGAATATTCAAGTCGGTGATTATGTCTGGTCACGTGACGAGCAGACAGGGGAGTATGGTTACAAAAGGGTCACACGCCTGTTCCGTGGACACACCGACCGTCTGGTTCACCTAACGTACGCGCAGCTCCAGGGACCTTCAGCAGGTCGTACTGAAAGCCACGACTTTGGCAGGAAGACGGCAGCAGAAGAACGTGATGTCGAGGTATTAGATTCATATTCAGACACCGATACGCAAACACTTGTCTCTACTCTAGAACATCCCTATTGGGTCCAGGGGCGTGGCTGGGTTCAAGCCGCAGATATCCGGTTCGGCGAACGGCTGTTCGGCTCGAAGGGCGAAGCGCTAATCGTAGTTGACCACGAAATCCGACAGCAGGAAGCCGACCACTACAACTTCGAGGTCGAAGGCTGGCACACCTACTTTGTTGCCGAGCGCGAGGGAGGGGTAGCCGCATGGGTTCACAACGACTGTTGGCTAGACCTGTGGCGAGAGGCTTACGCGCGTATTACTGCTTACCAAGACGACATAGTCGCGCGAGGCCTAATTACGAAAAAGGAACTCATAGAACACCATACAGTAGCACGGGTGGTAGTCAATGGTAAGGAGCACTTTGGGGTGAACTCAGGATTGGCGACATTACTGGGTGAAACCGATGACCTAGCAAGAGCTTGGGTTGATGAGCTTAAAAGGACTGGTTATCTCCCTCCAACTAAAAAATTTGGGGCCGGAGACCAATGGTGGACGCATGCTGAGGCGCAAGCAGTCTTCAAAGCAGTGGACGCCGCACGGGCGTCGGGTCAAACGCTACCTAAAAACCTAGTGGTTTTTGGCAACAGAAGGTTTTGTCCTTTTTGCGTGCCCGGAAACGTAGGAAATGGATTCGGAATATTCGGCTCACTTAAAGGATATCTGAAAGAATATCTGGACATTGATCTGGACTTTCAATATTTGGATGACACGCCTTGGCCTGCAGATGGATTTTGATCTGCTATGAGGCGGACGGCTTAGGAATTTATCCCGCTTTGGCAACGCAGAGCGAAGTGGGCCCCATACGTTGGACAACATACACGCCCGGATGGAGCGAAGCGGAATCGTGCGCCGGGAACGCGCGTAAGGCGGATATGGTAGGGCGGAAGCCCCTTGTGGGCGTTCCGCCGAACGGGTGGTGGCGATAAATTCCTGAAAATCAGACTGATGCTTGACCTCAGCTTTTCGTCAAAGGGCGGAGTG
>JBOHNU010000010.1:0-3152 GCA_050730855.1 Saccharimonadales bacterium (SeqCode) | reverse complement strand
GGCTAAAGTCTTATCCAAGTCGCAGCAACAGCTGCGACGAACGTGATTTTAGTAATGCGTCCGGTCCAAGCGACCGGACTGTCAACAAAATGCAGAGGTATTGTCGTGAAAAACAAAGCATCGCCAAAACAGGCTGCTATGCAGAGTAATCCAATTAATTTCAAAGGAGTTAACCACATAAACCGTATACCTAGATGTATTACTGGACTGCTTTTCTCGATCCTGGCTTTAAGTGCCTTTCCTGCGGGCGCGGCTATTGACAAAGTATTTGTATGGAAGGACTTAGCTCGGAATAATACCGAAGGAACAAGCTCCAAGAACCTGTCGCCGCATGAGACTTCGCTTTGCTTCCTGACTAAAGTTGGTTTTACCGACATAGACACGGGTGCTGAAAAGGCGCATTGCGCGATTGAGGCTGACGGGAGCGTCTGGCAACTCAGAGCGTATCTGGGCGCCAGCAGCGATGCGGATGTCATATGCTCTGCACGCTGCTATTCGTTGGATTAACGGAACAGCAGTTCCGCCCAGTGGAAACAATATCCCGAGGGAGACCGTTCAGCAGCCTCCCCCGGGATCGTTCCAAATAGGTAAAGCCTGCCCGGGCACACGCAAACGCCGTCTCCACGCGTGCGCGCGGGGGATACCCCAGAAACCCTGGAGAGTAATATGAAAACCATCGCTTTTGTGACCGTAACGGTGATCGCCACCCTGGTCGCCTTTTATTTTCTGCCGGAACATGCCGCGGACGAGCCGCTTTTGGCAACGCGGTCAGAAACGGCTGCGCCAATTTCCCCGCCGCAAATCCTCGATAGAATGGGCCAACTGGCTGATACATTGCCGCAATTGCAACAGAGCAATCAAGCGCGGGCTCAGGAGCAGCGGCTGCGGGATGATCGTTTAAACAACAGGCTCGCGGAACTGGATACGAGGCTCCGTTCCCTGGAGAACGGCGACAGGGGTCAACCGGCAGACGCGGTCCTGTCGGTAAGCGGCGAGGACAATACGGATGCGGCCGGCTCCGAACGCGAGGCCGAAAAACCAGAATCCAAAGAAATCTCGGAGGATGAACTGGGTCGCTGGATGGACGAAACCCTGAGGGCTGAAAATCTGGACATGGAAGCGACCGCGGTGGCCACGGACCAAGTCGCCGGGAGCGTCGCAAAAGTGCCGGGCGTCAACCTTGAATACATGCAATGCAGCGAGCGCTTCTGTCGCGGGACATTTGCCCACGAACACGGCGAGAAACTGAAGATTGATGGCCTTCTCGGTGAACTACCATCCGGAACCGAAGGCTTCACCATCAATGAAGCCGACAACCGTCTGTCTGTGTATTTCACGCGCGCAGGTGCGTCTATGGATGAATTCCGCGACGAAGCACAAAATGCGATCGAGTGATCCGAATTGTAGGGTGCGCCATGCGCTTGTGGAGCATCGCAGGATCCACCACGCGCCGCACGTGGAGAAGGGATCGAATGCCAATCGAAAGCTTCGTAGTAAACGTAGGGTGGGTTAAGCGCAGCGCAACCCACCATCAACGTCGACAGGGATGCCGACTCATTTATACCAAAAGTTGTAAAGAGACAAGCTGCCCTTGTCGGTTTGGTGGGTTACGGGCTGTCGCCCCTAACCCACCCTACATTATGCTCCAGACGTTTTCGATAGAGAGTTCGGTCAAGTCGGATTCAGATACCGCTTGTGCAAAGGCATACGGCAATCCGAACACTGTTGTAAGCATGGCAACCAGAACATGACTCCGTCGCCGCTTCGGCGCAATCCGTGTATGCCTCAGACGATTCTCTCCGCACATTATTTTTCCTCCAAGCGCTTGACAGGATCCTATGTAATCACTTTTTGAAGCGGGTGGAAAGCGCTGTCTGTTTCACGCGTTGGAAATACCGGCTAGGTTACAAGGCCGAACGGCGCGAAAGTTAGGTGCTCAATTTTCATCAGTCGCGACGTTCTCTTTAAGTCGCCTCGCCTACGCCGTTTCATAGCTTTTCATAATTCATCATCGAAAATTCATTCTTCTTGCAAGCACCTTCATCGTTAGGTGGCTAAAGTCATATTCAAGTCACATGCATCATGTGTGACGAACACTTTAAGGCGCACAGCAATGAACTACTCAGTTGGTCGAAAAAAGGGCCTGGCAGTGGCTGTATTAACAGCGATTTCAATTCGTTTAGAGGATGCCACGATGTACCCGTTCCGCAGAATATTGCTCTCCCTGGTGCTTGTAATCTCCGTTGCAGCCACGGTGGCTCCCGCCGGTGCTCAGATCACCGGCGTCGGATCCCTAACCTCGGAGCTGGACGAGGTCTGGCTGCGCGGCGAGACCAACCTGGGCCTCGTCAGCAAGCCCGGCGACGGCACCCCGGGTGAAGAGGGAGTGCTGGACGGCGACCCGTGGCTGGTGACCCAGGCTCAGCAGTTCGTGAACATCAAGAAGGAATCGATCATCAGCGGCAGCAGCCGGACGGTCAACGGGATCCAGATGTCCAGCTCCTTTGTGGCCCCCGCCGACACCAACGTGGCGATCCACGTCTCCGCCGAGGCCTTCGTCGAGGGCAAAGGCGGCGCCAGCCCGGACACCATCAACGTCGGCAGGGATGCCGACTCATTTATGCCAAAAGTTGTAAAGAGACAAGCTGCGCTTGTCGGTTTGGTGGGTTACGGGCTGTCGCCCTAACCCACCCTACTACATTACTGTCCACCGGAAGGTGCCACTACTGTGGGCACGATGAAACTCTGATCGATATCACCTTCGTAAAATCCCCTTGAACCATAACAGTATTGTCCGCTGTGGGCACCCAATCGATGCGAAAGCCGCCGCGCGTCATATCCCAGTCATGGCCCGCATCTCGCCCTTTTTCATCGACCAAACCGTCGCGCTCCAAATGCTTGGCATAGATGCGAAAATGCCCTGGTTCACCCAGTTGCGCCCGTAGCGCCCCCTGCAATGATTCTCTCCTCATCGCCTGCGGTCAGCGAAACAAGCCCACCCTGGGTATCCACCGCACTCCGTAATTGTTAACCCTCCAGTTGCATAAATTCTGTTGTGTGGTGGCCGAAAAGGGTGTCGATTAAGGGTTTTAACGAGTTTTAAGCTTTTCGCTGGACATCACCGTGGGTGAAGTCTAGGCATCCAACAATAA
>JBOHNU010000009.1:0-3671 GCA_050730855.1 Saccharimonadales bacterium (SeqCode) | reverse complement strand
TAGACAGTCCTCGTGTCTGTTCTCGCGGAACATCATGGGCTTGTTCCAGATAAGCTGCCCAATCCTCTCTGTCCGCAGTGGGTGCCGGTTTTTCATAAACGATCTCAACTAGCTCTTGCCGGGTAATCTGGGCTTGAATCGCTTCCGAATACGGCGGATCAAGAGTCCAGACCACACCGCCCGATCCCTCGAATTTAGGCATTCAATCTTCCTTATGGTGATAAGAACGCTGAGATTGTACCTGTAGTTCCGGTTTCTAAATCAATGTACAGATCCCCGTTGGCTTGACTAAACCGCATAGAAGTCAATGGCCCTATCCGGTGAGTTTTCGCGTTCGCTACAGCAATTATTTTATTTCCCTGTCCGGCATGTAGAGCCGGCGGATTGACTCCAGCTCGAATAGTGATGTTTTTTGGAGTAGCCGCGGTATTAGCGACCTCGATCGTGAGCTTGGGGGTATTCGCCTGAGTGATCACCACTCCATTCGTCACTAATGTGGCATCAATTGTAGTGCCCGCGGCAACTTCGAATGAACTGTCGCGGATGTAGGAAACGGGAACAACCGCTGTCCTTGGCATGAGTCACTCCTCTACTCGAAAATTCTCATAAAAACTCCAGCGAAATAAGGGCCCCCTTCTATCAGCATTTTAAAGGGTCCTCCAGCTGCCAGCTCTTTGACCTCTGGATACAGTCCCTTCAATCCGACTAATACTTTCTCCATGTAATCAGCAAGCGCGGAATCAAGCGCACGAATCACCGTAGTGACTTCGGAGACTTCGAATCGGCCATCCACCAATGCTTTCTTAATACCCACCACCCCATCTACAAATTCGTTCGTGAAAAAATCAATGTTCGGATAATCCTCAGGAAATCCCATGTCAAACTCCTATGTGATCGATGCCTGTAGAGTAGCAATACCATCCGGCCGGACCAGTTTCGCTCCGTACAAATGTAACCCTTTTACCGCGTCACTAAACGATGATTCCGGCTTATATGCAACCACTCCGTCCGGAGGAATCTGTTCGACGAAACTGATCGCCGCGTTAGTTCCGGCCATGACAATCCAATCGTCTCCCGTAGGATTGACACAGTTGTTCGATTTATGGATATCGAAGCCTTGAGCTCTTAACACACGGCCGTTCACCAATGCCTCCGGCCCTAACGATTCGAGATTCGTCACCCGGGCGTCTAATGTCAGTAATCCGCAATACCATGGCGGTGCCACGACCCAACGTCCTTCACTGGGTATATCGGCCTCATCCAATTTCACCATGAGCTTATTCAATTGATCAAAAGCAAGAGCAGGGGTCGTAACCGCCACAACACCTAATGCATTAGCTGCCGCCACGCCTGTATAGAATGAAGCAACGAATCGGTCGGCTATATCACGTAATTTATAACCAGCTTGCCGCAATGCTTCATCCATAACCCCTGGCAACGCTTGACTTCGGTCGACATTATCTATTTTGAACGCGAAGTATTTGCTCTCTGTGACAGTAAGAAGCATCTGGGCGTCAGTCAATTCTTCCGGCACGATCACAGTCACATTTGGTATATAAGTCGCAACTGTGGGGGCACCGATGGACGTGATTCGCACGGTATCTCCCGCTTTTGCGATCACTCCGTTGTAGTCCCGGTTCGCAAGGGCCCCGAAGACCAGATTCCGCTCATTACTTTGCAATAGTTGAGCGGCCCAAATTTCCGGGATGAAATTGTTGATACTCATATCACGCCGTTCCCGTCAAGAGATTTTGTAATAAGCCGTCTTCTTTTGCTTGCATAATAGCTGCCGGCGACATTTCTTTCAAATCAGCTTGGCTTAGTTGCTGTTTACCACTATTGCCCCCTCCGCCAGTGAGGTCAGCGCCACCACTGCTCTGTGCCGGCGTCGTCTTCGATGCCGCGGCTTTGACCTTGGTCTCGAACTCCGGTGTCGTGGGATCCAGGCTCGCAACGGATGCCATGAATGCCCGGGAATCGAGTAGCGCGGGGGCATGCTGGCCGCCAAGACGCAGTACAGCCACTTCCACAGTCCGCTCGCGTAAGGCATCCTCACGAGATTTCAACTCCACAGACAGCCGCTCAGGGTCTACAGGCGAGTCCGGGTTAAGCACACCTGACAACCGATCGATGAGGTCCTTGTATTTATCGCGGTCACTGGTCAGTTCGGTGATTTGCTGCTTGACAGTATCGTGTTCTGCTTTTGATGCATTGTACATCGCCTGATAATCAGGCTCTGTTTGTGCTGTAGCTGATTCAGCTGGCAAGCTGATGACTGGATCAACGGGGGCAGGGTCGGTCATTTGATGCCCTCCTCATCTATCGTTGCGGATGGTACCACACTCTGTCAAGTTGCCGAGACAGATACCTGAGATTGCCCGATTAATGCCACTTCGGCATTCACCATCGTATCATCCCATTCCGGATGTATCATTTTTACGAGAACGGCTGTAGACGCAGATTGTGCATCACGTAATGTCTTCACAGTATCCGCTAATGTTTTCAGATTCTCACGCACCGGCGGAGGAAATTCAATACGAAGAACTAATGGTACTGAAATCATGGGCAGATTTCCAAGCAACTCATCCGTGCGTAACATGAGATTGATCAGATTACGGAGTCCATATTTCCAGCCCATTTCGATTTTCGCCGCCCGGGTATTGAATGTGCGTTGTTCCCGAGATTCGACTTCAGTCGCCGTCATTGCTATAGCCGGAGATACCCCGAATGTCTGAGCTGAATAACCCGCCCCACTAATGCAACGTTCCAAGAGTGCAGCCGTAGTAGCGGCATGTGCTTCGAATCGAATAGTGAACTGATTCGGAACGATCTCTAACTTGTCACCTCCGGTTAATGCATTCAGTTCGACGAATACATCACGATCTAAATCGAATGTAGCTCCTTGCCCCCGGCCATGATTCTCCAGATAACCCTGTGGCACCATAAGCCGCGCTTTACCCAATCGAATATCCCGCATCCACGATGTATAGACCTCATCAAGCCCATCCATCACTGTCAGAATAGATCCATAATCCGAACGGCCCAGATTACTGGTCTGCCCGTTGTCACGCCAGATACGGGTTTTCAGATTCGGCACGTACACACAATCCAGAATGTCAAGACCGGTATTGATCGGCCCTGACCTGAGGTCAGCAGTCATCGCATGCTGAGACAACTCGATTCGTTTTCCTAATCGTAATCGATCACCCTTGTACAAGCCATGCTCAATCTGCCCGATTGTATGATGTTCCAAGTGCCGAACCACTTCATTTCGTGTATCCGACACTGTACGCCAAAGAATAACATCCCGGAGAAATCCATGACTGAATGTCGGCAAAGCCGCGTCGGGATGAATCACCGAAATCAGTGGAAATGACGACAACATGGTATTGTAGCCCACCCGGAGGAATACTCCGGTGAGTGCTGACGCTACTTCAGCAGCGTGTAACAATTGAACAAATAGGCCATTCTCAATGTATTCTTCTATCCTGAGTTGATGCACTGACCCGGTCGCTGTCCCCCCCATATCGATTTGTGGCGGATGCTTGAACATCTGGTAACCGCCTTCTGCGGCGACCTCTTCGGCGAGTGGGATATGAAGCTTGGCCGATGTATTGGATCCTCGGCTCGGCGGAGTCCCCCAGAAAAATCGTGCTATCGCACCGATCAAA
>JBOHNU010000008.1:0-4886 GCA_050730855.1 Saccharimonadales bacterium (SeqCode) | reverse complement strand
CAGACTGGCTTTTGGCTTTGCCCTCACCGGCGGAGTTCTGTCCCGCCTGAGCCAATCTTTGGGCCCCCTCGATACATTTTCAAGGGGGTGCCGCCCCAGCCGAACTGCCCACCTGCCGATGTCCCCTGATAACGGGTTAGCAATACGGTTGTAGATGGCTGGTGTTACAATTGCGCCTCCATCAACCCCAGAGGGCTGACTTCGTAGGCTCCCAGCTACTCTCTGCATCCACAACCATATCGCAACAACAGGCTGCAGTAAAGCTCCACAGGGTCTTCTCTCCCCGACAGAGGTTCGTGGACTGTTCGTCCACGTTATGTGGCTTCACCGGGCTGCAGGCGGGGACAGCGGGGCCCTCGTTGTTCCATTCATGCACGTCGGAACTTACCCGACAAGGCATTTGGCTACCTTAAGAGAGTCAGAGTTACTCCCGGCGTTTAGCGGCCCTTAGCCCAGTTGAACCCAGGTTTTAGGTACCGCCACTGGCCAGGATACAGAGGCCGTACATATCCTTTCGGACTAGCGACCACCTGTGTTTTTATTAAACAGTCGGGACCCCCTTGTCACTGCGACCTGCAACTCCTGCTCCTCACAAAAGCTGCAGGCACTCCTTATACCATAGGTACGGAGCTATTTTGCCGAGTTCCCTCGCCTTACGGTATGCCCGACAGACCTTAGACTACTCATCCAGGGCACCAGTGTCGGATCTCGGTACGGTCTTGAAAGTCTCTCCCATTCTCTGCTTTCACTGTCTCCTGGACTCAGGAGAACCCTCCTTGCGGAAGGCCATTCGTACCTCGTTCTAGTTCTCACCATTACGGTACTCCCCAGAACTCGAATACTTGGACAGAACGACGGTTCTGTTCCCCTTATCTAGAAGCGACAGAGTAGGTTTTAACGATCCTCCCAAGGCACTGGAATATTAACCAGTTTCCCATTCGGACAACTCTGTTGAGGTTGTTCTTAGGACCGGCTAACTCCCGGCTGACGACGCATTGCCGGGAAACCCTTGCCCTTGCGGTCGCCGAGATTCTCACCCGGCTATGCTGTTACTACCACCAGGATCTGCAATAGTTAGTTCAGTCCACTGGACTTTACAGCCCAGCTTCTACCCGAACACTACGCCCGTCTACCACGCACCGACATTGTCGGTGGTCTAAAGTATCGGCAGTCTACTTGAGCCCCGTCCATTTTCGGGGCCCCCAAGCTCGGCAGGTGAGCTGTTACGCACTCTTTAAAGAATGGCTGCTTCTGAGCCTACCTTCCTGCTGTCTTTGCTCGAGGACACCCTTTAGTTTGACACTTAGCAGACATTCCGGGGCCTTAACTTTAGTCTGGGTTGTCCCCCTTTCGGTTATGAGGCTTACCCCACATAAACCCGCCTCCTGGCTTCTATGACGCTTGTATATTCGGAGTTCGAATGGGCGGCGAGCCCTTTCGAGCCCTTACCGTCCGATCGGTGCTCTACAACACAAGCCATCTCCACCAAGGCAGGACTGCGATCCACTTCGACGGGAACTAGCGATCACCGGACTAGATTGGTTTTTGACCCCTAATCCCAGATCAGAGGACCGATTTGCACGTCAGGACCCCTTCAGACCTCCAGTGGACTTTCGCCCACCTTCGTCTTATCCAGGAATAGATCGTCCGGTTTCTAGCCTTACTGCTATGACTAAGACTCTTTCAAATCTATCGCCTCGCAGGTTATGTTGCGCGAATTCGGTTTCCCTTCGTCTTCCCTTTGTTAAAGGTTAAACTCGCCATAACAGCAAGCTCCCTGGCCCGTGTTTCTAGACGGAACATAGGACTCTGGAAGGCTTCAATTCCTTGCGGAATCTCTACCATAATCCTTTCAAGCCCTACACGTCGGTAACCGGTTGGTTTCAGGCGCTTTTCACCCCCCTTCCGGGGTACTTTTCAACTTTCCCTCACGGTACTAGTATACTATCGGTCTTGGTTAATATTTAGCCTTGGATGCTACTTTCACCCACCTTCACTGGCCACTGCCAAGGCCAGTTACTCTTATTATAGCAGAATCCCACGCCTGTTCGTCTACGGGGGTATCACCCTCTCTGCCAGCACGTTCCAGTACACCTCAACTAGAGGAGCAGGATCCTATACGCTATAACACACCACATCTCTATCATGTTACCATAACAGATTCAGTTTAGGCTCTTCCGTTTTCGCTCGCCGCTACTAACGGAATCTCGCTTGATTTCTCCTCCTCGTCCTACTCAGATGCTTCACTTCGGACAGTTCGCCCTCCCAAGCGCAAGCAAGGGAGTGTAAAGAGAGATCTCATTCGGAAATCCCGGGATCAGCGGTCGCATGCACCTCCCCCAGGCATATCGCAGCTTGCCACGTCCTTCATCGCTTACCAAGCCTAGTCATTCCCCAACCGGCGTCTTTGCACACCTAAATCCTTCGCATTTCTGTGAAATTAATTTGGTACCCGCATGAACGCTTTCTGATGAGTCTAAAGATCTGATTTGACACTTCCTTGTATGTTCTGTATCTGTTTGTATATTTTGAATATGTATTGCTACATAAACAAGTATACATACAAGTCTTCTATCTGCCATTAACACTTATCTTTCTGTACCCTATCCTTTCAGAGTACACAATAGTATCACCAAATATACATAATGCACACACGTTTGCGCGAACATTACCATATCCAGCATGTAACTAATTAGTTGTGTTTGTTTTTCTTGTTTAGATTATCTATCTCACGAATATAGTTATTCAGTTCAGTTTCACCACATAATTTTGTCTTTTTTTTCTGTCTTGAGTCTGTCTTAAATTGACTTTCCTATACGCGACGATCATCGTAAATTCACATTTACTACGTCCTTCATCCTCCAAAGGACTAAGACTTCCTTCTTTTATTGGAGAATTGCATCCAATTGTTCGATTACACGGCCCTTTACACAAACCAGTCCGACAGTCACGTTAAAGGAGGTGATCCGGCCGCAGGTTCCCCTACGGCCACCTTGTTACGACTTCTCCCTCGTTGCTGACCCCAGGTTCGATAATACCAATATGGCATCACCTCGCCAAGAACCAACTTCGATGAAGCGACGGGCGGTGTGTGCAAGGAGCAGGGACGTATTCACCGCGCGATGATGACACGCGGTTACTAGGGATTCCATATTCATGAGGGCGAGTTTCAGCCCTCAATCATAACTGTGGTAAGGTTTACGGATTGCCTCCCCCTTTCGGGATTGAAACCCATTGTCCTTACCATTGCAGCCCGCGTGTGGCCCGAGGGTTTCGGGGCATACTGACCTGCCGTAGCCCCCTCCTTCCTCCGCCTCAGCGGCGGCGGTCCCACTAATTAGCCCCGCCACTCCTGAGAGTAGCGATAGCAACTAGCGGTAGGGGTCTCGCTCGTTACCTGACTTAACAGGACACCTCACGGCACGAGCTGGCGACGGCCATGCACCTCCTCTCAGCTTGTCGAGTAAAGTCTTCAGCTTGACCTTCACACTGCTGTCGCCCCCGGTAAGATTTCCGGCGTTGACTCCAATTGAACCGCAGGCTTCACCCCTTGTGGTGCTCCCCCGCCAATTCCTTTAAGTTTCAGTCTTGCGACCGTACTCCCCAGGCGGCAGACTTAACGGCTTCCCTGCGGCACCGGGTTGGCACGAAGCCAGCCCATCACCGAGTCTGCATCGTTTACAGCTGGGACTACCCGGGTATCTAATCCGGTTTGCTCCCCCAGCTTTCATCCCTCACCGTCGAGCGCGTTCTGGCAAGCCGCCTTCGCCACTGGTGGTCTTCAATGGATCAGTGGATTTTACCCCTACCCATCGAGTACCGCTTGCCTCTCCCGCCTCCTAGCCCTGTAGTATCCCCCGCGGCCCAACCGTTGAGCGGGTGGATTTAACGGAGGACTTGCAGGACCGGCTACGGATGCTTTAGGCCCAATAATCGTCCCGACCACTCGGGGTGCTGGTATTACCGCGGCGGCTGACACCAGACTTGCCCACCCCTTATTCTGCACCATTTTTAGAGGTGCCAAAAGACTTCCTTAGCGGAAATCACTCAGAGTAACCCTGTCAAGCTTTCGCTTATTGCAGAGGTTTCGCGCCTGCTGCGCCCCATAGGGCCTGGGCCCTTGTCTAAGTGCCCATCTCCGGGCTCCTCCTCTCAGAGCCCGTACCGGTTACAGGTTTGGTGGGCCATTACCTCACCAACAGCCTGATCGGCCGCAGTCCAATCCAGGGGCCATATAGATTTAAGCCATGATTCATTCCAGAAATCTTGGCCTATCGCGGTTTATCCTCAGTTTCCCGAGGTTATCCACGTCCCCTGGGCATGTTGACTACGTGTTACTGAGCCGTATGCCACGTATTGCTACGTTAACTCGCATGGCTTAATCCCACTCTGATAGCAGTCGGGTCCGGCAGGATCAACCGGAGTCGATCCATGTCGTTTTATATATTTAGAGTACTGTCGGACTGTTTGTTATTGTGCGGGTCGTGTAACCTAAGTCAGATACGATTTTTCATCGAATCTCCATGATATGAGCGTAACTGGAGGTCAGTGAATCATTAAATGGCACTATGACCATTATTATTGAGAGATCATCACTGACGCCGCCTTTTAGTCCACGTTCTACAAATCTGTCACTGGATTTCAATATAAACGTTCGCAGGAAATGATATTCTGCGGCTCATACGTTACCATCATAGGGAATATTCAGCTCTATCTCCTATCAACATGAAAATTGTTTAGGATAGGATGATGTGCTATGGAAATGGGCAGGCAAAATAATGCATACCGCTATCCAAGTCGACCAGTACTTTAGCTCGATAATTATCTAAATCCCCTTATCTGTAGAAGGACTATAATACTGCTCTGTCTGTTGACCGAATTGAAAT
>JBOHNU010000007.1:0-43926 GCA_050730855.1 Saccharimonadales bacterium (SeqCode) | reverse complement strand
TTTTTCCAGAGAAAATGTAATCGCCAAAGCTACTTTGAGCCTAAGTCGCATGTATCGCTCGCGTAGTTGATCATCATAGCCCACTTCAACGTCATACAGCGACTCGTCAATGTTAAGCAAGTCGACCAACATCTTTTTATGAGCATCCAAAGGCCCTGATTCCGTGCGAATACCAAGATCGAAATATTGCCTGGACGTTTTACTGTCGAGCTTGAGGTTGTAAACCAATAAGTCTTGACGGTTCATGCTACTACGGATGGTCTTAAAGGCGTCATCGGGTGAACGCAGATTGCTGAAGCCGCCACCAAGCGCCAATACCACGTTGACTACATCCTTTGCATTCTCACCCAAAGCATCCTCGGCAAGTAGATGAGTGAACCGGTCATAGTTAATATCGGACTCATGACCTTCAAAGTGAACTTTAGAACCAAACCAATTCTTTATGTTGCTCTCAGCGAGTTCCAGTATAGCTGGGCTGATATCGAGCGCGATGTACCGGCCCAGTTTACCCTGATCAAACAGATGCTGGAGTAACCCTCTGATCGGTAATGCGTTACCGGGTCCAATGTCAACAATATTTACGCGCTTATATCGGGAAATTAAATCATCAATGTAGCCTTGATTGGCCTTTAGCTGTTTAATGGTGCTTGTTAAAAAGTTAGGTACTTTTTCGGCTGCCAATCGATGAGTGTACTCATCCCAATAGACCGCGCCGCCATTAAAGTACGCATAGTCAAGAGGTATTTCATGATAAATATCTAGACTAGAAGTAAGATCAAATATCTGTTGCTGGTTATACAGCTCGTAAAATCCAGGTTTTGGAGTGATGGCCTTAATGCCGCGACTATTACGAAACTTCTTCCGTCCCTCTATCAACTGCTCAATGAGCTCAATGTTTCTAGTGGTGTTTGCTATCCACGCCCAGCCCTGCTCTTCGTGGAGCTCCAGGTCTAACTTACCGTCTTTAGCTTCTCGAATCCAGTTGGTAACTGTTTTCTCGGATATGTGGTAGGTTTCGGCTAATTCGGCTTTTTTGAAATAGAGCATACTGTAATGTTACCAATCAAATAAAATACTGTTGTATGTTTCCCTGCCTGTGAGGTAACATAAAAATGAGCGATCGCTTCAACCCGCTCTTACTAATGTTCCAAATACGAATCGTAACATTAGTAAAATTTTTCTTCAAGCACTATACGGGTTAACGCATGGCGACTAGAAAAAAATAAGATCGTTAGGCGCAACCGTAAATCTTATTATAAGACTAAGTTTGCTTTGTAGGAACCTGTATATAGCAATCAAGCATCACTTGGTAACTTGTTACCCGCTAATAGGGTGGGGTATCTCGTACACTAGCGGTGCCTAAACGGCCAGCATCCTTTGCGATACTGGCTATGAAAGGAAGTATCCAGTGTCTGACAAACAGTCAGAAAAAAACGCTGACGAGGATATGTCTCTAAGCGCTTTTTATGGGAATGCCGAAGCGGATTATCTGCTGAAGGATAATCCTAAGAATAAGCAAACACAACTAATAGAATGTCTCATTGTTAAACCAGGGGAACAAGCCCGCACCAGGCTGGGGAGCTTCACGCAAGAAAACCCGCCCAAAGGTTTTTCGGTAGAACTTAACCCCGATCCCGATCCGCCCAATTCTGTTGTAACGAAAATTACAAGTATGGGAAATTCGAGGCAATATGCGCTAGTATTGCATGTGGCCAACTACAGTAATAAAACAATCAAAGCGGAGGTGCGGCAACTATGAAATATTCGGCGCTTATCGGGAACCCTACCGGGCATAGCGTTTCCCATATTATGTACGGGGAACTTGCCAAAGCGGCAGGTATTCCTGACTTCTATCAACACATAAGATTAGACATTGAACACGAGAATCTTGGTAAAGCGCTCAAGGCCCTGGATACGCTAGGTTTTATAGGGCTGAACGTAACCCTGCCTTATAAGCTAGATGTCATGCAGTATCTGGACGCCTTTGACCCTGTCATATCCGAATTGGGTGCCGTCAACACAATTAAGCTTGGCGAAACCAAAACAGGACATAACACCGATTGGACTGGCATTGTCGAAAGCGTAAAGCGCTTCGGCGGGCTTGATTACTACGAAACCGCTACGGTGTTTGGAACTGGTGGCGCGGCCCGGGCAGCCATATACGCGTGTAAACAATTAGGGGTGCAACATATAAATGTGCTCTATCGGATGGAAACCAGTCCAGGTACGCGCAAGCTGCAAGAGCAGAGTGCTAGCATGGGCATCACCTTGTCCGAATATTCGCACATCGCCGACCGAGCTACCGATTCCCAGCTGATCATAAATGCTACATCGGCCGGCATGGTCGACAAGGAGCCATGGCCATTTGAAGCCAGGCTCCTTGAAACGGTAAACCTTGAGGGCAAAGTGTTCCTTGACGCCGTATTCAACCCGCTGGAGACGCCGCTTTTAACTTATTTCAAAGAGAAGAGCGCAACGTCTATAGACGGACTTTGGATGATGATTTATCAAGGTATTCGGTCATTATCCATTTGGACTGACCATCAAATAGTAATAGCCCAGGACGATCTCACAGAGATTCATAACTTATTGGAGAAGGAGCTTAACAAAAATGTATAGGGTAGGCATCAACTTTGACGAAATTTCAGACGACCTTGATACAGCGATTCGAGTCATGCAAGAGTGCGGCATCACCTATGGTGAGCTACGCACAGTCAAAGGGAAAAACCTGGTGTTTTGGACCGACGAGGAAGTCCTAGAATATAAACATACTATCGAGGCAGCAAAAATCGAATTGGTCGCGGCCGCGACACCCCTGTTCAAATGGTATGTCAACGAGAATGATCCCGATATAGAACATGACAGTTTTGGATTCAATCCTCGGCTAAACGATAGGGAAAAGCGTGAGACAATACAACGTACGTTTGAAATAGCGTCCGAGCTTTCAATTCCGCGACTACGCATATTCTCGGGACTGGGAAAAGCCGAAAATGCAGGAGTTGTCTTTGCTCAAGACCCGCTGCTGACATTTGCCCTTGAACTTGCCGATAAATACAATATCGACCTTTATATAGAGAACGAACCGGTATGCCGCGTCCATGATAAAAAACAATTGGTCGATCTACTTAAGAATCAGAAAAATTCGCGTTTAAAACTATGGCTTGATATTGCAAATCTAGTTGAGCTAGGCGAGGAGATCGATGATACGTTCTTAACGCAAGTTACTGACAGGTTGGGCTATGTGCACGTCAAAGACTTCACTATGCGCGAAGGCAAAAAGAATTACGCACCCGTGGGCGAAGGACAAATCGACTACAAGGCAATCCTCACGAGCATCGATAAGCTGCATATCCGGGATTTGATCTTTACTGTAGAAACGCATGCCAAAACAGATAAAATCGGAGCATCGGTAAAATCGCTAGAGGCCACTAAGCAGCTGGTGCACAACTTAGGCGGGGCCTGGACTCATTAGCAGTTCAACTTTGTCAGCTACATCGGAATTACTAACTAAAGGTGGTGTTATGGATATCCTTGTTATCGGATACGGAAAAATAGGACGTATAAAAGCGTTTATATGGCATTCTTTGGGGAGGAATATACACGTTTACGATACCGATGCCCGGAAACGACAGCAAGCTATTGCTGACGGCTTCGACTTGTATAAGGAGACTCGGCAGTATAGCGATCTCATCGTTGATATCTCCACGCCAGCTTCCTATCATCAGCAATCTCTAGAGTGGGCCCTCAACGTAATTAAACCCCGGCCAAGAGCAATCCTAATAGAAAAGCCGCTCGCCTCTCACCACGAGGAATTAGATGCACTGACGCAATTGCTCGACAACAGCGACTTGGCGGACTATAGAAATAAGATAATAGTCAACGAATCTTACTATCTATCTTCTGCCCTTACACATGTCGCAGATGATATCAAGCGGCTTTCCTCAAAGGTGCTTCGAGTCGAAGCGGAACTATCTAAGAACCGTTTGGAAGACGTATCGAATGGCAGGTTCGTAGATAAGCACCTCGGCTCTTTGGGTATCGAGCTTCCTCACATGATCGCTATGATACAACGCCTAGGATTTAGTCTTAATAAGGTATCTATTATGGACGTCTCCCTATATCAAAATCCAGGCGAGCCTCATAACGAGGGGTTCAGAATAAACCTCTCGGCTCAAGGGATACCTGTAACTATCGAATCTTTTCTTGGTGATTTCAGGATTACGGGTTCCGAACAGATAACTTCAAATGATTCAGTCATTAGAACGCTTGCGGTTACCACGGAAGACCGAATATATGAAATAGAGTTCGACCCGGTTCAAGGCATAGACAGATATAAAGCTAAGCTCCAAATACGTGACAATAGAAACGAGCTACTGGATACTTTCATACTCGATGACGACCACCTTACAAAACACTTGAAAAATATTCATAGTAATAGCCGGGATGAGGAGTTGGATTCATTCTTTGCCATCGATAATTCGTTGATAATTACCAAACATATACTCGAACTTAAGAGAAGGGCAAAAAATATTCCAATACCGCAGTTTTATGAAGAGTCGGAGAACGCCCATCAATGGATCGGCGAAACGGCGTAGATAAAAAGTATGTATAGCGCAAGCCAACACTTAGGAGAAGTCGAAATCCGGCACAACGCGGGTGAGCTTGAACCAGTCATCACAGGCGACTTTACCACTATGGATGAGTACAGTCGATTCAAGTTCGGTGACGGCGAGGCTGGCGGTAGATATGGAAGAATGCTTGGCGACTTAGTGCTGAACGAACCGGATGAGTTGCTCTCCGTAGGTGAGGTTTATGTTGCTTCCGCTGCCTACAGAGTTGCCCCTCCGGCCGCTGCCAGCCTATTACAGCCGTTCGCCGCTGCGGCTGGGCTTGCGGCCCGATCATTAGGCTCGGACACCGTGTTTACTCCCTTTAAAGTAAGCAAGGCGCGAATGGCGACTGGCAACTATGCCGGCATGTCGTTTGAGGAACGAAGCCGAACGATACAGGACGATCTTGCCCTACCTGAAGACCTCGACCTTGAGGGCAGAAGAGTTGTAATGCTCGATGATATCCGAGTGACTGGACTGCGAGAAGCCGCCCTGAAGCAGCTGCTAGGCAACGCCGGAGTCGAACAGACATCTTTTTATTATGTTTTAGACGTACCTAACGGCAAGGAGTTTCCGCAAACGGAAGCTCTCATAAATATTAGAGCTGTCAAAACTGTTGATGATGTTCTGGCGCTGGCCATGAGGCCTAATTTCATACCAAATGTAAGGCTTTGCAAATTTATTCTGTCCCAAAACATTCAAGAAATCGAGAGATTCTACAATACAGCACCTAAAGATGTTGTTGATACCATCCTTCATTACATAAAAGCTGATGACCTTGAGACAGTGGTCAAGACAATCCCTTAAGGAGAACTATGAGCAGCCCCGACCAACTTCCGAGACAGTTGTACGATATGGATCACATACTCGTAGACGACGGCAGGATCTACCGCGTCTTAGGCAATTTCGCTATGGGCGATTCCGATGGTGGCAAATTTTTGGGCTATAATCTCTATTCGCCCTCCGACGAAGGCGATAGAACCTTTAGGGGAGAAAGATATACTAAAAACTACACCGAAGATACGACGAGCCCCCGCGACGTTCTAGAAACGTATGACGTTCTTACGGCGCAAGATATTGTTGAACATTTTGATCCTATAAAAACAGCACAAGCCAACAGCCATACCTATGACGGCACCGTTTGGGCCCGACTCTACGATAAGTTGACAAGTGTATTTGGTGCAGGAGCTGTCGGAATATTTGGTTCAACATTGCCGGGATCTGGCCTTCACTTGACTGCCGAAGGCGGCATTAAAAACGACGTCGATTTCTTCATAGAGGGTCTGAATAACGTTCCTATTTTGGCAGAACATCTGCCGGAAGTTAGAGAAGGCTTGGGCTTTACAGATTACAGCCCATCATCACAACAAGGAATAATGCAATCTTGGGCAGCAGTCTTCCGTAACCCCAACAATTCACTTGATGCCATAATGCAAAGACGATGGAGCGGCATGCAGCTAAACGATAAAGGTAAAGTAGTGCTTAACACATTTCGATTTAGAGATAGGAATATACTCACGCCTCCCGCGTTGCTCGACAGTGACAACATTATCAGCAGAAATGTCTCCGTATCTGGCTTTGCCGCCGATGCAGACATGGGCAACCTTTATCCCAGGATGTTTACGGTAGAAGCTGGTGAGGAGCGCTATCCGGTTTATTCATTCTGGTGGAAATTCAGCAGCCCAGTGAAAGAAAAAGACAAAGTAAAGGTATGTGGAGATGTAGTGGACGTTAATGGCCAGGAAGTCCTCAGGCTCACGAATTACGAGGACCATTGGATAAACATCCGCTAGGTTGCCTGGTTGGCTACTATATATTTAGCAGCGTCTAGCAGATGGGGCGCCGTGTAAGTAGCCTCCGGAGCTACTACAGGAAACTTTCCAGTTTCCACTAAAATGGTCTTTATGCCGGCATTGATGCCAGCTCGAACGTCGGAGAGTCTATCGCCGACGATATAGGTACCTTGAGAGTCGAGTCCAAATTCGGGCACGGCCTCAACTAGAAGACCCGGTTCCGGCTTTCGACATGCACAACCGGCACCGTTATCATGAGGACATACGAAAGTTTTAAGCACTTCGATACCGCTGGGCTCAAACTGTTCTAACATATGATTATTGATCCGCCAAAAATCATCCTCGTTAATCCGGCCCTGGGCTATGCTCGTCTGGTTTGTGACTATGATAATGCCAAAATTATGAGTCGCTAAATGTGCTAAGGCATCTAGGGTGTGCGGAAGCAACTCTACCTTTTCAATAGCATCTACACGGTCACCTATCCGATCGACAATAAGTGTGCCATCCCTGTCGAGCAATACAGCTTTCATGTCGACATCGTATCATGAGTTGTATAGGCCGACTATCTGATATGATAGGCGCATGGCAGATGAACACCTCTATCTTTTCGCCCTCGAGATCACGCCAATGACTGTTGGCACTGTGTACGACGAACTCCCACTCCATTGCACTCTGATGCATCGTTTTTGGTCTAGCTTAACCCCAAAAGCCTTAACGGATACATTGGAGCCGTTCTTTGCACAAGTGCAGCCAATACTCTTGACACCCTACGAAAGACTTTTGCTTGGCCCCAAGAAACTGGCAGTCAGTGAAGTCGAGGTAGCCGGTGCGCTCAAAAATCTGCATATGAATCTACATCGAGCGCTTAATGAGTTAGGTGTAGAGTATACCGCACCAGAATGGGTTGGCACGGGATATCGGGCGCATGTTACCGAACGCAAGAATGCTAAGTTGGCCGTCGGGCAGTCACACCTGAGCAAAGCCGTCTATTTAATCGAGGTCGTAGATGATAGGCGAGTTATACGGGTTAAATTTGAATTAGACAGTCAGAGCCATGATAAGAAAAAGCCGGATTTGGCCGGATAGAGCCCTATGACACAGCCAGGCAAACAACCCGAGCAACAACCAGATCTTGCGAACATAACACTTCAGCTATCTTGGCCAGATTTTCATTATGGCAATATGAAGCCAACTGCCTGGATATCGCACGGCGAACCAATTGTTACTTTGCTTTCTCAACTGCACCAAGAAGGTATAGATCGGAGCGACCAACCAGTCATTGCCACTTTTCTGAGCCGCCGATATCAAGGAGATGCCGAGGTATGGAATCGGGCATACGAGTCCGGGCTGGCAGATAGTATTGTTGAAGGCGGAACAAATCAAGGGCTGCGGCTTGTTGTTGAGGCTCCCAACGGTATCATACATAGCGAGTATCAACCGCCGCCGGAACAGCCGCGCGGATGGCGTTTAGCTCTTGACGGCTTAAAAAGACTTATTGGCGGCAAGCAACCGGAAGAGCCTGCTATTGCACCCGACTTTTACTTAAGAATAAGCGCTGCGCTCGACGAGTCAAGTCTCGGCATGGATAGTAATCTACCTTCCGGTCAATGGGGGTGGAGTTACAAGAATTTAGAGTATACGGTTGCTATTGTGCACGGATCTTCCGAAGCTTGATCGTGAACCTCGTTTGGGTACTGGATGGCAGCTGCTGCGCCAAACGAAAGGCTTGAAAATCATGCTCCGGGAAATGAGACTTCAAAGATACCAGTGTTTACGCTACATTCTTAGACAGTCTCTCGTCTAACTACTTCACACCACGAACAATATATGTATAATAAGACCTCGTTGTCACTAACATTATATGATACGAGAATCGACAGGAACTATCCGATTATTCAGCTTTGACTTCTGGGACACCCTGGTTGCGTCGAATCCTAGCTTCGCTTTGGCACGTAATGCGTTGGTATATGAACAGCTCGGTTGCGAAGCACACGATATAGCCGTAGATACGTTCACTGCCTATTTTAATACGGCTAAACAAAAAACGGAGAGACAAAGTGAAAGAGAGGGTCGGCACATCGGTCTCGCAGAACGGCTTGGCGTACTCTGCGTGAGTTTAAACCTCCCTGCACCCTCAGATAAGATAGTGGCGGCTATTGAAAATGAACAACATGCCCTTTCGGCAACATTTCCTGCCCACCTGTATAGCGAAGGGGTGCCAGCACTTCTTCAATCAATTGCTGATTCGGGTCGAGCAATCGGAGTCATCAGTAACACCGGCATGTTGAATAGCCAGGATGTAATGAAACTCATCGAGATCAATAGCTTAGATAACCTTATAACACACCATGTGTTTTCCGATCAGACAGGATTTACTAAACCAAATTCGAGAGCTTTTTATACACTGACTGAATTTGCAGGAGTGGCACCAGAGACAGTACTCCACACCGGAGACAACAAGTTTGCTGACTACGAAGGTGCACGGGCAAACGGTATGTATGCTGTTCATGCTTCCCTAGACAAAGTCGGTATAGCACAAGTGGAAGAATACTTATAAAAAAGGAATCTGACGCAATGAACACTGTCACACACACCTTGCATCACCTGTCTTTAGTGGGCGAGCATCTTACTGTTGACCCAACCTCATATAATCTTCACTTCAATGACCAGGCGTATAGTCTATTTAAACATGGCGATGGGATCAGTACGGAGCATTACAGTGACCAGCTCGCTAATTTGTTAACTGATCGAGAAGCCATAAAGCCGGACGAGCCTGTTTACATCAGCGGCTCGGCCTATCAATTTGTCCCAACTGCAGCGGCTCACTTGGCGGTATCACTTACGGCTACCCTGCAAAACATGGGCTACAATGCCACGCACTTCCGCACGCATAATAACTCTATAACTACAAAAAGCAACATACCAACTGGCGACTTCAGCGGGATGGATATGGCGCAACGCCAGGTCGTTATGGCCGCCAACAAACCACATTTGGATGCCGATGACCAGCGTATGATAGAAGGTGCCAAAGTAATCACTGTCGATGACATCCGTATGACGGGTGCCCACGAGGAAACGCTCGCCGAACTACTCACAAGGGCCGATGTCGATACTACACTATTTTGTTATCTTGCTGTCTTTGACCCGAAGCAGGGCGCCGAAAACGCACGTCTGGAACGTGAAATCAATCAACGCCATATGCCAAGCCTTGCTCGATTGGCAGAAATAGCTTGTGATCAGTCCTTTTTGCCTAATGCGCGTATCTCTCGTTTTGTATTACAGGCAGCCACCGAAGACCTCAATATATTTGCCGAGACAATTCCTCCGCATCGTCTGGCCAAACTTGTTTCCAACATGGAAGCCGACAACTACGACCAAAACCCAAAATATATAGCCAAGCTTTCGATACTTCGTGACATACTACAAATCGCTTAATTGTAAGGAATAATAATGAAAGATATTATTGTCAGCGTTCCATCCTATCAACCAGGAAATTTTGAGGGTATGTATCTTGAGCAGCGAAATACAGCCGTCGCAGAACACCTGGCCGCTTTGCTTGGTGGCCAGGTTTGCGGGCTACAAGACAGCGCAAGAGAACAATATCACGTACCTCACGCTGCCCTGATCCGAGAAGAGTCACAGGAAAAAGGTATTACTTCCGAGAATGACCTATTTGGTGGCGTGGTAGAAATCGCATCCCATCGAGATAAGGCAATCTTGCATCCAACAGTCAAAGATTGCGAACGCAAAAATGAATGGCACTCCAGTGAATTTGCCAAACTTGTCTCATCTGCTGTATTACCGGGTTTCTCGGTCTTTTCTTCGGCCGATTCACAGAAAGCGTTCCAAGAATTAGAAGATCAGGGTTACACCGTACGATGCAAAGATCCAACACGTGATGGAAGTGGTGGTCAATGGATAATAAAGGACAGCGGACATCTGGAGCAAATTATTGCGGGACTGCCAGCCGACCAAATATCAGAACAAGGTATCGTATTAGAGCCTAATCTTTTTGATCCGCAAACTCTTAGTGTTGGTCAGATTTATCTCGATGGCAAATTTTATAGCTACTTTGGTCATCAAGAATCAACCACCTCACCAAAAGGCAATTCAACGTATGGCGGTACCACACTCACCATGGTTCGTGGTACATTCGAAACACTTGCTACTACCAGCTCCGAACCGATTATCCGCCGTGCTGTTCAGCAAGCTAAGACAGTTTATGATGCCTACTCGATCTATGAACCCATAATTTCTAGAGCCAATTTTGATGTCGTACGCGGTGAGGCTAAGAATAACCAAATTCTATCTGGGGTAGTAGATCAATCCTTACGAATAGGTGGCGCAACTCCAGCCGAAGTACTAGCCATTGAAGCCCTCAAAGCACAACCTTCAGCTCAACAGGTAACTTCGAGAGTCACTATACGTTGGAATCCGGAATCTACGCCGGTTGGACCAAACGAAATAATCTTCTTCGATCACCCTCGCAAGCGTGATCTTGCGACAGTGTTGGAGATTAAGTAAAAAGCATTTGCACTTGGGGTAAAGTATAGTTTGCAACAACTCCTTAAGCGTCTTCGTTCGCAGCTAGCGGATCAGTATCACTGATGTTCTTATTACTTCCGCCTCGATCTTTTTTGCTCTTGCCATCGCTTTGTTTTTTGTCCTGGCTTTGCTTCTTATCCGACCCCTTCGACTGCGGTTCGGCTTGACTAACGTATGTGATTGCATAGGCATCCTGCGAAGCCTTTATCACCTCAACCGCTCTGTCCTCGTTGGCTTCATCCCTGGGTAGGACTATGGTCTTGCCGGAGATTGCGTCCAGCGATTCTTCGGCCTGAATGCGAATGTAGAAGTTGTAGGTAGGCAAGTTGCTTATCTCGCCTTTCACAATATACGGTTCGAGTGTATGGAGCATTAGCTCCTCGTCGGCATGGCTACCAGTTCTAAAGCAAACAACTGTACTGACATTAGATAGTATGGCTTCGGTCAACCGGTCTTCCTCTTGCTGTTTTGTGGACTGCTCGGCGATTGTTAGAAAGAGTTTGTATTTTCTAGAGCTGGATAGCATCTTTACGAACGGGGTTGTGGCAAAGTTCTGAAACTCATCGACATAGAGATAAAACGGCCTGCGCTCGTCTTCCGGCATGCTCGCCCGCCGTTCGGCCGCCATTTTGAGTTTGGCGAGTATCGTCGTACCAAATAACGCCGACTCGTCTTCATCGATTTCGCCATGCGCAAAATTGCAGATCAGGATCTTGCCGGAGTTCATGATGTCCTCGAAGTTTATCGTGGACTTTACCTGTCCGAGCATGCGTTTAGCGGGTGCTGAGATATTGAAGCGGTCGATCCTCTGCGTCACGCCCTTGGTCATGCTCACCAGCTGCATTTCGCCCGCTTGTCCTATTTCTTCCTGCCAGAAGTCTTTTAGGTCTTCGTCGTCGAGCTTAGAGACAACCTCTTTGCGGAACTTGGCGTTGCGTAGCAATTTCATCACGGTAAAGAGGGTTGCTCCTTCGACTGTCAGCGCCGTGTGAATGGCGTTACGCATAACCGCTTCGATGCGATGAGCATTAGAGTCATCGTCGGAGAACACCTTCCGCATAATTGATATAACCGCCGAGGTCACGCGGCCTTTTTCGCGCAGCAGCTCGTCCTCATCGAGGCCGTCCGGCAGTTCCAGTAAATTGATGCCGATAGGGTGCTTTAAGTCCGCCGGATTAAGGTATACTACGTCCTTGATGCGCTCCTCCGGAATATATTTAAGGACCGTCTTGGCCAGATCGCCATGCGGATCAATGACGGCGACGCCTTTGCCGTTCCGAATATCTTGAACAATGGCATATTGCAGCATGGTGGTTTTACCGTTGCCCGTGCCGCCGATAAGATACAAATGCTTTTCGCGCTCTTTAGCAGTCAGACCGACAGCCGTGCTCGCGCCGAGATGCTCGTTGACGCCGAGCATGACATCAAAATCGCCAGCATCTGCACGTTTTTTAATGATTGGCGGTACCGGCAGGGTCCGGCTTAGCGATTTAATTACCCCTTCAGTTCTTGCCGTCTGACTATGCGGAAAGTGATAAATACCGCCTAGCTCCGATGCAGCCAAAAGACAGCGGTGTTTGTTGAGTAATCCCGGCAGACGGTGCGTAAACATAAACCGACGGTATGGACGCCTGATCCATCCAGGAAAGCCGGGCCTGGCCCTCAGCTTCTGGTACTTAGGACTATCAAAAACACCTACGGCTTTGCGAATACTATTGGTACGCTCGATCCCGCTACGCCGGTCATTCGCTATTACCAAGGCTCGAATGTTCGTCCTAAAATGATCTTGACTGAGTTTGTCGTAAACCAGCTTTGCCAGAGGCTGTTCGATCGGGCCGAGCGTACGGGCCGGCAGTATCCTTTTGGCCACTTGCTCTTGATGATTGCTACCGCTTCTGGCCTGTGTGGTACGATGCGGTGATCCATGTGCCGCATCACTAATACCGTCTACGACAGCAAATAGCATACTATTTATGCCGGTGAGCAGTGACGTGCCAATCGATGTGTGCCTTTTACCTATGTTGTCGAGCTGCTCCTCGTTATGCAGCACCCTTCTGGCTATCTTGTCGGTACTGCGGACGCGGACAGGCGATAACACGAGCTGTATGACCATCATTTCGCCTGCTTGCAGTTGGGTCATAGCACCCATGAGGTAAGCTACAGGATCATTCTCGATAAAGGATTCATTGATTTGCAATGGATAGGCGAAATCGCGCGTTTGGCGAAACTCAAGAAACTGAGCGGTGTGGAGCTTCTCCCCGTCCAGCAGATATTCTTCCACACGGCGAACCTTAATTTCTGGCGAATACGAAGCAACATCCTGCTCAAAGTCACGCCTGCCGCGTTCAGGTACGCAGGCGATGTAGCGAATACCTTCCTCTCTGGTGCCAACGAGCTCCAATGTAAATACAACTTCCTGGCGCAACAGTTTGTCTCCAAGAGACCGTATTTGCTCAAGGCCATGCAGTTCGGAGAACAATTTTTGATTAGCTAGCGGCGTTTTATCGGTGAAAGCGTGGGGTGTTAGTTCGAGAAGCACCGTCTTTTGTCCGAGCAGACGGCGTGCGTTCACAAGCCGCAGGACCAATAGTATGAGTAGCCATGTGACCACCACTCCAGCCACAATCATAGTCAAAGCGAGGGCAATGCGGGGCAATGCCGACACGAATGTGACGATAGCATGAATAAAAGCGTCCATCTGCTCAGGTGTTGGAAAGTCTGTTGGCATATTTACTCCTAACTACATAATTGGTTCGCCGACCATAAACACGCGCGGATTAACCGGAATGCCATACACCCGAATCTCAAAGTGCACATGCGATCCAGTAGAATGCCCAGTACTGCCTTCGAGACCGATAATATCGCCTGGCTTTACATCCTGCTTTTCAGTAACGTTTACCGCAGACAAATGCCCATAGAGCGAGGTAATGTTATTGCCATGATCCACAATGACGTGCTTGCCCCAGCCGGTCTTTTCGGTGGAGTCAGGCTTAATTACTTTGCCCGCCATAAACGGCGTTACCGGATCGCCGATGTTGCCCTCCGGGTTAGCGATATCGATGCCAGTGTGCGTTTCTTGCCAAGGCAAATGGGGCACGCCAAATTCTTCACTCACATAACCGCGCACCGGCCAAGTGGTCGTTGCTTCAAGCTGGACGATAATCTCTCCTTTAGGGTTGCGGACTTCGACAAGGTGAGTGATAGGGTTGAGCATTGCGAGCGCGTTAGACAGCACGGCTAGGCCTGAACCAGCCGCTACAATCACCGCAAAAACCGGCAGCATTAGGAACACGGCCAAAGATATAACGACTACTTTAACTTCAGTTCTAAACGAAGTGAAAAGCCGCCAGCAGAGCAATGCTATTTTCACGGCTTGTACAACTCCGTCGGGTCGGTTGTAATGAGTGGATGTTCTTTTTCGGAAGCCACCACTTTAACGGCCACATGGTTTTGGTCGGCGATGATCAGCGCATCACCCTTGTCACAGGTCAGCAAAAAACTTTCTTCCCACTCGCTTAAATTAAACTCTGTTGCCACGTTTTTAATAGTTGTAGTGTCTTGCTTCATCAGAATACGCAGACTGCTTTGCGAGGCTATGGCGCGACCGTACTTGTCGTTTAGGAAATCGCTGGCTTGCTGAGAAATAATGGATACTCCAAGGTAATACTTACGGGCACGTCGCACCAAGCCGGCAACAAAACGGGCGCTTTCTTCGTGCTCCAGCAGTAGCCAGCCTTCATCAATTACCAACAAACGTTTTTCGGGTTTAGCCTTAACTTGATTCTGCACAAAGTTGGAAATGATCATCATCATGATCTGGCGCAATGACTCCGGCAAATCCTTGATATCAAAAATCACCAGCCGGTTGTCGAGCTTGATATTAGTCGGCTCGTTAAACACGCCGTTCAATGTGCCGCTAATGTATTTCTCCAGCCGCTCACAAAGAGGAATGTGGCCCATGGCGTGCAGCTCGGCGTACAAATCACCAAGAAGCGGCACCTGGCCATTTTTGGCTTCACCATAAATTTTGAGAATGGCTTTGTCTACTGCCGCACGCTCCCGCGCATTCAGACCCGGTGTTTTGTCGCGGGGATCGGGACTAGCCGCCATTAGTGAAATTACCTCAGTCAAATCCTGGGCATGCTCGGCTAGTTGCTCTTTGCTGTGTGAAGTCGTAGCCAAATCAAACGGGTTGATCTTTTCATCGGACTTCGCCGACAGGTTAATGTAGGTACCGTCCACGGATTTAGCCAAGTTTTCATATTCGCGCTCAGGGTCGATTACAATAACCTTGGTGCCCTGCATCAGTTGGCGTAAAATCTCAACTTTCGTGGCGTAGCTCTTGCCGCTGCCTGATTGTGCGAAAACAATACTGTTCGCATTGTTCAGGCTAAAACGGTCGAGAATGACCAGGGTATTATTGGACTTGTTGACGCCGTACAAAATGCCCGACTCCTGTACAAGCTCGGATGACATAAACGGAAATGTAAGTGCGGTAGAGGAGCTGTCCAAGTTACGCTTTTGGTCGAGCGTATTCTCGCCGCGCGGCAACACGGACTGTAGCGCCTCGACCTGTTGATAGCGGGCAACTTTGTTGTAGAACAAGCGGGCCGACAGTTCCGTTTCGAGCAACATCGTTACTTTGTCCAACTCGGCCAAGCTACCGGCAGTAATCGCTACGTAGATGGAGACCTGGAATAGTTTTTCCTGGCCACGCATAATCTTATCGCTTAGCTCAATAGCCGATTCCAACGGATCAGTAATTTCAGTGCCGACAATCTTACCGGCATTAATCATAGCCCGCTTGGTGGATTCCAACTCGGTAATTTTACGGCGCAGCTTAGGTAAGGCCTGTGTAGCATTCACGGCGGTCATATGATAAGAAATATCGACGTTGTAATTAAAGTTGATCAGACTATTCAGCCAACCGCTTGAAGCTACGAATGGGTAGCCGGAAATATACAAAGAGCGCACATATTGGCCGTCTATAACCAAATAATCCGACCGTTCCTCCATCCCAGCGTACGAAATAATATCCATCGGGTCTTGCTCGCCAAAACTAAGAGCAAAGTGCTTGGGCCGTTCGTCGCGGCGTTTTTTCCAATCAGTAATCTTTTGTAACGGCTGTAACATGCATTAACTCCTAATAATATGCCTGTTTAAGTATGTGTAGCGTTTGGTGGGTAAGCGGCTGACGCTTAGCCTGTCCGGGATTGTAGAAACTGTAGAACAGGTCAAGCAATTCCAAGTTATCAAGCTGGCGCGTTTGAATACCCAGCCGTCCGAGACCCTTGCTCACAATGTCAGCATTAAGCGCTAGCTGCTCTTGTATGGTGGCGAACTCGCTCTTATCCCTTCCGGTAAATGGAATAACCACATAAAAGTGCCGAGACAAAATCTTGTTACGGGTAATCAGGCCATCCACGAACTCAGTGTAGTTGCGGATTTGCTGGCGGTAGATATCCGCCTTCTCCTGAGCGAGCAGAGCTTTAAAGTCATCGAGATATTTTTGCATATCCATCTCACGGATACGCACCACAATCTGCACCGGACAGGCCAGCGAATTAAGAAAGCTCTGATAGGTTTCGATAATCGCATCCTGCTCGGCATCACTTTTTAATTCGAAGTTAATCGACGATGCTTTAAGCACCACACGGTACTGATTGCCGGGCAAGAGTAGCACACCATCCTGCACGCCCTTAATATTGATCTGCCGCCGCGAAGACGTTTTCTTATTTGACTTCGTCAAAATGGACACGCAAGGCTCCTTTCTTGTCGGTTAAAAACTGTACACTGGCCTTGGGGTTAGCAATCAGGTTTTCTAGTTGGACGGCCTCGGCTACACTCAGCGCAGGCAGGGACTCTCCAGTTGGTTCATCGGCAACCACGGGCGCGGTCACTTCTTCAGTAATGACCAGATTTGATTCGCGCAAATGAGGGTCATTTTTATCGAAAATATGGTAGCGAGGCCGAAGATTGTAACGAAGCAGGATCATTACCCATAACAGTAAAATCTTGCCCTTGACTCGGATGGCCAATAGGCCGAAGGCAAACGCCACTATAGCGACTACAATAATCTTGTATAGCGACATCTTACCCATGGGCGGCATAAGAATGTACATCGCCGTACCAATGAAGGCCGGAGCCGCGAGCAGCAACAACTGCGAAAGGCTCAAACTGCCCGCAATTTTGTCTTCAACAGTCGTTATTTGAGCAGGAACTATCGTTGATTTCATTGATCTGCCTTTCTAATTTTTGGCGCTACGCGCGTAGCGCCGGTTTTTCTAGGTGTCTTCGGCTGTGCATGGTTATGGGTGGTGCGGTTATTCTGCACCGTGTTGTTATGACCGGAGCTGCTACGACCGCCACCCCTGTCCACCACAACCGTGTTGGACTTTTGGAACATACCCTTGCGGCTGCCGCCAGTTCGATCAACACCACCCCGCGACAAACCCTCAGGCAACCTACCGCCAGTAACCGCATTGGCGATACGTCTTTCGTTGTAATGACGGATAACGTTAGAGAGTTGTCCGCCCAGTTTGCTGGCTGTCCTCGGTCCAAGGCTCACATACGACATCTGCGCCATGGCCCCCTGCGTTTTTAGTAGTGCTAGCACAGTGGCGATCCCTACGATCATAGACATTAGGGGGGTTAAGCTGCTGGCCTGGGCTTGTAATAATCATGCCGACAAAGATAGAAGCGGCGAGTTGTAAAATCACCACATGGATAAATAGCACAAAAATGGTTGTCAGGTATGTCTTCATGGCACTTTCGGCAAAATCCCGAAAACCCGGAAGCAGCCAAATCATAAAAACAAGTGGCGCTAGCACTGCTCCGATATACAACACTACTAAACGGACGACATAGTACACCAAAAGCATGACCGCGAGCACCAGAAAAACCACCATAACAAGCAGCCCGACCAAACTCATCCCACTTTGCAATTCAACTATCGCGGTCAAAACGTCCCATACCGATTTGTCAGAAAATCCAGCGTTCAGCGCGGTTATCATGCCGTTAGAGAGACTAATAACGGCATCGATAATAAAGATGGAAGTATTCATCAGCAGAAACACGAGGCCAATGCGCGGCAACAAGTGCTTCAACTCCACTTCTTCCAGTCCGAAGGTGGTGGCGCTCATAACATGAAAGCCAACCAGCGCAAGGATCACAATAAACAAAAAGTCGGCGATCCCTACAATTACTAGCCACAAATTAAAAACGCCGGAATTATCCGCCATCAGCGGCGTCGCTTCGGTGAAGAACGAAAGTGCTGCTAGGAAAGGTGTCGCCGCCGTTTGAACGATCTCTCTTAAAAAACTTATGATCGCTGTCAGCAGGACATTGTCGAGCCCGGCACCTGGGGCATCAATTGTCACCAAGGTTGGCAGCTTCTGACCGATTGGCCCGCCGGAACTACTGTAGGCATGGCTTAGAATAGCCGTTAGAGTCGCAGCCCCTATGACTATCGCCAAACCAATAAGCGCGTTCCTGATAATCTTTTTAGCATGCTCAAGTTTATCCGGATTGCCCGAACTGGTCATATACTGATAGCCGCCCATAATCAAAAAGAACACGACAGCAATTGATGCTATAGCAATAATCGTGCCGACCAGCGGCATAACAAACGACCGCATAGAATTTGCGGCTGCCGTTGCATCACCTAACAGTGTTAGGGGTAGACCCGTTAGAAATTCCACCGATATTAGCTCCCGAATGCCTTGGTCGCAAGATCAGTAATGATATTGCTGATGATAAACGCACCAATAACAATCGCCAGGCCAATGCTGGAGTTTTTGAGCGTTGTCTTAGCTTTATCCAAATGCTCTGGGTGGCCAGTGCTAGTTATATATCCAAAGCCGCCCACCACAAAGAAACCGGCAGCAATGAGGCCAGCGAAGCCTGCGGCAAGCTTAATCACACTTTTAATAAATTCTTGCGTTTTTACCACATCACCATCGGCGGCTAACACCGGCTGCGCGAATATAAATGTCGTCCCAATGGCCGCAAAAAGAGCCACGCCCACCAGCGTTTTATAGTTTTTGATTCTCACCTCTGTACTCCTCTGTTCTTAAGAGAAACTGTACATAGGAAATATTAACTAGTCCTTAACTTTTTCAAAGTAGCAATAAAATGTTCGCATTAACATTTTAATTTCTACGAATGCTATAATCGTAGCATGTATGCCAAGGCCGTGACCAAACTAAAAAAATTGACGCCTCAGCAACGAATGATAGTAGGCGGCCTGCTTGTTGTGATCTTGATTGGTATTTTCCTATTAACTCGACCCCCGGAGCGTTCCGTTGCCGCCTATTGCAAAGTCTATATCGAAGAAAACGCCAAGCTACCCCACGAGGGCGGCGATAAACACAAAGCTGGTGTTTTTACTTCGTCCATTAACGATCCGGGTAAGTTTGCGACAGCCTATAGTAAGCTGGAGCGAGTAGCACCAGAAGAAATAAGACATGACGTAAAAACCCTAAAGTCAGTCTTTGAAAAAATAGATAGCGACCCCTCACAAACACTGAACGCTGGCTTAAGCGGCCTTGGCGCTAGTATGGAAATCGAGGGCTGGACGAAAGAAAACTGTCGTTGAGCTTTTAGTAAAATCAAAGATCATTAAAACATGGTATAGTTGGCTTAGGGGCCCTGAGACTTGTGGCAATTGTTCCACTTCGTCGTAGAACGACAAAGCTCTAGGTCTTCGTTGTTAAGAGAATCGTATGGCCAAGCTAGACTTTAACTTTATAAAGGATGAACCAGCCGGTAAAAATAACGGTGGCACCTTTGATTTTTACCATAACAGTATCGCGCCTGCTCTAGCAAAAATTCTAAAAGATAAATCTTCGCCGCATACAGTTGGTCTTTTCGGCTCATGGGGAACCGGCAAAAGCACGATTATAGAGCTATTGAAAGATGACAAGACATTAGACGCTCCAATATTTGTGTTCGACGCGTGGAAGTACCAGCAGGAGGACTCCTTACGTAGAATTTTTCTCACAGATCTAGTCGAATTTGTAAATAATAATCCTGAAATTAAATGCCAAATCTCTCTAGAAGACCTAGAGGTTCAACTTTATAGGTCTCGTGCCCATACCATTACCAAGCAAGTGGCCACTGAAAAACCAAAATTGCCCTTCTGGAAGCAAGTCTTGCTGTTCTGCAAGAAAAACTGGTTTTTTGTCGGTACTATCGCAGCAATGATCACCTGGATAGCGCTCCAGATTTTTGCAAAGAACAATGTTTATCTTGAAGCCATCCGGGACGTAATGAAGTCTCTCGCAGGGATTTCGTTTGTAGTACTCTTTGTTAAGTCGATCCTTGGCGAAGCTCTTAAGAATGCTGTAAGCAACCTCATGAAGGAAGTAACTTTGGCTGCGGAGCTTAGAACTAGTACCGAGTATGAAGATAGGCTGAACTCTCCTGAGCAATTTGAAAAACTTTTTAAGAAGATCATAGAGCAAGTTAATCAAAAAATGATTATTGTATTCGACAATATTGATAGAGTACAGGGTGATGTTGCTATTTCTATGCTCAGTACGATTAAAACCTTCCTAGACCCGGGGAACAAACCAGGCCTAGTGTTCATAATACCTTGCGATGCAGCAGCGATTAAGCACCAAATTGCCAAGTATTATGAGTCGGGCATTGCGGGAGAAAATTTCGATTCATCCGAGTATCTAAGGAAAGTATTTAATCTGGTCGTTTGGGTGCCAGAATTCATAGGCACCGACCTTGAGGATTATACGAAAAAGAAGCTGAGCGACACCGGCGATATCCAGAAAATTATCAACAATGAAGATGTTATCCTCGTCATCAATGCTGCATTCTCTAGGAATCCGCGTGAGATCATCCAATTCATCAATAATCTTATCGCAGCAGTACTGGTGGCTTCAGAAACAAAGGTATGGCCCATAATCAGCAATAACATTGCCTATCTGGCAAAAGTACTTGTATTAAGGCAAAAATTTCCAAGCGCCTACGCCTTACTAAAGGAACGGTGGGATGAACCAGAAAACATTATCGACATAGAAACGGGCAAAGATAAAGAATCCACCAACAATGAACTGATTGATTTTATGAGTCTGACCAACAGAATTAGCACCAACGATGCTGAGCCATTTTTATACTTCAAAACCCCAGTTCGTTCTAGTAAATTGAAACATTCAGACGAGCTAAGAAAAGCATTGACTACTGCTACAAACGAAACAGTTAGCGACCTAATCAAGAAGGAACACAAAAATGATGATGTTGCAGAGTTTGTATGCGACCTATTAAAGAAATACAAGTCGCAACCGCGCGTTCTTTTTAATATCTTTACTTCTCATACAACAGCTTTTGAAACACTGAATGCACGTATAACTCTAAAAAAATATTACGATACGACTACTAGCATAATTGATAAACAACTTTGGCAATCCCATCAAGAACTACCCGTAGACTACATATTTAGCTTAGTGGGCAACGAATTAACTATGAAGAAAACTAGGGTATTAATCATAGATCGATATATTGCCGTCATAGAAGCTAAGGATAGTGAGGAGGAATATTTAGTTAGGGTGTTTAGCAACCTCGCTAAGATTAGCAGCTCACTCTCTACCAGCCAAAAGACTAAAATCAGAGATGCGATAGAAGATAAGTATGTCAGTACTAGTATTATGCTTCAACTATTCAAGGATCAGGATACACAAAACAACTTTATTAGTACGGGGGCCCTCAGGAACTACATAGCCAGCATGACTGATGTAGTTATAAGCAACTGGGTGGAGACTCTAAAGCAGTATAAGGATTACATCGTTGCCAATGATGTGCTAGAAACGCTTCTACTCAAAATTATAGAAGTTCTAACAACCACAAATGCGAATAAGCCGAACGACATTGAAGCGAAAACCACTATCTCTGCGGCCATAAATAACGTGATGAGCCTATACAAATCCGAAACCTCGTCATTAAACACAACTGTAGAAAAATTGGCCGAAGCCCTGTTGGCAACCTATTCGCAAATTCCTACCATTGACGAAAGAGCGAGTGTCGCCAATAGCATGTACTGGATCAATCACGTTACCTCCGAAGCTGCAAGTGCAAGATTAAATTCGTCAGTTGCGGACTTTATAGGCGGAGCATCCCTAGTCGCACTGAAAAAAATGATCGGGTATTGGAACGAGGAAACCCGTCAAAATTTAGTGAAAAGAAATATCAATATTATTCTTCCACGTCTCACCGATCCAGCAGTCTTAGAGTATCTCTATTCAAACGCGGATCAACCTACCAAAGTACAGATGCTCAAGCAGATTGCTACCCAACAGGGCGCTGCGGACGTGGCTTTTGTCGCTCAACTCCAGGAACTGCCTGGAAAAATTGAAACCTTAGACATTCTACTCAAAAAGGCAGGGAGTATTTCTTACGACCAGAGGGAGCCGTACTACAACTTTCTGACTAGTCGTCTAGGCACACGCGACGCACCAGAACTTAAAGATACGATTATAGCCCAAGCAAAGAGCTTATTGCGCACGGATGATCCTCAATCACAAAAGGTCGCATATGATCTTATCACCAGACTGAAAATGCTCAATGAAACCTATAAGCGGGATATAGGCAAAGATCTACTGGAATGGATTAAGCAGCCCGGCAGGGCACTCGCAGCGAGCCACCAGTATTCGTTAAAAGTCTTGACCTTTATTTTTGACTCCCTACAAACTCCGCCTCAAAACGAGATTATCTATCTCATGTTCAATTCACTCTCAGATGCCTATGACACACAGACCATAAGGAATGCGCTTACAGAGCTACAAACAATCAGACCACGCTATCTGAAGTATGCGAAAGACTATGAGGATGTTCTAGAGCGATTACGGTCATTTGCCGCAGAAGACGAGCGAAGACAAGTAATACTAGAAGGACTTAAGGTATTAGAACCGAAGAAGCCAGGCAAGAAAGAGATCGAATACTGGAAGAAATACAAACAGATAAATTGATCGGGCTTGTCCCGATTATATGGCAGTTTTTTACTTCTCTCGTTTCTTTGCTGTTATTATTGGAAGCGGCTCCCTCCGAAACAACAACACCGAACTCCCATCCTCCATCTGTCTGGCCCAATGTAGCAGTTGAGATAGCGGCAAATCGGACATAACATAAATGGTCATGATGCCCTTTGGTATATAATTTAGGTCATCAGGCTCGACCAGCCAGACAGTTGGCGCGGTTAGTTCTTCTGGTTGGCCGGTCATAAATTGTGTATGTTCTAGAGCCAGTTGGTAGGTTTTTAATTCGGCTTTAGAGAGGTTGCCGCGTGTTACTACCCGCTGGTTTTCAATGACTCGCAAAATGTGATACCAGCGCTTATGGAAAGTGGATAGCATATTGCGAGGGCTGTCACAGACGACAATGGCACTCCCCGTTGTTATGCGCGTTGCGAGATGGGCGGCAATCTTGCGCGTTACTTCAAAGCCTATTTGATAGGGATGGATTTCGACGTACCATTGGGCGTAGTCGTTCATGCGAATACCACCATATTTTTAGCAATAAATGCCAGGGCGGCAGCAATTCGTTTGCGTACAATGAACCGACACCAGCCCTTGAGTAGCCGTAGTTCATTGCTTTTTGTTAGATGGTTGGTGCAGGCAAAGTAGTCGTCTATCAAAAGGGTTGAACGAGTTAGTTCTATAGTATGACCGCAGATTAAGCAGTTAATATATTTGGATGGGTTGATTTGTGAATAGAGACAGACAATCACTCAACATCTCCTCTATATGATGACGATAGCTAACATAATGCTAGTTATTGACTGTAGAGCTATTGTCATCATTTGTCTAGTCTTTAAGTAATATGGCAAGCAATATCCGTACTGCATTTGGCAAGAGAATACGACAACTGCGACTAGCGAAGGGCTTTACACAGGAAAGTCTAGCCGATGCCGTGGGATTGCACCGAACCTACATTGGCAATATCGAACGAGGCGAGGAAAGTGTCTCGGTGGATAACGTGGCTAAGATCGCGAAGGCACTGAAGGTTAGTCTGTCTGATTTATTTAAAGGCTTATAAGGCTCTCTTACTGGCGTGGTAAAATAAACGCAAATGACAAAATCATTACCCCAGCTTTTCAAATCGACACGAAAGAAGCTAGGCCTCACTCAAAAGCAAGTGGCAGATAAAGCAGGTATCTACTCTAATACCTATGCAAGAATTGAACGCGGCGTCCAAAGGCCGGAGTACGACAACGCTAGGAGAATCGCGCGGGTCTTAGGTGTCGAGCTCCCCAAGTAAGCTACAGGAACTTGTCCAGTCCAGTAAAATCGATCATCTGCTGCGCCATAGTTACCGAGTCGATACGACGCATAACCTCGCAGCTCGTATTTTGAGATAGGATATTGTGACTGCCTTCCCAAAGCACCTTTCTGTCTATGATAGCTAGTTTACGATGATGGCCCCCTGTAAATAGCACACTGATGCCGACTGCTTGGAGAGCAGATACTGCCCACTCAGCCTCATGACGCAAATAACCCTCATGTTCTTCCAGCTCACGTGTGTTTATGGTTACTACGACGCCGCGTTCGACGGCTCGCCGAAGGCTCGGCAAAAGCGATTTAACACGTTTACTAGTCATAAAGGGACTTTCTACTATTATCTCTTGTCGAGTTTTCTCTAAATCCTGCTTAAATTGTGAGTAGAAGGTGCGTTCGTTGAAAAGCAGGGAGGTTGCCAGCTCCGGCTTGCCGTTTCGGCGCAGTAAGCGTCCTATCATGGCTTTGTGGTATTATCGTTTGCGGAGTCGTCGAGTAGCTCGCGGATTTCCTGGACGTCGCAGTCAATATCCTTTGGATCAAAAGTTATCTTAGTGAACCTCCGCTCCAGCCAAAAGTCCGACAAGGACTTTTTTGCTTCAAAGGCTTCGTTCACCCCTGTTAATTTTGAACAGTCCGGGGTTCTTATACCATAGGTTGATGTCGTTCAATTATAGTCATAATTGTTGTCGCCGTTTCAGATGGTGCTGCTTCTGTCGTATCGATAACAGTGGCTCCAAACTCGACCATATCTCTTAACACTAACTCAGATAGTCTATTGTGCAGGCTCAAATCCTCCGGCCTATCGTAAGTTATCTCAAATACAGCATCGTTTCGGTTCCATTGGCGTTCCCTTAGCATCTCAGGCTTCGCATAAAGATAAATAACATGAAATCCGAAGCGCTTTGCGATATCCAGCACGTTCGATGCGATTCCGGTTAAGACAAACCTTGGGATGCTCGGATTATTTTCAGCTTCGTAAATACAGTTCTCCAAAATCTTCGGATCCCACATGAAGCTAACCGCTCCGTGATCCTGGGCGCTGAGGTTGGTGGGCCGAACATCAAGTTCATTACCGTCTCCGTCGTACCACCCACTCAAACAAAATGTATAGTCACCGTCGTAGGCATGCTGGCCACGATCCTTAAGCATGGCTCCAACCGTAGTCTTGCCTGAGCCAGCCATGCCAGTGATGATAAATCTGGGCTTACTGGGAGAACTTTCTGGATAATTCATACTGAGACTCTATCAGAGGGAGCAGAATTATCAAGTATCCCGACAAAATGTCGGAACTTGCTGATCGTCAAACTCTTTTACTAAGTATATTTTCGAGAATAAAAAGTGCTCGCAGTTTGATGTAGAAAATACTAAGACTTGCGAAGTTTTTACAGGAGATATTGTGGATAAGTTAGTAAAATATGCTTTGTGCACATTGACAAATATGTGACACGGGAGCGTTAATTACTTATGAATATAATCAAACGTCTTACCACAATAGTAAAACCGGCCATTTTATTTGCCACAGCCATGTTAGCGGTGGCTGCTTTATTGTTAAGCCAGGGCGCGCAGGCAGCTACTCCTGCGTTTGTGCAGGTTAAAGCCCAAAAGATTTCGTCTGGCACTGAAAATAGCCAGGCCATTACGAACACGGCCGGCAACCTGATGGTGGTGTATGTTTTGTGGGAAAACAACCAGGGCGTAACACTTACCGATAGCAGCAGCAACACCTACACTCCCGTTGCGCCTGTTACGCGGTTTAATAACAACCAGTGGAGTTCGCAAGTTTTTTACGCTAAAAATGTGGCCGGGGGCTCTAACACAGTTACGGCGACGTTTGCCAAATCTACTAGCGAATGGGCTATGGTGTACGCGCACGAGTATTCCGGCATGGATAAAGTAAACCCGCTTGATTCTTTTGTAACCACTGTTGGCACGAGTGGCACGATGTCTAGCGGCACGCTGACTACCACCAAGTCTAACGACTTGCTATTTGCTACTGGCGCAGCCAACGGCTGTGTAACCGGGGCTGGGTCTGGCTTTACAACTCGCTCTACGCTCAGCTGTGACCGCACTATGGACCGCGTGGCCGGCGCAGCAGGCCAGTACAGCACAACCGCTTCGCACTATGGTAACCCCTGGGTTATGCACCTGGTAGCATTTAAAGCCGACACCGGCGATACCCAGGCGCCAAGCGTGCCAACAGGCTTGCAAGCCGCTGGCTCATCTGAAACGCAAATAGATCTAAGCTGGACAGCCAGTACCGACAACGTAGGAGTTACGGGCTACAAAATTTATCGTGAAGGAGTGCACGTAGCAAATTCGGCCACAACAAGCTATTCGGATGGCGGCTTAAGCCCAGACACCACCTATGCGTACACCGTGAGCGCTTACGACGCCGCCGACAACCACTCTGCGCAATCCGCCAGTGTGAACGGTACGACACTTGCCGATACAACCGCGCCGTCGGTGCCGCTTAATTTGGTGGCTTCGGCAGTTTCTGATACTCAAATTAACCTAAGTTGGGATGCCAGCAGCGACAACATCGGCGTAACTGGCTACAAAGTTTACCGCGATGGGGTTGAAGTGGGTAGCGCAAGTTCCAATGCCTACCAAGACACTGGCCTGAACGCAGAGACAACCTACAGCTACACCATAAAAGCCTTTGACGCCGCAGGTAATCTATCGGCCGAATCCGCGCCCGCCACTGCAACAACCCAAGCGCCGCCAGACACTGCTCCGCCAAGCGTGCCTGCAAACGTTGTGGCGACAGCAGCTTCTTCTACCACAGTTGATTTGACCTGGGACGCTTCCAGCGACAATGTGGGCGTTGCTGGCTACAAGGTACTGCGCGACGGGGTAGAGATAGCCAACATAGCGGCTACCACACACCAAGACACCGGCCTAACGCCCGGCGCAACCTATAGCTACACCGTAAGCGCATACGACGCGGCCGGCAACAATTCGGCTCAATCGGCGGCTGCAAGCGTTACTATGCCGGTGCCTCCAGATGACGAATCGCCGCAAGTTGCCTTAACTGAACCAACCGACGGCGCAGTGGTGCGCGGCACTGTAAGCCTAAAAGCTACAGCCACCGATAACGTAGCCGTTAACCGGATAGAGTTTCTGGCCGATGGCCAGCTGCTAGGCAGTGATACTACTAGCCCGTACGAGTTAGCTCTTGATACCACAACTTTAACCAACAACAGCCACACCATTACGGCCACTGCCTTTGATGCCTCAGACAATAGCGCCAGCGCACAAATTGCCATAAATGTAGATAACGAGGCTCCCGGCGCTCCAACCGGCCTAAGCGCCACGGCTGTTTCGCACAGCCAAATCAACCTGGCCTGGACAGCCAGCACCGGCGACGTAGACCACTACAAAATCTTCCGCGGCGGTACACAGGTAGCCAGCCTAAGCACTACAAGCTATTCCGACACCGGCCTAAGCGCCGAAACCACTTACAATTACGCCGTTAAAGCCTACGACGCGGTTGATAATGAATCGCCAGAGGCGCTCGCCTCTGCAACCACATCCGCAGAACCCGATACCACCCCTCCAGTAGCTTCAAACGGCCAGCCAACCGGCACGCTTGCTAGCGGTACTACCACTGCTACGCTGTCGCTTTCGACCAACGAAAACGCCACCTGTCGCTATGCCACAGTGGCGGGCACGGCCTACGAGGCCATGTTGCCCAGTTCGTTTTCCAACACTGGCGGCACCAACCACTCGGCCGAACTATCTGGCCTGGCCGACGGCCAAAGTTACAGCTACTTTGTACGCTGCCAAGATGCCGCCGGCAACACTAACATTGCCGACTACACCATTAGCTTTTCGGTTGCCAGCCCGCCGCCATCCGGCGACGTAGCCTTCCCGCTGAGCGCCAGCAGTAATGGCCGCTACCTAGAGGACCAAAACGGCACGCCATTTTTGATCATGGGCGACTCGCCACAAGGCATTGTAGCCAGCCTGCTGCCAGCTGACGTCGAATACTACCTCGACAACCGCAAAGGCCACGACTTTAACGCGCTGTGGATCAACCTGCTCTCGCGTACCCAAACCGGCGGCCCGCACAGCGGAGCAGCCGCCACCGGCGCACTGCCCTTTACCGGCTACCTTAGCGGTAATACCGGCAACCCTGAATATTATGACCTGACCACGCCAAACCAGGCCTACTTCGACCACGCCAAACTCATCATCCGCGAAGCAGCCGAGCGCGGCATGCTGGTGGTCCTTGACCCCATCGAAACCATGGATCACATGAACATTTTGCGCCGCAACGGCAACACTCGTGCCCACGCTTACGGCCAATACCTCGGCACTCAGTTTAGTGAGGTCAATAATATCATCTGGATGCACGGCAACGACTTTAACGACTACATGAACGACACCGACCGCACATTGGTGCGGATGGTGGGCGAGGGCATAAGGAACACCGACGCAGTGGACGCCATGCAAACCGTGCTTGGCTTTGCCAGTCCGTCCGAAGCGCTCGACCTTGTGTTCGACCCAAACCCCGACGACACCGCTTGGGCACCGCTCATCAACATCAGCACGGTCTACACCTACGGCGGTGCAAACGGCTACACCGTTAACGAGTACAACCGCGCCAGCTCATATAATGACGGCAGCTACAACCGCGGTGCCATCCCCGTCTATTTGGCCGAAACGTTCTACGACTTCGAGGAAGACGCCATCGACTTCCGCCCCAACCGCAAAATTTTGGAATTCCGCTGCCAGCAATACAGCGCCATGCTAGGCGGCGCCACCGGCCACACCTATGGCAGCTACCGCACCGTTAACCTGGACGCTGGCTGGAACACCGCCAACAGCTTGGACACTCCTGCGGTTGCTAACTTCAAGCGCCTAGTCGACCTCTTTGAAAGCTATGCCTGGCATAACCTAGTGCCGCAAAACTCTATGATCGTGGCCGGTGGCGGCGAAGTAAGCTGTGGGGCGCCCTATGGGGAAAGTGGCGGCATCAATACCGGCGTATCCGCAGCCAGCACTGCCGACGGCAGCCTGGCAATCGCATACCTGCCCTCGGCACGCACCGTTACCCTTAACACCAGTCTAATGAACGGCGCGTTTACCGCCCGCTGGTTCGACCCGACCACCGGCACGTACACCAACGCCGCCTGCACTCCAAGCGGCAGCAACTGCCAGTTCACGCCGCCGGGCACTACGCACGTCGAAACCAGCCCGCTATACAACCGCGACGGCCAAAATCAGGAAACCTCGACCGACTGGGTACTAGTGCTGCAAGCTGGCGAACCAGACACCGAAGCGCCAAGCGTGCCAACCGGCCTGCAAGCAGCCACCCAATCCAGCTCACAGATTGATCTTAGCTGGACAGCCAGCACCGACAACATCGGCGTATCCGGTTACAAGGTTTACCGCGACGGAGTTCAGGTGGCCACAGCATCTGGCACGTCTTACCAAGACACCGGTTTGACGCCCGAAACCGCCTACAGCTACACCGTGAGCGCCCACGATGGGGCTGGAAACAACTCAGCGCAGACTGCGCCTGCCGGCGCTACCACCCTAGCGCCTCCGTCACCCGACACCACGCCGCCGAGCATACCGGCTGGTTTGAGCGCCCAAGCAGTGTCAGCTTCGCAAATCGACCTAAGCTGGACGGCCTCTACCGACGACGGTGGCAGCGGCGTAAAGAACTACCGCGTGTTTTCGTCAACCGACAACATCACCTTTACCTTAGCTGGATCGCCAACCACCACCAGCTTTAGTCACACCGCGCTGAGCGCCGGCACCACCTATTACTACTACGTTCAGACAGAAGACAACGCCGGCAACGTATCGGCCAGCTCGGCAACTGTTTCGGCCACTACCCAAACGCCGCCGCCGGTTAGCGAGTTCCTTATGGCCGCCTGGGGTTTTAACGAGGGCAGCGGCACCGCCGCCAGCGACGCCTCGCCAAACGGCAACACCGCCACCATCACCGGCACTAACCCGTGGGGCACAGGCAAGTACGGTACGGGTCTGAGCTTTAGCGGCACCACTCATTTGTCGGTGCCAAACTCGGCCAGCACCAACATTTCGGGCAGCGAACTAACACTTTCCATGTGGCTCAACCCGCAGCAGGGCAGCAGCACCGACAGCATATTACTTGGTAAGTTCTGGCACCCGTCAACCTGGACCGACCCATACTACCAGTTTGGCTTTGAGCTGTGGGGCGGCAACGAGCCAGTGTTCCAAATTGGTACCAGCGGCGGCGTGCAAGGCGTGCTGATGGGCTCAACCATTCCGCTTAACCAATGGACGCACCTGGCCGTTACGTTTAGCGGCTCGCAAGTAAAGTTTTACGTAAATGGCAATTTGGTTAGCACCAAAACGCTCAATGCTACCATATCCGCCCGCGGCAACGCCATGTTTATTGGCGCCGATCAATCCGTTGGCCAACACTTTAAAGGCACTATGGACGACATACGCATCTACAACAAAGCTCTCAGCCAGGCCGAAATCCAGGCCGATATGAACACTTCGCTGTAAAGTCGGCGGCTGTGGTGGCCAGCAAATCCGCCGGTTAAAACTATTGCCAACTTGCTAATGCCTATACGTTATAATTAAGTTTATAAACAAGGGCTTTTTATGGAACAACCACAGCAGGCTGCGGCTCCCAGGGGCGACGCAGCGCTCAACAAGGACAATAAATCTAAAAGCCGGCGCAACGCTATCGTGTGGCTACTTGCCGTACTTGTAGTTTTGCTTCTGGCAGGTGCAGGTTATTTATGGTGGCAGCTCCAGGCCTGCAAAAAGGCCGAGCAACAACTCAACATAGACAAACAACAGTTGCAGGAGCAAGTAGACGCACTAAAAAAGCAAGCCAGCACATCGCCGGATAAAACTGAAGACAAGCAAGCCTGCAACGATACTCCATCCGACACAATGAAAGAGAACATCAAGGCCGCTCTGGATAGCAAAAACACCGCGGCCTTCGCCACATACACCACAAACCCTGTCGGTTACGTACTGGCTGCATCGGAGTACGGCGGCGCTTTCAGCCCGGACGAGGCGGCTTTAGCGTTGGAATACACTCATTCGGCCACAGGTCCGTGGGACTTTAACCTGCCTCAAGCCACGATCGACGGATATGCCGCCGGTTTTTATACCGAATATTTTGGTGCTAACACCTACGTAGGCAAGGCCGCCAGCGGCATGGTAGTATCCTTCGACTTCGATTGTAACGGCAAAATCAAGCAAATCTTTGTCGCTGTTGACGCCGACATTCTTTAACCGTCCGAGCCAATACCGAGGTAACTCTGATCCGCTACAATCCCGCTGCTGCGCGGGCGGTTTGCAGGCGTTCTAGCAAGTACTGCGCATCGTCGCCGTCCATTAGCTGTGTTTGTAGATTTTTGTCGTATACGGTCGGTGTGAGCTTAGTTTGCAGCAACTTTCCGCCGACAAAATAGTGCGTAAGAATAATGCCGCGCTCGGTTCCGGGCTGTTGTGTTTGGTCGAAGTACATGTTGCCCAGGCCGTAGTAAATGGGCTTGTCCTTGTACAATTCGTACGTTTGCGGCTGGTGAGCACTGCTGCCGATTACAACATCGGCGCCCATGTCGATGTAGCGGCGGAAGGCGGCGGTTTGGCCGGAGATGGGCTGGTCGCATGAGGGCATTTCGGTGTAGCCGCCAGGGTAGGCGAAGCACTCCGAGTACTGTACGTCGACGACCACAAAACTCCCCTGCTCCTTGGCGGCGCTGATGTCGGCCTGAGCCTGCGTGGCGCTAAACGGATTGGCGCCGGCGCCGGTGGCAGTAGCCAGCGCGCCGCTGCCCGGAGCGTCGGCCTGGTTGTAGCCCAAAAACGCCACCTTCGTACCCTTTTGCTCGGCAACAAATGGTTTGGCCGCTTCGACGGCATTTAACCCGCCGCCAAATGTCCCCCAGCCCAGGCTATGGTACAGATTAATCGTCTGCGTGTTAGCTTGGCTGCCCACGTCGTTGTTGTGGTTGCCGGTCAACTCTACCACATCGACGCCGCTATCCTTCAGGGCGTCAATCATCCCCGGGGGCGAGCAAAACAGCGCCGCATGGTACGTGCAGCCCTCCTTAAACGACACTTCGTTCGACACGTGCGTAAGGTCGGCGTCGGCCAAAAAGTCGCCGATTTTCTGGCTAAAATACGTGGCGTCCGGGACAGAGGCCAGCTTGCGGATCATAACCCTGGTGAGCGCGGTAACGCCAGTCATATTAACTTTAAACGTTGTTTCTTTTGACGGGTTCGTATTAAGCGACAGCCCGTTCAGGCCAGCGGTTCCTCCGCCTTCAAATACAGCTTGGCGAAACAACGCGCCGCTAGTGAAGCTGTCGAGATAGTACCCACCTTCAAAAGCGAGCAATTTTACGGTTGGAGAAAGCTGGCTTGGCGGCACAAACGCGATAGACCCGTTCGGAACCTCGCTCCCTGCTGCCAGACTCTGCAGCGACGCCGCCGGCACTCCTAAAGCCGCTGCCAGAGCCTCCCTGGTGACATCGTCGGTATCGGCTGGGACAAAAAGCTGTAGCGACACCAGGTCGGCGCTGGTTACTGATTGACGCGCGTCGTAGGCGCTGGCTACCGGCACAAATACGGCCACCACCGTCGCCACATTTGCCGCCGCCGGGGCGGTCTCAACACGCACGTTAACCGTACCGTCATACGTCTTGGCCTGCTCGGCTACGGCTTGGCGGATAGCCGCCTGCTCGGCTTCGGTAACCGATGGGTCGAACTGCAGCCGGTTCGCCGCCCGTTCAGCAGGCGTACCCTTAAAAAGGGTCGCATATACGGCCAAACCGATCGCCGCCGCCAACAACAGCGCCGCTATTACAAACAACGTGCGCTTGCGCCCTAACTGGCTCGTGCTTGTGCGCGAACGAGCATATCGCTGCTTCATACTTTTATTCTACACGACCGGCAGCCGGCATGTAACACGTGGGGAAATTATTTACGCAACGGTTATCGCCACATACACGCAGTAGGCGATGTACAGGGCAATCAGCGCCAGCCCACTCTTTTGGCCAATGCGCCACTTGCGCAATACCAGCAAAAAGATAATTGCAATAACCGTCGCCAGCAGCAACAACACGCTAGAAGTGAGGTTGGCCGTACCCACCGGCACAAACTCCTTGCTAAATGTCAGAACCAGCAACCACGGGAGACCCAGCCCGAACAGGATGTTAAAAACGTTACTTCCAATGGCGTTACTAACCGCCATGTCGCCCCGCCCCTGTTTGGCTACCACCATCGAGCCGATCATGTCCGGTACCGAGGTGCCAGCTGCCACCACCGTAAGCGCCAGGAACGTTGCGTTAATGTGCAGCAGATCGGCGATCACTACCACTTGGGCAACAAGAACAAAGCTCAGGCCGCCAATACCGGCGATGGCCAGCAGAAAACTCACCAAGTAAAGTTTTGGCTTTAGCCGCGCGTCGGGAATAATTAATCTAAGTAGTTTGTAGGAAGCCATCCCCAAACCTTTCCGCACTTTAGCTTCAGATTCCTCCAATGCCACATCATCGTACTTCAGCCATTTACGCCACTTTACCACCGTCCAAATGTACACACCGTACGTTAACACAAAGGCCAGGGCTTCGAAGAGGGTAATTTTGCCATCGGAAAAGGCCACCAGCAGCATGATGATTGTGGCAACGTAAAAAACCATATCGCGGATAACCGGCTGCCACTGGAGTTTAACGGCTTTGTACAGCGCCGCCGCGCCGATGATTACCAGCACGTTAAACACCGCCGAGCCAACGATGGTGCCAGTACCCACGTCGGCAATCTCACCGCCGCCGGTGAGGCCAAACACGGCTATAATGGCCGTAAAAAACTCCGGCGCGCTGGAGCCGGCGGCCAGCAGCGTGGCGCCAGCCGCATCGCTGCTAAGGCGCAGCTTTTGCGAAATTCGGTCGATAGACGGAATAAAAAAATCTTCGGTGAGCACCGCCAGCAAATAAAGCGACGCCAAGATTGCAACAACAGCTAAAACAAGCTCCATTTCCAAATACTATACCACGAGGGATAAAAAATCCTTTACTGAACTTGGCGCGACACTAAACTACTGCTTGGGTGACTGTTTTGCCTGAGAGCGGCGCCACGGCCAGCGGCCGTCGATTTCCATCTCGAACTCTATGCCCAAAAACGACCGTATCAAAACAATGATAGCCAAGATGACCACGCTATCTATATCAAGGTTGCCGGCCACCGAACGGATGATATCGCCAGCCACCAAAAACTCCAGTCCGATCAAAATGCTGCGCCCCAGATTTTGCCGGTAAATGCGGTACACGTGCTGCACCTCATGGCGGCGCGCCAGGGTAAACAAAATTGCCACCGACGAAAGTAACACGCCACCCAAAATAACAACAATCCCGATACCATCCAGAAATTGCCCCGACTTTTGGGCGAACTCCGCAAAGTTAAACGAATCGAGCATTACTATCCATGGTTGCAAAGCGCTTGCGTTTTGTCAAACACTCCGGCTAGTTGTGAAACAACTTTTTGTTGGTAAAATCACCGATGTTGTCTTTGGTGATGCCGAACAGCTCGCTCACAGTCACTAGAATATATCCCTGACGTTGCAGCTCGTCGATGATGCGAGGCGCGGCCTGGATAGTGGTGTCGTGGATTTCGTGCATTAAGATAATCGCGCCCGGCTTGGCGCCGGCAATGGCACGCTGGTACACAATGTCAGGGTTGCGATCTTTCCAGTCACGCGTGTCTACGCTCCACATGGCCAGCGGCATATTTATTTGAGAGATAACATGATCATTCACGGCTCCGTACGGCGGGCGCATCAGCTTGGGGTACAGTCCGCTGGCGCCAAAAATCGCCTGGTTGGTGCGGTCTATCTGGCTTTTAATGTCGGAGTCGCTTAACTTGGTGAGGTCAGAGTGATCCCAGCTGTGGTTACAGATTTCGTTTTTTTCGTCGACTACGCGCTTTAGTTCGGCAGCATTGGCGGCTACGCGGTTACCGACCATGCAAAAGGTAGTTACGGCGTTGCGAGCTTTTAAGGCATCCAGTAGTTTTGTGCCTTCGGGCGTATCTGGCCCGTCGTCGTAGGTGATGGCGATGCACTTCATCTTTTTGCAGTCGATGTTTTCGCGGTTGGCGCCGACTTGATTTTGAGAGTTATGGCGCGCAGCTGCCGCGGCTTCAGCCTGCTTTTTCTCGGCCTCGCGCTGGGCTTTTAGGTTGGTCAGAAACTCGTCGATGATGGCTTGCGTAAACAGGTCGTATAGCTGGTCGGTACTTAAATCGACAGTTACCACGCCCTCGGCTACGGGCGCGACATCGCCTGGTTCAAATATAACGGTCAGGGCTTGATCGCTCAGCAAAAAGTCATCAAAGTTGCCGTCCTGGGGCACGGTGCCCTGCTCCATGGCGTCTTTATATGCACCGTTGTCGTAGTAGCTTTTGTCGAACTTCTTGTGCAGCGCATCGCGCGACATGTTAGACAATTTTTGGAGGTATCCGCTGTCAGGCTTAAACAAATCGCTGATGTGCAGGCGCTTGCCTGCTTTGCGGTCATACAGCAGGCCGACTTGGCGGACTTTTACGTCGCTCGGGTCACCACCGGTGTATTCTCGGAAGTTATATGTTACCTGCAAATAGTCGTCGGTCGCGAAATCAATCTCCGGACTGGCGTGGCACTCGTAAGTGACCGAAGACCGGTTGTGCTCCCCGGCAGCTTTGCAGGGCAAAAAACGGCTGTCTACTTCGCCTTTTACATCCTTATTTATGGCATCGTTTTCTGTTTGCACATACGTTGCGTGCGCTTGCAAAAACTCATCTTGGAATGTCTCGGAGTCGTACTGGATGTTTTTATACTTTGAGCTAATCGTCTCTTGCGCGGATTTCAGGTCGCGCGCCTGCCAAACTTCCCAGCCCGCCCAGCCGAGCAACCCCAGCCCAATCACCGCAACAAAAATAATCGTAAATACTACCAGCCACCGTGGCGTACGGGCGCTTTTTTGCTTTGTTCTTTTTTGTGCCATATTCCACCTTTATAATGTTTTTATATTCACAAAACGCTCGTGCTTTGTCAAGACAGTGGCTTGTATACGATTCGGCATGCTACCATAAAAGCATTAACATTAAGCGGAGGTTTAACGTGCGGCCAATCTGGAACGGATCAATCAGTTTTGGGCTTATTAACATTCCGGTGCGGCTGTACAGCGGTGTAAATCCGCGGCAAGGCATCGACCTAGACATGCTACACAAAGACGACCACGCCCCCATCCGCTACGCGCGCATTTGCCGCAAAGACGGCGAGGAAATCCCGTGGAACGACATCGTAAAGGGCTACGAATACCGCGACGGCGACTACGTGGTTCTCACCAAAAAAGAGCTGGAAAACCTGGATGTTAAAAAAACGCAGACTATCGACATTTTACAGTTTGTGGACGAGCCAGAGATAGACACCCGCTACTTTGAAAAGCCGTATTATCTGGAAGCAGTAAAAGGCGGCGAAAAGGCCTACGCGCTACTGCACGAGGCGCTCAACAAATCTGGCAAGCTGGCGCTGGCCAAGTTTGTGCTGCACGAGCGCGAACACGTGGCCGCCGTCAAGCCGGTCGGCCGGGCGCTGGTGCTCAACCAAATGCGCTTTCCGTCCGACCTGCGCCAGGCGGGCGAGCTGCACCTACCGGACGACAAAGACGCAAACAGCAAGGAGTTAGAAATGGCGCTCAAGCTGGTCAAGCAGGAAACCAAGCCGTTCATCCCCGAAGACCTAAAAGATACCTACACCGACGAGCTGGAGGAACTTATAAAAAGCAAAACCAAGGGCAAAAAACTCACGCCGGGCAAAAAACCCGCAGCGCCAAAGGAAACCTCGGCCAAAGACCTCATGGGCGCGCTCAAAGCCAGCCTAAAGGAGTAACCGGTGGGTCTGGGTAAATATTTTAGAAAACGCAAGTTCGCGGACACACCCGAACCGAAAGGCAGGCCAAAAACCTCGCCCAGTAAAAAACTGGCGTTCGTAGTGCAAGAGCACCACGCCTCGCGCCTGCATTACGATTTCCGCCTTGAGATGAACGGCGTGTTAAAAAGCTGGGCAGTGCCAAAAGGCCCCAGCCTCGACCCGCACGAGCACCATCTGGCCGTGCAAACAGAGGATCATCCGTACGACTATCGCAAGTTCGAGGGCGTCATCCCTAAGGGCAACTACGGCGCCGGCAACGTAATAATCTGGGACGAAGGGTGGTACGAGCCGCGCACCGAAACCGACAATCCCGAAAAAACATTGCTAAAAGAGCTAAAGCAAGGCCACCTCACATTCGTCGTACACGGCAAAAAACTTAGGGGCGAGTTTGCCCTCATTAAGCTAAAAAACGCCGACGATCCCAAGGCCTGGCTGCTAGTTAAAAAAGGCGACGAGTTTGCCGCAACCGCCGACGTCACCAAGCAAGACCAATCAGTCAAAAGCGGCGCCAAAGTGGACGATTTAGGAGGAAAAATGCCCGACCTGTCAGCCAGCCCTAAAAAAGCTATGCCGAGGAACGTCAAACCCATGCTGTGCACGCTGGTCGACGAGCCATTCGACCGCGAGGGCTGGCTATTCGAGATCAAATGGGACGGCTACCGCGCCATTGGCACTAAGCAGAAGGACAAGATTGAGCTATATTCACGCAACGGCAACAATTTTATGGATCATTACCCGCCAGTTGTCGAAGCGATGCGCACGTTCAAACACGATGTCGTACTAGACGGCGAAATTGTCGTGGTGGACGAAAACGGCCACTCCCATTTTGAATGGTTGCAACACTGGACAACCTCGCCACACGGCCATTTGCAATATCATATCTTCGACATTTTGTGGTGCGACGGCCGGGACGTTACGGAAATGCCGCTCCGCGAGCGCAAAGCACTGCTAAAAAGCATTATGCCGAAAAATAGCGGACTCGTGTACAGTGACGATGTCGAAACGAAAGGCTTATCACTCTTTAATGAAATGCGCCGACGAGGATTAGAGGGAATGGTCGCCAAAAAAGCTGACAGCCCGTACCGTCAAAACATTCGCGGAGAAGAATGGCTGAAGATTAAGACTCATTTACGACAAGAGGTTGTAATCGGCGGTTACACCGAACCACGCGGTAGCCGCAAACACATTGGCGCGCTGGTTGTTGGAGTGTACGACAAGGACGGCAAATTCGTGTATGTCGGCCATTCAGGCGGCGGTATTCCGGATGACCAGCGTAAAAAGCTACAGGAACGGCTAGACCGATTAAAACGACAATCCTCGCCATTTACCGTCGAGCCAAAGCCGAACGCCCCTGTTCATTGGGTACGGCCAGAGCTCGTTTGCGAAATGAGTTTTAGCGAATGGACCAAGGAGGGCCACATGCGACACCCACAATTTGAAGGCTTACGACCCGACAAAAAACCAACTGACGTACACCGCGAAAAATCTAAACGGGTAACATCACCTAAGGGCGTAGCCGTCAAAACTGGGGGTTCGGGCGACCTTCCCTTCGAGCCAACACACCTCGATAAAGTCTTCTTCCCGAAAACAAAAATTACCAAAGGCGGCATGTTCGAGTACTACAAATCGGTCGCCGAATATATGCTGCCCTACCTAAAAGACCGCGCTTGCTCGCTTAACCGCATGCCCGACGGCATCAAAGGCCCCTCGTTCTACCAAAAAAACAACGAGCACTTACCCAATTGGGTGCCGCACGCCGACATTTTTTCGGATTCCAACAACGGGAACCTGCATTGGATTGTCGGCAACAACCTAGAAACGCTACTGTACATGGTGCAGCTGGGTTGCATTGAAATTAATCCCTGGAACTCACGCACCGATCGGCTCAAAAAACCCGATTGGATTGTAGTCGACCTCGACCCAGAAGGCCGAATCACCTTCGAGCAAGTCATCGAAGTCGCACAAACCGTTAAAGCCGTTTGCGACGAGTGGAAAATCCCAGTTTATCCCAAAACGTCTGGCAAAACCGGCATCCACATTTATATCCCGATGGGCGCAAAATACAGCTACGAGCAGGCCAGAAACCTGGCGCATCTGATTGTTATAGAGGTAAACAAACGCATGCCCGGCGTCACCAGCCTGGAACGCATGCCCGAAAAACGCAAGAACAAACTATACCTCGACTATCTTCAGAACCGCGAGGGGCAAACGCTCGCCGCACCGTACAGCCTGCGCCCAACGCCGGAAGTCACGGTGTCCATGCCGTTAAAGTGGAGCGAAGTCAAAAAAGGCCTAAAGCCGGACGACTTCACCATCCATAACGCCCTCAAGCGCATTAAGCGCGAAGGCGACTTATGGAAACCAGTAATTGGCAAAGGCGTGGACCTGCCCGCTGTAGTAAAGAAAATTGAAATGTTAAATAATAAGGAGTAACTATGACATTCGAAAACATCGTACTGGTTATTGCCGGCACACTTACTGCGCTGCTGGCCGGGCTGTTCTTCGGCTACGCCGTGTCGGTTGTCCCGGCGTTTAAGCGGCTGAAGGATGCCGAATATGTACGCGCTATGCAGGCTATAAACATTGCCATCCTTAACCCGGTGTTCTTTGTGAGTTTTATGGGACCGCTGGTATTGCTGCCGTTTAGCGCGTTTTTGGCCTGGGACAACGACAGCACCGCGCGTTTCTGGCTGCTGGTGTGCGCCTCGGCGGTGTACATCGTGGGCACGTTCGGCATCACCGCGGCGGGCAACGTACCGCTAAACGAAAAGCTAGCCAAGGCCGAGGGGTCGGAAAAGGAATTGTCAGCGGCTCGTGCCGCGTTCGAAACCTCCTGGAACTACCTGCACAACCTGCGAACTTTTGCGGCCATTGCCGCAACTATCCTCGTGTTTGCGGCCTGTTTACGCTAGCTTCAGATAGTGCTCCTTCTGGCTGTTGTCGAGTTTTTCTGCCGCTAGCACAGCTAGCCTTTGTAGGCAGTTTCGAGGTCTTTTATTACGATCTTTTTCATTTGTAGCATGGCGTCCATCACGCGGCTGGCCTTGGCTTTGTCTGGGCCGCCCATTAGCTCGCCCAGCTGTTTTGGCACAATCTGCCACGACAGGCCATACTCGTCTTTGACCCAGCCGCACTGTTCTGCCTGGGGTACGGCGGACAGTTTTTCCCAAAAATAATCAACCTCTTCCTGATTTTCGCATTCCACATAGAACGAAACGCTCTCGTTAAACTTAAATACCGGGCCGCCGTCCAGCGCCATAAACCGCTGGCCGTCCAGCTCGAAGATAACGGTCAACACCTTGCCAGCCATGTCTTTCATGGGGCCAACCTGTTTGTCCTCGGGGTAGCGCTGCAACGTAATAATTTTGGAGTTATGTTTGCCGCCCGGTGCGCCGTTAAACGTATCGATATAAAAATTAACGGCTTCCTCGCACTCTTTGTCAAACCATAAACTTGGTGAAATCTTTTGCATACTACCTCCTCGTACTTTTATTGTAGCAGATAAGCGTGGCGCTTTTTTGGCTGATCGCCTACACTAAAAGCAGGTTATATACGGATGAAACGAGAGCATATAACACACCTTGGGCGCCATTTTAAGCTTAATTTTGCCGGGCTGTTGGTAGGATTTGCATTCTACTGTTTTTCGCTGACACCCTCGCTTTTGCCCCGGCCGATTATTTTTGAGGGCGTAATTGCCGGTGTTTGCTTTGCGGTGGGGTACGGGCTGGGCGTGCTTTTGAGCTGGGCGGTTCGGCGGCTCTCTAAGAAAGAGCTTCCGCCGAAGGTCAAAAAACTGGCTTGGCGCGTGGCGCTCTTCGTGGTGTCGGCGGCGGCGATTGCGTATGGCGTTCAGGCGACAGCCTGGCAAAACGAGGTGCGCGCATTAATCGGCGAAACCGAATTTGCCGGGCAGCACGTGCTGGCAATAATTTTAGTCGCCTTTGTTACGGCGGCGGCTGTTATCTTCCTGGCCAGGCAAGTACACCGGCTTATTTATATACTAAGCGAGTTTATCGAGCGCTGGCTGCCGCGCCAAGTGAGTTTTGCGATTGGCACGGTTATAGTAGCGCTTATATTGGTGTGGTTTTATAACGGGGTGCTGCTTAAAACTTTTATCGCCGTATCAAACAACATATACCGCAGCACCAACCAAAGCACGGCGTCTGGAGTCACCCGCCCGGCCAGCGCTTTCCGTTCGGGCGGCGACGGGTCGCTGGTAAGCTGGGAGAGCCTCGGCCGCAAAGGCCGCAACTTTATAGCCGGCGGGCCGTCGCAGGAAGAGCTGGCCGCCTTTGGCGGCGCGGCGCCCGCCGAACCAATCCGCATTTACGTTGGCGTCGACTCTCGCCCTACCCCCGAGGAGCGCGCGGTACTGGCAGTCCAAGAAATGGAGCGTACCGGCGCGTTCTCGCGCCAAGTCCTGGTGGTCATGAGCGCCACTGGCACGGGCTGGATCGAACCGCAAACCGCCGACACCATCGAGTATATGCACAGCGGCAACACCGCGCTGGTAAGCGTGCAATATTCGTACCTGCCCAGCTGGATTTCGTTTATGGTAGACCGTGAAAACTCCCAGCAGGCCAGCCGGGTACTTTTTGATGCGGTTTACGAAAAATGGCAGGCACTGCCCGAAGGCAGCCGTCCAAAATTGTTTGTCCACGGGCTGAGCCTGGGCGCCTACGGCGCGCAATCAATATTTAGCGGGGTGGCCGACTTGCAAAACCGTACCGACGGTGCGCTGTTCGTTGGCTCTCCAAACAGCAGCGAACCATGGAGCTACTTCACCCAAAACCGCGACCAGCCCAGCCCCGCCTGGCAGCCGACATACCAAGAGGGACAAACCATCCGGTTTGCAGCGGCAGCTGGCGATATCTTTAAACTTGGCGCCAATTGGCCATCTCCACGCATTTTGTACATGCAGCACGCATCCGACCCGATTGTGTGGTGGAGTCCCGACCTAATCTGGCATGAGCCGGATTGGCTGCGCGAAACGCGCGGCTCGGATGTTTCGCCCAAGATGCAGTGGTATCCGTTTGTAACCTTTTTCCAGGTAACGGTTGACCAGTTTTTCGCCACCTTTGTTCCGCCCGGACACGGCCACAACTACAGCGACATTATTGTATCCGCCTGGGAAGCCGTCGCCCGGCCGCCAGACTGGCCGCCAGTCAAAACCGAGGCGCTGCAAGCGATTATTAGCGCCTACCCGATCGAGCGACTATAGCCTCCGAGGCCAAACGACTCTGGCGAGAATTGCGCTATGCGGCAGCAGGCCGAACGTTCGACTGTCGGTGCTCTCATCGGAGTTGTCACCGCGAAGCTCCACTAGCCCGCCCCGCACCTGCCGGACGCGCTTTATCTTTTCCAGCCCATTGTGGCGCGCAATAACTACCATGCCCGGCTTTGCCCGCCCCATAAGCCTCACCCCAACCACGACCTGCCCCGCGCGAAGCGTCGGCAGCATACTTGCGCCAACCACACGACGAACAGTAATCACGCGCTAGGTCTTCTTGGTTTCGGCAAATATCTTGGCTATGTCGTCGATTTGGTCGAGCAGCTTCTGGCCTTCTGCCGGGTTGGTCGTTTTTTTGCACGCGCCAGCCTGTTTGGTGGCCTGCCAAAATTTGTCGTGCAAGTCGGGATATTTCTCAATATGCTCGGGCTTAAAATAGTCCGTCCACAATACCCACAAATGGTGTTTTACCAGCTCAGCCCGCTGTTCCTTTATAAAAACTGCCCGCCATTTGTCCTCTTCGTGGTCTAGCCCGGCGTACTTTTTCATAATTTCGTGTACGCTCTGCGCTTCAATCCGCGCCTGCGCCGGGTCGTACACTCCGCACGGCAAATCGCAGTGCGCGTAAACCGGCTTAATAAACGATAATTTCATAGTACCCTCCTTCACTAAGCCTATTATAGCGCTATTTGTTTTTATGGCTGTAATTTTTGCGCCACTTTTGGATTTCGGCGTGGTGGCCGCTAAGCAGTACCTCTGGTACTTTGTCGCCCCGGAAATCCTCGGGGCGGGTGTATTGCGGGAACTCAATCGATTTGTCGTCAGCTTGGAACGACTCGATGTCGGCGCTCGCCGCGCCGCCCAACACGCCGGGCAATAGCCGTACCACGCTGTCGATAATCACCATCGCCGGTAGTTCGCCGCCGGTAAGCACGTAGTTGCCTACGCAGTATTGCCGGTCGACCCACTTTACAATGCGCTCGTCGTAGCCCTCGTAGCGCGGACAAACTATGACTAGCCCTCGCCCGCCAGCCGCCAGCTCTTTGGCGGCAGACTGTTTGTACAGCTGGCCGCGGGGCGTCGGCAGTACGACCATAGAATCGGGGTCGTTCTTTTTGGCGTGCTCTATTGCTGCTGCGAGCGGCCCTGCCATCAACAGCATGCCATCGCCGCCGCCGTAAGGCGTATCGTCCACTTGCTTGCGCGGACCCAGGCCAAAATCGCGCAAATTAGTAAACTCAAAAACAACCGCGCCCTTGTCCTGCGCTTTCCATAGCATGCTATTGTTTAGCACACCATCAAACATCTCTGGAAACAAGGTGATAATCTGAATCTTCATTTCATCAGTGTACTCCTGTTGCTTTTTTTATGCAATCATGTTAGAGTAATCAATCTTATGGCACTGTGCGTTCACCCCTCAATCAGGACAGTTACCCCTCTGTTCCCGGTGAGATAACTCCTTTCTCGTAAGCTAATTGTAACGCAGACTTGTAGCCCAGGATCTTCCTGGGCTTTTTGTTGAGGCGGTCGCAGA
>JBOHNU010000006.1:0-84711 GCA_050730855.1 Saccharimonadales bacterium (SeqCode) | reverse complement strand
CCGAGCCGAATAACCTTTCTCGTGCAGTATCTGTAGCTCGCTCCGCTCGACGGCCGATACCTTCGGTGCTTTTCTCATGGTGACTATTTTGTGTCACCGGGTGTCCTGATTCAAAACGGAATGGACGTACCCGTCAAGAAATACTAGCACAAATTGATACATTGCCGCCTGAAGATCGGCATGCTATTACAGCAGACCTAGTCGATAGGGTACAACCGAATGAGGCTGGCTTATTGCCGTACGACGTTTTCCTGGCCTTGGCCCGTAAAATTTGTCTGGCCACAGTTGAACTGTTGCCGTTTCGAACTAATCCCGATACCGGCGAAACCGAAGCGTTATTGACGCAACGTCCGGCTACTGATGATTTTAAATGGGCAGATAAATGGCACATTCCTGGCACCGTCGTCCGGGCATGGTCAGATACTGTTCCTCACGATGAGACTATTGATTTTGATGCTCCAGATTTTAATCCCGATGATACCTTTGGCCAAGTAGTCAACCGGTTGTTAAAGAATGAACTTCAAGGCGGTGTTCGGTTGACGGACGGGCCTTTCCTTTGGGGTTCTAGACTCCGCCGGGGCAACCGAAGCCTGGAACTTACAGCCATGCTACATGCTGGCGTCGAAGTAGTTGACCCCACTCAACCGCTTCCAGCCGGACAATTCTTTAGTGTTGCGGAGCTTGTCGAAGCTCAGCAAAAAAACTTTATTGTTGGCCACCGCTGGGCAATCGGCAAAGCAGCCGCTGCGCACGCCGTGGCTGGATTGTAATTACAGATTGTTAGTTGGCGCGCTTTTTGGCGATCAACGTGTAGTGAATAGGGGCCAGAAACCTGTCTTGTGTTTCCAGCGCTTTTAGCTCGACGATCTCAAAATCCTTAAATAGAGCGCGCCAGCCGTGCTCGGTAAACCGCCAGCAATCGGGCAGCGGGCCGTGGATGCGAAAGTTAAACGGCGAAGAAGCAAATACTAACCCGCCCGGTTTGAGCATGCGTTCCATATCTTTGACGGCATCAAATGGTTGGAGTGTATGTTCTAGCACCTCGGTGCAAACAATATAGTCAAAACAGTCAGACGGGATAGTTTTTGTGTTATCGGCGCATAGGTCGGCAATATATGTTGCGCCGGATTTTGGATCAATGTCCAAAGTCTCTACTGTAGCTTGCTTAAAATATGGCTTGGCTCCCTCGTGATCTTGCGGTGCCACGTCCAATACCAACACACCGGGTTTATCGTATTCTTTTCCGGCTCGCGCTATAAAATCACTAACATTTTGCCGAATTAGTTTAAGATGTTCAATATCCATTTCCGAAACGTCGCCCATAAAATACCTCTACCTTTTAATAATATATCCTTGACCATTTAAATTAGAGACGAACAGCTTGTCGGGGTCGCCTTTAAGGTTATCAACAAACACTCCTATTCCACCGCAAGCCGATCGAAAGCTGTAATCATCAAAAACCACCACCCCTCCAGGAGAAACATTGGGCCACAAGCATGAAAAGCGTCAGCCGCAGAATCATGCGTGTCAACATCGATATGTACGAGAGACAGGGCTTTGTCGGCAATAATAGTTCCCGTATCATCTGGGTAAATACCCTCTAAAATGACGACGTTGGAAACACCTAGGTCACCCAGAAGGCTTTCGACAAGCTCACGGGTGGTATCGGCATGTTCGCCACCTTTATAATGTGGGTCAAGAGCCGAACCCTTAACCACGCCGGTAAAAGTATCTGCAGCGTAAACGGTTCGCTCCGGTGCTGATTGAGCCAAAAGCGCCGTCGTTCCACCACGCCAAACACCAACTTCCAAAACGTCCCCGGGTACATCCCGAGTTTGCCCGGCTAACTCGTAAAGACTGTAGCAGCGATTGCGGTCGACCAGCGTGCTGCCTTTCATGCTGTCGTGAATTGCGCTAAACGCCGGATCAGTCAACCATGGCGCATCCCACGGAGAACTATGGAGAGGATCGCCAGGTGCTTCAAGCTGAAAAACTGCAATCCCTTCGTCCCGAAGAGTAATTCGCATTTCTCTTAATTGTTGACCTTCTATCATGTAAGCTCCCTTAAAACTTTTCTATTAGACCTTCTATCATGTGACCGTCAAAAGTTGGAATGTGGCAATTATAGTGCACTTTTTTGCGTTCGGCAAACGAATCGTCAATAAATATAGCTTCTTTTTCTTTTATGTAGTGCGCCTTTTCATCTTCTTTTTTAATATGAATTATGTCATCAAAAATACCGTTTAGTCGATATTTTTTAAGCGTTTTTTCAATGTCATCTTGGTGCTTGGTAATTAAATGAATGGCAACTTTTTGGTTGAGACATTGATACACAAACGCCATAACCTCGGGGTTAACCTTGCCATCAAAAATAACCAGGTCGTCAAAATCCAGATAGACGTGTTTGTAGGTTATGTTATGTTTGTAGCGGTTTTGCAGAGCGCGATCGATCACCATCTCGTAACTGTTCTCAAACACGTCAACGTCATAACCCAGTGCGTCGAATAGGCTAAGAAGAAGTAAGTTTACCCCTTTGCCGCGAGCCAAGCCCGAAGTGCCCGCGGCGCGCGGCGCGATTTCCACCAGCACCAATTCGCCCTTGGCGTTTTCTTTAACCTGAAAAAACCACACGCCACGCCAGGCAAGATACTTGTTAATGGTTTCGGCGAGCTTTTGAAACCGCTCACTAGCCACATGCATAGAATTGGTACTTATGCCGTTGCCTATTCGCGCGCGTTGGCGGGCTTTACAAAATAACAACTCACTGTGCCTGTTTGTAAAGCAGTCAACCGTAAACTCTTTTCCGGGTAAAAATTCTAATAGCAATAGTGACGGGTCTTTTTCGGTATAAAATGTGATATCCTCGAGGGTTTTGGCGGTTTGAGTCCCACGCGACCCGTTACCAACTTCTGGTTTTAGAAAAACCGGCAAGTCGACCTTTTTTACCTCGTCTACAGTTTTAAAAACATGGGGGATCGGCAAAATATCTTTAAAGAAATTATACGTCTTGAGCTTTGAGGTAGCTATTTCACACGTTTTAAGAGGCGAAGTAATCAGCTCGCAGTGTAGTTTCCCCGCTGCTTTTGCTTTGGCCAACTGTAGCAACACGTTGTCGTGAGCCGGGATGATAAAATCGATTTTGTATGAGTCGACTGCTTCGTTTACTTTATCTAAAAAATCTGGCGCTGTTACAAACGGCAGGTCGCCAACATAATTTTCAAAAACAAACTTTCCGTGGTCGTCTACCGAGGAAGCACCTACCAAGTTAAAATGGGTCGAAAACCGCAGAGCCTTGTGAGCCTCTAATCCGATTTCTGAGCCACATGGGAAGATCAAAACGTTTTGTTTCATTTCGTAATAACTTCACAAATTATTTTTATAACATCTTCTTCTAACTCCGGATAGAGCGGTAGACAAAGAATACGTGTGGAAATATCTTCGGAAACCGGGCAGTCGCCAGCTTCTTCCAGATAGGGCAAGGTATTGAGCGATGGGTAGAAATAGCGGCGTGGAAAAATGTTTTGGGTAGCCAATCTATCCATAACTCTGAGCAATTCTTTTTCGTCTTTTAGAATAACGGGGTAATAGGCGTAGTTTTTAGTAGCGCCTCTTCGGACGCTTGGGCGGCGAATGGCGTCGCCCAAAAGTGTATCGTACAAATCCACTACTTGTTTGCGTTTTTCTAGAATCTCGCTAATGTATTTAAAATTACAAAGTCCCATGGCGGCTTGGAATTCGTTTGCCTTAGCATTAATGCCAAGCATGTAATGATCGTCCCCGTGATGTCCAAACCGCTTAATAAGCTCCACTTTGTCACTAATTGCTTTGCTAGGTGTGATTACACAGCCGCCCTCTATCGTGTGAAACAGCTTGGTCGAGTGGAAGCTGCAAATAGAAACGTCGCCATAATTAAATATGGACTGGCCTTTGTACTGCACTCCAAAAGCGTGCGCTCCGTCGTAAATAACTTTGAGCTTGTGTTTTTTGGCTATCTTTTCTATTTTTTCTACGTCGCAAGGATGGCCAAACACATGAACTGCCATAATTGCTTTTGTTTCTTTAGTGATGGCGGCCTCAATCTTGGTTGGATCGATACACAAACTAGTAGGTTCGATATCCACAAACACTGGCTTGCAGCGTTCCCATAAAATGGTTGAAGTGGTCGCTACGTACGAAAAAGGTGTCGTGATGACTTCGCCGCCATTAATGCCGAGGGCATGTAAGGAAACCTGCAGCGCCAACGTGCCGTTGGATACAAAATGCAAATTCTTAACGCCTAGGTACTGCTCGGTTTGGGCCTCGAACTGCTGTAACAGAGGGCCTTGGTTTGTTAGCCACACGCTGTCCCAAATTTTTTCCAAATATTCCTGATATTCCCCAATAGGAGGCAAGAACGTTTTGGTAACATTAATCCTTGATTGTTTTTTTCGCATAGGATATAGCTATTTTACAGGTTAATTGAGGTAAAGGAAATGTAGTATGTCTGCGTATGCTCTACCCTCGTATCAGCCAAGCAGAACTCGACGAAGACGACATCGCAGCCATCGCCGCAAGCATGTATGTTCATTATCTGCTTTATCCAATAACTCTACATATTACAGATATAGTCTGGTAGATTATTTCACAACAATAGTTAATATTTACATGGTTGCAATGCGAAGGAACCTGTGCGAACATTATAGCAACTCAAAAAAATGAACGGGGGGTAGATGAAAAAACAGCAGCATAAGGAATCCGGCCTAGCACACGTAGCTATAGTCGCCTTAGTACTTATTGTTATAGCAGCAGTTGCCTTTGGGGGCTGGTGGGTGTGGGAGAGGAATAAGGAAGATGGGAAGTCTAGCGGCTCAAAGAATGGCTCGCAGACGAACCAATCAGGAACTGATGTCGAACAAGAGCCAAAAATTCCTGAGGGCTACATTTTTTACGAGAGCCAAGAATTTGGCTTCAGTTTTGCCTATCCTGAGCAAGTAGGTTCGTTATCAGTAAGTAGCTCAGGTAGTCCGCGTACGCTTCTTTATGTGAGGTCCGCAGACAAGGAGAATGTGTTTGCGCCATACACGCGCTCGCCTCTCTCTGTGCAAGTCGACAAGAAGGATGGGTTCCTAGTGCACGGTGGAAAGTACGGACCGATACTGGAGTTCGTCGGCAATAAGTGGATAGTCAGTGACAAGGAGGACGGCGACGTTCTCAATGGCGGCTATGCGGCGGGATCAGAGTATGAAGCGCCAGTAGCGCGCACTATCCACGGGACTCCCGTATATGACTTTTCCGCAGGAGACGAAGGTTGCCGTTGGACGGCTTGGGTTTTTGAGACAAACAGCGCATTTGTCACCATAGCGCTTCCTGCTGTATGCGCCGATGAAATCGATTCCGTTCCGGAAGATCGACTTGCAGCGTACAAGGAGGTATCTGATCAAGTGTTAGACACTATAACTCTCGAGTAGACAAAAAATAACGGGTGGGCGTAGTAAAGGAAGATTAGTATGTCAGAACGCCTACCAGCTCAGCTTGAACAAATGCCCGAACAATCAGATTTACTCCAAGATCCATCTCTTGGAGGTCCAGACGCAACCACAAACATCTTCGATCGTCTCCGTAACAGGTGGACTGTAGGTATTGCGATAGCAGCTACAGCTTTGGTGGTCAGCGAAGGGCCGAGCTTCAACGACGAACGACTCACCCTAAGCCACCATCGGTATGCCATTTCAAGGTAAGTGGGCATACGTGAATGCGGTTACTTCGCCGTATACAGACGCCAATTCCAGTCACCCATCCGTCCATAATTCCTACAGCTTCAAGTGGGCAACTGATCTATACGCCAGTGCCAACACCGCCGTAAACCTGCAGGGTTCTAGTTCCCAAGGTGCTGTAACCTTCAAGCACATCGGAACATCAGATACGTGCTCGTCTCAAGGGGCTGGCATTGGGGGTTCTGCCGCTACGTTTGGGGTCTACGTGGGCACCACGAAGGTTGGCGAGGTGAAGTACGACCATCTCGACCTTGAAAGTAATTTTGCAACCGCGGACAACGACGTTTTTTCTAGCGGAACTAAGATCGGTGAGATTACAACAGAACCATTTAATGCAAGCTGCTACCAGGTCTCCCATGCTCACGTACAGTTCAAGAATTCAAGCAACCAATCCTGCTACATAGATCACGGTGCGACGGGCCAGACAATCGCGGAAGGCGCAGGGCTTGGAATCTTGGGGTCTAGCAACACGACTGTTAAACAACCCTGCACCGAAACCCCAGGTCCTGGCAGTGGCTCCACCCCCTACTCCCAAATCCCAGAAGGCGCCGAGTTCCATGACGGTGGCTATGTCTACACCAAGGTTGGTGGTGCTGCTTGGCCCATTGAGTCGAAAAGTACCTGGACAGATGCAGACGCGGCGCAGTGGGGTGGCGGTGAGCTGCTTGGCCCAGTACCTACCGCCGAAGTACAGGACCATGAGGCAGGGTTCGGGTCCAGTAACGCCCACCCTCCGCGGGATGGTACGGCTGTCTATGGCATGCATGGCAATGGGCAGCAGTACTACTTCGTGAAGGGCCGGGCGTACCCGATTGGGGTTGGTGAGTTGGATGAGTTGGGCGTCACCAACCAAGCGCTGCCTGTACCGACCCAAGGGAGCCGCCTGTCTGGATTTATCGGGCAACAACTGGTGTTCGAGAATGGTGAGGTCTACAAAGTTGCCGGGAATCCGGCCGTACGCCAGGTCATCTATGTTGGTGGTAATGCGGCTGGGTATCACGTCAACAACGATACAGTCAAAGACTGTTTGCGTCTTTCCCAGGGGAGGACGCCAATCGTTGTTCCTCAAAGCGCTAGGGCGTCCATGGTGCTCACGGACGTCCTAGAGGCTGCCAACTGCACCTACCCCCCAGGCATGGTAGTACGTGGGCCTGGTGGTTTAGAACAGTGGCGCATTGAGGGGAATAATCCGTATGTACGGCGGTACTATCCCAGTGCCTTGCTGACCTATCTGTATACCAGTGGTAATCCGAATCACCAGGAGCTCGGCTCCACAGCCTCTATTAATAGCCTACCCCAAGGTGCAGACATGACTATCCCAGAAGGTATGGCCTTTGTAGATATGGGCAATGGTGCAGAGTTCCTCTACCAGGACAGTGAATGGCACCAGGTGCCATGGCCGGATATGAATGCCTGTCTAGGCCTTGAGCCTTGGGAGATTGTGCCGGTGCCGAGTGTGGTTGTGGGGGCTTTGGGGCGGGGCGCGGCAGCAACCTGCGAGTACGAGAATAGAATTTTGGTAAGACCCAGCGGCCAAGCGTACTGGGTCGAGAATGGGCGCAGGCATCCGATTGGCAACCCGGCTATACGTGACTGTGTGCAACTTATTCGTAATACCGGCGGTGGCGTTCCAGTGACGGATGCCAAAATCGATACGTACACCGAAAACAGCCCCGCCTATTGCGAATTCGAACGAGACTATGGTGTCAAATTCGTAAAAGAGCAGAATAGCCAAATAATCTATTTCGTAGAAGAGGATGGCACATTGCGCCATGCTGGCAGCGTTTGCGTTGCTGATTGGCAAACAACCCAATGGAAACAGTTCAGAGTATGGGAGGTGGCGTCCGGCATGACAAGTCGGCCGCAGGAACAATATGGCCCGGCCTGGTTTGCATCTCCCCAAACTTGTGATGCATTGCCGAAAGTGTGGTTGGGCTAGGCTTGCTAGCCTTAAAGGGTTGCGCGTTCTGGCATAAATATGGCTTAACTGCTACTATTAAGATCAATATGTCCAAGAAAAGACTCGTCGTTTTCCTTGTTCCACCCGAAAAAATTGTGAACGGTGGCGTATTGTCTATATTCTCTATTTGCAAAGAAAGTCGAGCCTTTAGGAAAATACACCGCGCCGAGGTAGTGCTGGCGACGTATCCCGGCTACGAGACGTACCGCAAAAATGATCTGTTCAAAAACGACGAAACAATTTATTCGTTCGATGAAATAGTCAAACGAGGGGTGCCTGATTTTCTGCTGCTTCACGTACCCGAATACGCCTCGCTCGATGTCTTCCAGCGACTCAACAAAGATTACTTAGCGTACATACACGCTGTCGCAGATCTACGCATTAATATCATGCACCAAAATGTTCTGCTCATGCAGAAGCCGCACGAAGTTGCTAACTGGTTTGCCTTCACGCCCAACGTCACCCAGACCACGGCGCACAATAAGTACACCAGCCAGGAGTTGGCCGACAAGTACAATTTGCCGACTCGTCATTTGTCCACCTTTGTTGACGCCCGGCAATACCAGTGGACGCCCTACCAAAAAAAGAAGAAAATTATCGCTTTATCACCCGATGTAACCGAAAAACGCGAGCACATTGTTGCCAAACTCGAAAAAGAGCTGCCGGACTACGAAGTCATTACCATCCGTAATCTAAGTTACGAACAGTACAAAAAATTCATTGCTACCGCCAAGTACGTTATCACGTTTGGCGAAGGCTTTGATGGGTACTACGTTGAGGGCTTCTTTACCGGCGGTATTACTTTTGCCGTATATAATAACGAATTCTTTCCGAATAAAGAGTTTGGCACGTTCGAAAATACGTTTTCCAGCTTCCAAGACATGCTAAACGGTATTGTAAAAAAAATCCAGGCCTTGGATAAAAACCAAAAGCAGTACGAAAAAATCAACAAAAGCAATCTGGACAAAATTAACCAACTCTACAACTTTGCAAACTACCAAGAAAACATTAAGAAATTCTATTCTGGCGAATACAGCTTTATACCGCGACCGCTCAGCGCCGAACAGCTTTTGGGCGAAGTCATTAGGCAGCAAGATGAAGCGGTAGCTAAAACAAACGCTATGATACTAGAGAAAGACAAGGCCATCGCAGGCATGGAAAAAATAATCGCCGACAAATTAACAACTATTCGGCAGCTCGACGAAAAAATTATTGGCATGGAACATTCTCACAGCTGGAAAATTACAAAACCTTTGCGCAAGGCAGCAGCAATTGTAAAAAAGAAAAAGTAACTAGCTTTAGGCTTTCTCTGACCACTTGCCTTGTATATAAAACTGGCCGGCCTGATACGTCGACGCGTCAATAATACTAATTCGCGGCACATCGGGTGTGTAGGCTCTATCGATGATGTCGATTAAATCCGGTACATAACCTGTTGTGTAAACGCCTACGCCAACTTGGTAATCACCCTTTGTAAGCTGGCCGGCCTTAATGGTGCAGGTAAGTATATGCGTGCCTTTAGACGGCGTGAAATTCTTAATATGCTTTGTTGAGTTTACGCCGGCAAGGTACGTTCCGTCAGCCGCTCGGACAAAAAATAAATTAACTTGTACCTCTTTCGGCTTTTTAACCAACAGTTTAATTTCGGCCTCAATGTCGTCGTCAACGGTAAAATTCTTTGTAGTTTTACTCTTAACAGAGAGTCGTATGCTCGCAATTTTAATAGCAGGATCTTTTGGCCGGCCAAAAGTGACTGTCGAGCCGGCCTCCTCGCTTGCGGCATTGGCAAACTGGTACTTTAGGGCGATCTCGCGAGGTTTGCCAATAGCGACTATCCGCGAATCCTGAATCATCATCGCCCGGTCGCAATATTCTTGGACGGCACCCATATCATGCGTCACAAATATAACAGTTCGCCCCGATTCTTTAATCGTACGAAATACCTCGTAACACTTTCTTTGGAAGTTGGTATCGCCTACGGCCAGCACTTCGTCAATAAGCAAAATGTCGTTGTGGGCCTGCATTGCGATTGAGAATGCTAGACGCACCTGCATACCCGACGAGTAATTCTTGAGCTTCTGATCCATAAATTTGTGTAGTTCGGCAAAATCTACAATCTCCTGGTACTTGGCGTGAATTTCCTTACGCGTTAAGCCAAGAATAGCACCGTTAAGGTAGATGTTTTCGCGACCGGTTAGCTCGGGGTTAAAACCAATTCCCAGCTCTATAAACGGCGTTAACGTCCCGTTGATGTGCACGCTTCCTTTGGTTGGCTGGTAAATACCGCCTATAATTTTTAGCAACGTACTTTTTCCGCTGCCATTACGGCCGACAATACCAAAAAACTCTCCACGTTTGACCTCGAAGTTAATATCCCGTAAGGCGTGAAATTTTTCGTACGTTGGTTTTTTAAAACTCAAAATACGTTGTTTTAGCGAATTGTGCCGTTCGTGGGGCAAGCGAAAATCCTTCGAAAGACTGTTTATAGAAATTGCTAGATCTTCGCCCATATTAAATCTCCTCCGCAAAATTGCGCGCTGCGCGTCGGAAATAAATCCCGGCTAATGCAGCAATGGTAATAACAACTGCTACAGACCAAATCCGCGGCCACGCTGAGTCAAACACCTCAGCCACAGTCAGTGTCTCGGGTGTTATAAGTACTGATCTCAAATCTTGCAGTATCTGTGTAACGGGATTTAAACTCAGTAGCTCCCTGAGCCATTGCGGTGGCATGGTAAGCGGATAGATAATAGGCACTGCGTAAAACATGATCTGCAGAATAACTTCCCAGATATGGCTGACGTCTCTGTATTTTACAAATAATGCAGCAAGCAAAAAGGAAACGCCAAGGGCTAGAACCACGAGTTCGGCAATCAAAGGCAACGCCCAGAGCAATTCTAATCTAAAAGGAACTTGGCTAATAGTCATGAATACCAGTACCGCACCCATATTCAAGGCAAAATTAATAAACGCAGAAAGCGTGGTACTAATAACAATGGTGTATTTCGGAATGTTAATTTTGCGAATCAAATCACCTCGCCCTGTTATGGCGTTCATTCCTGAAACCGTTGCCTCAACAAAAAAAGTCCAAGCCACGATGCCCAAAAGCAAATATGTCGGATAATAGGGAACGCCATCACCTAAGCGAATAATTTTAGTAAACACCACATACAGTACGGTAAATAACATGAGCGGGCGCAGTAACGACCACAAATACCCAAGTATCGACCCCTGATATCTAATTTTAAAATCGCTAACAACGAGTTCGCGGATTAAACTGCGATTGCTTGGTTTAAAGGCGCGCTTTAGACCAGCGAATGGAGAGCTCACGGTTTAGCCATCCCTTCGTAAAATTTGGCGAGTTTTTTTATAACCGCGTCCCATTCGTAGGTTTTGGCGGTCTTTCGCGCATTTTCTCCCAACCGCTTGCGAAGTGCCGGATCAGCAAAAAGTTTTTGGAGCGCTTTGCGTAAACCCTCTACGTCATCTTGCTCAACCATTACGCAGTTTTTATTGTTAAGACAAAAGTCGCGATTACCATGTGCGTCTGTGCAAACAACCGGAGCGCCGGTGGCCATAGCTTCTAGTAAGGGGAGGCAAAAACCCTCGTGTCTTGATGTTTGAATTAGTACAGTCGCCTTATTAAACAGCTCGTTGACTTTTTGATCTGTCGGCCGCGTGAGGTAGGTTATTTTACTATCTCGCTTTGCTAGTTCGGGCTCGCTTCCGTACAGCAAAAGCTTTGGCCTGTTTTCACCCATTGCTTTCCAGCCCTTAAATGTAAACTCAAAATTCTTTTGAAAGAACTTTCTTCCGTTGGCGACTAAAATATTGTCTTGGCGCTTTATGTTTTTGAGTGGTTTGTTGACAGTAGGATCCAGCCCACAAGGAACCAAATCTGCAGTGAGCCCAAGTGCACGGATTTCATCTAAGTTAAACTGCGAGGTCGTCATATTTTTGAACTCTTTGCGGTAACAGGAAACCACCGCGCTTTGGGCGACGACATCGTTCGGATAAAACCAGTTCTCCATTTCCTGAATGAAGTACGCGGGGATCCCCTTTTTTAGTGACGCTAGCCAAACCGGAAAAGCAGTTTCCCACCAGGTTGCGACCTTTATCGCCTCTTGGCCGGTAAGTGCGGCTGTCATGCGGTCGTAGTTTTTGAACGTCCGTAGTTTAACGTGCGATTCTAGCTTCCAGGCTCGCGAATGATGATCCAACCCCCAAATCTCTATAGCGAACTTATCCTGGGGCAGCCTATTGGCGTGCTCAAATACCATTTTAATACCACCGCTCCATCCCATGGTTTGTAACACGTAGATAACCCGAATTTTGCCGTCTTCGTCGCGGACGTTTCGCTTGTCAAACCAATCTCCCCACTTTTCCCAAAAATATTTTATAGATTCTTTTTCGCGCTCGGAGATCGTTTTGTTTTTTGCCCGGGTTGCAGATTCCATATGAGTTAAGATTGCCGCTGGGAAATACAGAGTGCGAAAACCAGCTTCCCATCCGCGCAAACACCAGTCTGCATCTTCGCTTCCAAAGGGAAATTTCTCATCCAAGATACCTACGTAGTCCAGAAACTCGCGCTTCACGTACATGCAGGCGCCGGTTACGCCAATGCAATACTGCGGCACGTTTGCCGGTCCGTAATTTGCTTCCTGAAACCGATAATAATGGTCAAAAAATTCCGGCGCATCGGTGTTGCGGTGACTTCCGGCGCTTTGTATTCGCCCGTCTGGATAAAGCAGCTTTGGCCCGACAATGCCGGTGTCAACGCCAAATTCATAGGCACCGTACTGTAAGCCCTCTATCCAGCCAGGATGGGCAACGATGTCCGAATTAACTAATACAACGTCCTCGTTTTGCGGAGCTGCCAATAGTCCTGTATTAACAGCTTTCGCAAAACCGCCATTTTCTTCGCGAAACAAAATACGAACTTGTTCGTTTTCTAGACTTTTTAACTTTTTTTTATGCTCGGGCTGACAATAATCGTCTACTACCAATACCTTTACTCTGTCTGGAGTGCTGGTGGCGGCGATGCTTTCTAAACAGGGAACCAGCACGTTCAGGTCATTATAGCTAGGAATAACAACAGTAACCGGTCGGCTGTGGTCGCGGTACCACGCCAAAATCACCTCTTCGTCTACACCGCTCACTAAACCATTAGGGAAGTATAAATTTGACCCACGTTTGCGGTCAATTTCGACTATCTCTTGCTTAACTCTGATTACAAGCGCCTTAGGCCCGTTTTGCATGCCGTATCGGACTGTATTGTATCCTAACGTCCAGGGATTTAGCCCTCTATAAGTAAATTCTCCTCTGACAACTTTTTTAGCTGCCCGTTTACTAACTCGGTATAACAGTTTTAGCTTGCTCTTCATATTCTATCCTATAGAATATAACATATTATTAATGGCTGGATGATATGAACAGCGTTATCGTAACCATCCCAAACTGGAATGGAGAGAACGAGCTCCCTGGGGCAATAGAATCTATTCTGTCGCAGACATATACCAATTTTTCATTGCTGATTGTTGATAATGGGTCGACCGATCGCTCAAAAGAGATCATCGAACTATACAAACTCAAGGATAAACGCATACGCAGCCTGTACCGCACAAAAAATTATGGTTATACCGGCGGAGTTAATCCCGGTATGGAACTTGCAATCCGCGAACACGCCGCATACGCAGCAACCATTAACAACGACGCGGTTGCTAAAAAAGACTGGTTAAAAAACTTGGTGGCATTTTTAGATGCAAACCCCTCGCATGGTATTGCAACCGGTATGATTGTTGGTGCCAGCGGGGAAACCATCGACAGTACCGGGGAAGAATATTCGTCGTGGGGCTTGCCGTTCCCGCGCGATCGCGATGAGCCGGTATCTACATGTAGTCGCCCAACAGGTGAAATCTTTGGTGCTTCCGGTGGCGCGAGCATGTATCGTACAGCAATGCTCCAAAAAATAGGCCTGTTTGATCAAGACTTTTTTGCATACTACGAAGATATCGATCTTAGCTTTCGAGCGCAGTTATCGGGCTGGAAAGTCGCCTTCGTAGCCGATGCGGTGGTTGTTCATGAGCGCGGCAATACCAGTGCTCGTCTTGCGAAACGTAAAGCTGGCGACCACTCCACAACGCCGTTTTTGACCAAACAGTTTATGAAGAATGTTCCGTTTGTGCTTATTAAAAACGTGCCCGCCCGCCTTTTTTGGCTCATTATGCCCCGCCTGATCTTTGCTTGGGTATTACTTTTCGGTCAAGCCTTGATAAGTGGTAGGGGGCTAGGCGCTATACAGGGCGCATTACTTTTTTGGGCAAGGCTGCCAAAGAAAATCGGCGAGCGCTGGCGTATACAAAAATCCCGGCGCGTCAGCACCGAATATATTTGGGATATGTTTGTGCAAGACCTTCCGACTAGCGCCGGCAAACTAAGAAAAATCCGGGCATTTTGGCGTCGTTAAGGCTTATCATCGCCACGCGCGTTAAGAGTCTTCATACCCATTGCCGCTCCAGCGAGTAGCCACCACTGTGTGGCTACGGCTTCATTTCCCCAAGTGTGCAAAAACATGTTGGCCACTACGTATCCCCAGAAACTGGCGATAAGAATTATTCCAAAAACATCTTTTCGTTTTACCAATGTAAGGTAAACAAAAGTGGCAATAGCCACAAAAACCAACAATCCGGCAACACCAACCTCGTAGGCAATCTGGAGATAGTAGTTCTCGGTTATCTTACCTCCTTCCGGATTGTGTAGAGATGTTGGACCTGCTGTACCTGGCCCGTGCCCAAGTGGTTGACTAAGCACATCTCTGGTGGCATCTTCAATGTATTGGTAGTGGTAATCTGTTGAACTTTGCTCGTTAAATTGCGGATCGTCAGTATGCACAATATATGTTTCAAAAATTGAGGTACTACGGAGCGAAAAAACTATGAGCACAGCACTTAAAGCACCCAACAACAACAGGGGCCAAAACCGCTTTGCCATATCAGCTGCTCGTTTTCGGTGCACACAGAACAAGACAACTCCCACAGCCAGCAGACCAGCCAACCAAGCGCTCCTGGAGTGGGTCAAAAAGATAGCCAGTAAATGAAGTGACAATATGCCAGCCATAACTGGGCGCGTCAGAATATTCCTTTTGGTAGCTAGCAAGGCTGTTATTGCCGCAATTGGCAAAACCAAATATGCGCCAAGTGAGTTGGGCTCGCGCAAAGTCGACATAATGCGCGGCAGGGCAGGATTGTTATCGATAAAAAAAGCGGCGTGCGCACCACGCTCCAAACTGTAACCAAGGTGGGTCAAAAAGTCGGGGGGCAAAAAATGCTGCAAAATGCCTAGGCAAGCGATGGTAGTACTCACCAACAAAACAATCTTTATAAGCGAACTAAAAACGAACTTGCCAGGATTAAGAATTACTGCACCGTACCCCAGCAAAGCCAGTGCCGGGAGACGATTGTTATAGACAACACTTAACAAAGCGCTTTCGCGGTATATTTCGGGATTAACAAGCCACAATAGAATATGCAGCCCACCATAGAGGAGCGCAAGACATAAAAGGACTGTAAAAACCTTCCCTGACCTTCTTTGCATAAAAACCAAACAAATAGTGAACACAACTAACGCTGCAAGCAGAACATCCTTGCCAACCTTCCACACCTCAAGCCCGCCCGAGACAAGACTAAGCGATTGCGATAAAAACACATGAAACGGCATATAAACTAGCAAAGCTATAAAACCCCAGTAAGGAATGCGTCGCGCAAATTGCATATCAGGTATAATTATAGCAATGATCAAATCTCGTCGCGCGCATATTGTTATAGATGGCCGAATTCGCCGCTCAAGCACCGGGCGTTACATGGATCGGCTGGTCACGCATCTGCAAAAGATTGATGACTTTAACCGCTACACCATCCTTGTCCACCCAGACGATCCGTGGAAGATGGACGCGTCGAACTTCCATACCCTCCCCTGCCCTTTTATGCAATTTTCATTTAACCCGTTGGATCAAATACGGTTTGCCTGGCAACTTTATAGACTAAAAGCCGACTTGGTCCACTTTACCATGACCCAACAACCCCTGCTATACTTCGGGAAAATCGTAACTACAACACACGACCTTACTATGTTTCGTTTTATTAAAAGAGGGGCAACTCCTGTTGTTATCTATAATCTAAAACTGCGCCTATATCACTTTATGATGTGGCTCAGTCATCGAAAATCCAAATATATTTTAGTGCCCACACATACCACCGCCAAAGAGGTTGCAACCTTCCAGCCCTTTACCGAAAAAAAGTTAGTTGTTACCTACGAAGCCGCCGCTGTTACGACTGCAGTAAAACCAAAAAAACCAAGCAACATTACTGGCCGATTTATCATGTATGTTGGCACTGCCTTCCCTCATAAAAACCTGTCTACCCTTGTTGATGCCTTTAATATCGTTCATACAGAACAACCAGATCTTAAACTAGTACTGGTTGGCAAAACCGAGAGGCACTACGAAGAGATGGCTGCGTATGCTAGCCAAACGAAATCGAGCAAAAGCATTATATTTACTGGTTTTATTCCTGACCAAGAACTACGTTGGCTTTTTGAGCACGGTTTGTGTTATGTATTTACGTCCCTAAGCGAAGGGTTTGGTTTGCCGCCATTGGACGCAATGGCCAATGGTTTGCCCGTGGTTTCCTCAAACGCCAGCGTTATGCCAGAGGTCTACGGCAATGCCGCTCATTACTGTAATGCCCACGATCCAAAGGATGTGGCCCAAAAGATACTTGAGGTGCTAGATACTCCTGAACTGCGCGAAAAACTAATAAAAGCTGGCAAAGAACAGGTTAAAAAATATTCTTGGCACACCATGGCCGAAGAAACATTAGCGGTTTATAAATCTACCCTTCAAGACTAGAGTCTAGCTTTTCTTCGTTTTTTACGGGTTCTTGGCTCGATTTTAATACAATACGGCGATCGCGACCTTCGCCTACAGATTCGCTTACAATACCCCAGTCGGCGGCTAATTTGTGCACCGTGCGGCGGTCGGCGGCATTCATAGGCCGAAGCTCCATCTCTTTGCCGACTTCTTTGACTTCTTTGACCCACTCTTCGGCACGCTCGGCCAAGCGCTGTGCGCGCTGTTTTTTGTACTCGGCGATGTCTACATTCACTCGAGTAAACTGGTGTCCTTGATTCTTGAGGGCGCTACTGACCAAAAACTGTAGCGAGCGCATATTATCTCCACGCTGGCCAATCAAAAACCCGTTTAGGTGCGTTGACGGCACCTGTAGCTCGATAACATCATCTTCTGCAGTCGCGTGGACGTCGGTGTTAAGCCCAAAGAAAGACAGGAGATCCTCCAGATACTTCTTGGCGTAAACAATTGATGCTTCCACTACTACCTCCTACGTTTAGCGCGTTTTGCGGCGGGTTTGCCTTTCTTTGATTTTGCGCCGGCCGGCACTACCTCAGCTTCTTTGGCCTCTTTGGCGCGGGACGAAATAGTGGTTTTGGTTGCGCTGGTTTTTTTAGATTTTTTGTCGGCCACCGCTTCCAACTCTTCCTCGTCGTCGCGAAGAATGATCGATTGCTGAACAATCGCCACCAGCCCGCTCACCAACCAGTAGAGGCTGAGCGCCGAGGCGATGTTGACCGTAAACAAAAACACCAACGCCGGCAGTAAATACCGTGTGCTGCGCCCAACCGCGGCGTTGACCTCGCTCTGGTCGGCCTGGCTGCCTTTACCGGCATCCTTCAGGATAGCGCGCAGTGAGCGGGCGTCCTTACTGTTTGGTGTTAGTTGTTTACTCTGGAAAAACTGCGCGATTGTGCTGCCAACCACAATAAGCATCGCCGGCCAGTACACCCCGCCCTGGCCGAGCGCGGCGCGGGACAGGTCTACAACACCAAACAGGGTTTGGTCAAACAGCCCTACATTCTCGGCAAGCTGTTTCATCCAGCTAAAATCTTGGATAAACGGATAGGCAAAAATGGCCATCTGCGACGGGTCTTTAGTGACCTTTTGCAGGCCGATGTACAGGCCGATCAAAATCGGAATCTGCAACAGCAGGATGCCAATGGAAGCGAACGGATTGACGCCGCGCTCTTTATACAGCTCCATCATCATGGCCGACTCTCGTCGCTTGTCGCCTTTGGCTTCGGCTTTAACACGCTTGAGCTCCGGCTGGAGTTTGCGCATTACTTTTACCTGGTGCAGCTGCTTTTTGACCAGCGGCCACATTAGCAGCCGGACGATGATGGTAAACAAAATAATCGCTAAACCGAAGTTGTGGCCGGGGATCAGCGCGTAGATAAATGCCAGTAGGTTAAAGATCGGCTGGACGATCAGTGTGGTGAACATTGCTGTGTTTTTTCTCCTTTGGTACTACTATAGCATGATTTGGGATTGCCGGCGGGCGGCTGCTGCTCACCACCCCTGCTTTTTCAAGCAGCCGAGTAACTCGGGTGTCGATGCCGGCGGCGGGCAACTCGGCAAGCATGGCGTCGTGCGCCACAAACATCAGATCGTACGACCCGGTAATTGACGGCTCGGCCAAGCGCAGCCGCTCGTACACGCGGCGGCGTATGCGGTTCCTAACTACAGCAGACTTGCTGACTTTTCGGCTGACCGATACGGATGCACGATGGAATTGGCGCCGGGAGTTTAGTATAAACTTTAGGCTAATGCCCGGGGCGCGTATGGTCTGACCGCGCCTGAGCACAAACCCCAGGCTGCGTAAACCATGGAATCGGTGCTTGCGGTGGATCATCTCGAGGACATCCTTTCTTGGCGTAATCTAGCGTGTCAGCTGCTTGCGACCTTTGGCTCGGCGACGTGCCAAAACCTTCTGGCCGCTTGCCGTCGACATACGCTTCATAAAGCCGTGTTCGCGTGCGGTTTGTCGTTTTTTGGGTTGGTAGGTTCGCTTTGGCATATGTCCTGACTTCCGGCCGTGCAGTATTTCCTGCGTTTTAGCCGTCAAAATAACAATGTTTAACCCACTAATAATAGCAAGTTTTCCCCTGCTCGCCAAGTATTTTCCACAATTTAACAGATTAGACCTGTAACTGTGTATAACTTTAGGACATTTTACCTTTTCTACTTACTTTGCTGAGGACTTGTAAACACTATGTGGAAAAGTCATACTGATAGTACCGTAACTGGTGGAGGAAAAAGGGGTAACAGGCGTGCAAACAACGTCAACTTTATGGCAGGCAGCATTAGGCGAGATCGAGCTTTCGGTATCGCGGGGTAATTTTGTTACTTGGTTTAAAAACACCTGTCTGCTGCGCGAGGATGACGACGTTGTGGTACTGGGCGTGCCAAACGTGTTTATTAAGAACCACCTGGAGCGCAAATATAAAGAGCTTATCTTGTCTACCCTACAAAAGAGCGGCTCCCCGGTAAAAACAATCGATTTTAAAATCCACTCCGGCCTTTCGGCAAAACAAAAGGAGCCGGAGCCGCTGATCGTACTAAACCAGGATGAGTCCGAGGATGCTGCTTCGGAAGCCAAGGCGCCGCAAGTAAACACTCTCGCCCACAAATACCGCCAAGGTTTGAACGAACGCTACACCTTCGACAACTTCATAGTTGGCTCCGGCAATGAGCTGGCCTACGCGGCTTGCCAGGCAGCCGCCGCTAAGCCGGGCAAAAAGTACAATCCCCTGTTTTTATACGGTGGTGTCGGTATTGGAAAAACGCATCTTATCCAGGCCGTCGGCAATGCCGTGCTGTCCAAAAAACAGAACGCGCGCGTGGTGTATGTGTCGAGTGAACAGTTTTTACAAGAGTTTGTAGATGCCGTCCGCTACAAAAAGAATACCTTTTTCGCCGATTTCTACCGAGGCGCCGATGTCTTAATTGTAGACGACATCCAGTTTATCGCCGGTAAAGAAAAGGTGCAGGAGGAATTTTTCCATACCTTTAACGCGCTGCACCAGGCAAACAAACAAATCATCATCAGCAGCGACAAGCCGCCCCGCGATATCGCTACTCTCGAGGAGCGGCTGCGCTCGCGCTTTGCCTGGGGGATGAGTATCGACATGCAAACACCTGACCTAGAAACTCGCTGCGCGATCTTGCAAACCAAGGCGCAAAGTCAGGGTATTGAGCTGCCCACAGATATCGCGGAACACCTGGCCACCAACATCCAAACCAACATCCGCGAGCTAGAGGGCGCTCTAAACCGCCTACTGGCCTGGTGCGAAATGCGCGGTCTCGACCCCACTTTAGATATCGCAACCAGCCTGCTGGGCGCCACAAACGTCCGCCCTAAACACATCAACCCCCGCCAAATAGTCGAGCGTACCGCCCGGCATTTCCAAATCCCGCTCGAGGATATTGTGGGTCCAAAGCGCGACAAAGACATAGTGGTGCCGCGGCAGGTCGCTATGTACGTCTTGCGCAGCGAGCTGCATTTAAGTTTTCCCAAAATCGCCCGTGAACTCGGCCGCAAAGATCACACCACCGCCATCCACTCCGTGGAGAAAATCGAGAAAGAAATGCACCTCGACGCCGACCTGCGCACCGCCATCTTAAGTATTAGGGAGCGGCTGTATGCGTAGTAGTTATTGTGCCTGTGCATTTACCGTGGAAAAGACCGGCGGTTGGTGTGGAGTTGAACAACTTTTGTACACATCACGGCTCGTTGCCGCGGCTGGGCTGTGGGCAAACCGCCGGCTTTTACCTGGTGTTGTACCACGTTTTGTGCGCAAGTTTCCCACAAGTTTTGCCGAGTTTTCATCCCTGTTGTTTCGAGGGTTTTCCGCACTTTCCACTGCTCTTATAACTAGAGCTATTTTTCAGAATAAAATAATTATTAATAGAGGAACGTGTGTATGAAACTACAGGTCACCCAGGAAAATCTAAATAAATCCCTTAACAACGTGGCACGGGTTGCTAACGCCCGTGGCACCCTGCCAGTGCTGGCGAATGTGCTTTTAAAAACGGTTAGCAACCGACTTAGCGTGGTGGCTACCAACCTCGACATCGGCATTACTCAGCACATCGGGGCAAAGATTGAGTCGGAGGGAGCTATTACCGTTCCGGCGAGGCTCATGCAGGATTTTGTGAACAGTTTGCCCTCTGGCGTTATCAATCTCGAGCTCGACGACCTCCGGCTAAAAGTGGCTACAGACCAGTACCAGTCTGTAATTAACGGTGTGTCGGCCGAGGAGTTTCCGGTGATGCCGGCGATTTCTGACGGCAAACGATGGTCGGTGCCGACCGTCTTGCTCAAGAGCAGTCTGCACCAGGTGGTTGTTGCGGCCTCAAGCGACGAAGCGCGCCCGGTTCTTACCGCGGTGTATTTGCATACAACTGGCGGCAGGCTGTACATGGCCGCCACCGACAGCTATCGTCTTGCCGAGAAAGAGCTGTTTAAAACCGCCGAAGACATTAACCTGTTAGTGCCGGTTTCGGCTATGCAGGATTTGCTAAGAATTATTGGCGATACCGAAGTAGAGGAAGTTCTGGTGTCGCACAACGACCAGCAAGTGTTGTTCCAGGCCGGAGATGTAGAGCTGGTCGCCCGGCTTATCGAGGGCAAATACCCCGACTACCAAAAGCTCATACCGGACGATTTTACGGTAGCCGCCACCTTAAAACGCGCCGACCTGCTAAACGCCGCCAAAGTCTCTAGCCTGTTCGCGCGCGAAAGCGCCGGCAGCATAACGGTAGAAGTCGACGAAGAAAAGCAGGAGTTAAGCATCCGCTCGGTCGCCTCACAGCTGGGAGAAAACAACGCCGTGGTACCGGCCAAAGTTACCGGCAATGGCGCCATCACGCTCAACTCCCGCTACCTGTTGGACGCGCTGCAGGCTCAGCACGGCGAAGAAGCGAGCTTTAGCTTTAACGGCAAGCTCGAACCATCCGTAGTAAAAGACCCCAAAGTTTCCGACTACACCCACATAATTATGCCGCTAAAAAGTTAAAATAGAGGCATGATTTCTTCTATTCGGCTGCAACAGTTCCGGACATACACGGACGCGACATTTCAGTTTTCTCCAGAGGTTACCATCGTTGCCGGTTCTAACGCCAGCGGCAAAACTAACCTGCTAGAAGCGGTGCTGGTTGCGTCGCAAGGCGGTTCATTCAGAGTAAAAGATTACGAGCTTATCCGGCACGGTAAAGACTGGGCGCGGCTGGACGCCGAGACGGCGGGCGGAAAGCGCACCGTAAAAATTGCCGCCGCCCCGCCGCAAAAGTCATTTGAGTTTGACGGCCAAGTGTTTAAGCGCCTGCCCCGCCAGCACACCCTGCCGGTTGTATTGTTCGAGCCAAACCACATGCAGATGTTTTTTGGCGCTCCGGAACTGCGCCGCAACTTTATGGACGACCTGCTAGAGCAAACAAGCCCGCGGTTCGGCGAATACCGCCGGCACTACAAACGGGTGCTTACGCAGCGCAACGCCTTGCTTAAGAAGCGCCAGCCCCATCAACTGTTTGTCTGGAACATCCGCCTAAGCGAGCTGGGCGGCAAAATAGCCCGTGAACGCGCCCGGCTTGTAGATGTGTGTAACCAGCAAGTTAGCCAGCTGTACAGCGATATAGCCGGAAAACCGACGGTTATAGGTTTGAGATACCAAACGCAGCTACCTCTGGACGCATACGAAACAGCGTTATTAAGCAGCCTGGAGCGCAACGAAGGGCTGGATGTGGCGCGCGGGTTTACAGCAAACGGCCCGCACCGCGACGACCTGGCGGCCGAAATCGGCGGCAAACCCTTCCAACAAATCGCCTCCCGCGGCGAAACCCGCACACTAGCACTGGCCTTAAAAGTTATAGAACTCCAGCTGCTTGAGAGCAAATTCGCCGCCAAGCCCCTGCTTCTTCTGGACGACGTTTTTTCGGAACTAGACAGCAACAGACGCGCAGCCCTCACTCGGCTGGTAACCAGATACCAAACCATCATCACAACCACCAATGACGACCTAGTAGCGCCGCAACTTAAAACCAGCAGTGTAATTTTGCTGGATCAGTCAGTCAGTGCTTTATAAAATTCTACGGCCACTCCAGCGGTAAGCTGGTAGCCGCCGGGAACCTCTGTGCGTTGTTTTGTGTCGCGACTATAATGCCCCAACACAACGTCGACGATCATTCCACCAACAGGTTGTCCCTCTTCTATTGCAACAAAGTGACCCACAGGGTGTGCTTTTCCGCTGTAGTAACACAAGTATCCCGGCAGGCCGGGGTGTGTCTGGGGTTGTATGCCTTCCTTATTGAAGTGAGCAATTGTTGTATCTGAGGTCTTGAGGCCGTCGATTTGTCGTTCTTGCAAAACCCAGACAGACATTGTTTTGCCGGAACCTCTCTCGGTAAAATCCGTAGAGTTAAACTCGACAGCACCTTGTGAGCGCGGAAGTATGATTTTGGAATCCACTGTTTCTATTGGTGCAAAACCGATAGCGGTATTTATTGATCGTGCCAGATCTGGATATCCGCCCGTTGTCAGACCTGCCATGACGTCGTAGAACTTAGTATGCAGATCCACGACTTCGCCACCGCCCCCAACTCCTCCTGCACTGCCCTCCGGTTTTTCAGGGGTGCCGCACCCGCCGATTGCTGCGGCCGCAGCCGCACCGGCAAGACCATACAACAACTGGCGCCGACTTAACCCTATGTCTGGCAGTGATTCTGTTGTCGGCATACTAATACCCCCTAAGTCTTACTACTTTAAGTATAGACTTGCGTAAATGCCAACGATGTGATTTTAGTCACGAAGACAACTGACTATGGTAGGGGTATTGGTGTGATTAGGTTTTGACGAACCTGGTCAATACTGACAACACCCAGTCTGTTTATGGTGTACACAACACCAAGACTGCCCGTTTCGCCCAGACCACCAGCTATAGATGCCACAGCTTTGTCCACATCCTCGTTGGTGTAACCGTCGTAAAAAGTGACAACAATTCTATCTAAGGGAACCTGGTAGCGAATTGAGTAAGTCCCCTCTTCTATAGGCAGGGTTTGGATGTATGCGTTACGGGTGCCGTTGAGGTTCAGCTGGCCGTCAATGTTGGCTCCATCCTGTAAGTCGGTTACAGAGAGTGTATAAACACCTCGGCCGTGGGGCGTTAAACGCACTTCTATCTTGTCGTCAACTCCGTAGAAATAGCCGGTGTAAACAAAGGTGTCGCCGTCTTTCTTAAAATCTTTAGAGAAAGTGAATCCAACCAAAACATTGGCATCTCCAAGCTCCAGTTGCGTGGTACGGGCGAACAATAGCATATCCTTCGCGACTACAGCTAAGATGTCATCATTCTCTTCTAAGGCGGCATACAGATCACCGGAGTTGTATAGTACAGCAGAAGTTTTGCCGTCCCCAGTTCCTTCCTCTAGGCCTACAAATTCATCCTTATTGGGGTCTACGGCAGCATCTTGACCCCGGTTCAATATAACAACAAATATTATTATTCCCAGAATGAACAAAGCACCTAATCCGATAACCAAAGCTCGTCGTCGTGCCAAAGAGTTCTCTTCTTCCATATTTTCTATCCCCCATCCACCGACCAGTGCCAAGCCTCATACCCCACACTATCGCGGTTTTCACCTTTACCAAACTCATATAGATTGTAGCGTACCGCATTGCTAAGTAGCCACTTAAAGCAAGGATCATTCTTGGCCTGTGGATAATACCTGGTTATTACACTGCCGTTACACTCGAGGTCTAGGGCAAGACCTTGTTGGTGGTTGGAATATCCAGGCGGTGCCGCCCCTGGACAGCGGTTGTACTCATTTAATGGTCTTGGATAAGGCGGGGGTGTTGGAGTGATCCCGCCCCTCTCGCACCAAGACCGGTACACCCTTATCTGACCCTCCATACTTCGGAAGGAACCGTTAATAGATAGAGGCACGCCCGCCGCTGCGCTGTCATCCAGCATCTGTTTGATCGAGCCGGCTAACTGGGAATTGACAAGAGTGCCTCCAACCCGGCAAAGACGTATCTTGATGAGTTTACCTTTGCGGTAACCGTCGGCTGCACCCGCGTCCTCAGTACCATTAGTGCAAAGAATGTGGGTTGTATCCGTGCTCTCTAGGTCGATCTGGCCGCCTACCGCACACAAAGGCGCACCCGGTGCTGCTACTTGGCCCTTAAATCTGTCGTATATATTTTGCGCCTTAGACAGACGGTTGGCCGCTTCGGCGGCGCGCTGCTCCTCGGTGCCTGCGTCGGTAAACGGCAATGGTATCTCGAATTCAGATAAAAACACATAAGATGCGCGGTCTATAGTTACGCCAGGTGTTTGCAGCTCGGCCAACACACCAGAATAGTTCTCGTTTAATTCTTTCCATAGAAAGTCTAATTGTAGATTCATGTCACCAGTAGATCGCATGGTTTCGCGAGCGTAGTTTATGAGGTTCTGTTGGCGACCGGCCGAAGTCCACTGAGCGATTCCATAGCCGTATTTACCGCGGACCTCGCTCGCGGGAACTGGGTTACCGTCCGGCCCCGGTTCAGTGGGTAATTCTGGCCCGTCTGGCAAAGGCGCGGTGTTCTGCATGTTATGTGGGTCGATCCCTGATTCGGCTTCCAGATTACCCATAATACCTGCTGTCGCTTCATCGGAAAGACCCTTTTGCCCCGTAAAGAACGCCCAGGCAGTCCCATAGCGTGTGCCGTCATCTAGTTCGGCGCTACATATGCCAGTTTCGGTCGGATCGTAATGTGGGTAGCCTAAGATTATGCTTTGCAAGCCAGATTCCGTAAGCGCTACAGTTGTTTGCTGAGAGCCCGCACACAATAGAATAGCCAGCATAATAAACAGGACTAATCGTTTACCTAATTTTATTACGTGTTTGACAAACATTTCATGAACCTCTGTTTTGTTCTAGCCAAAGGTTGGTAAGGAAAGGTACGAATCTAGGGTCGCGACATTCACCGCTTGATGAATCCGGACCTCGGCCACCCGGCTGAGGTACACCATTAATAATGCAGCCCCGGTCTATGTGCAGGTGTGCAAACGGTTCATCGCCATCGCTTCGACCGTGACAACGCGGGCCAAGTTCATCTCTGGCAACTTGGGCTATTTGTTGGCCTGCAGAAACCCGATCCCCTGGCCTAACCTTAGGATTTTGTAGATGGCCATACCAATAGTAGAAAGTGTCGTCAGAGTGGAACTGGATAGAGTAGCAGCCAGGCACCGGAGAACTGCCAGGATACGGGTTGACATTGATAATAGTGCCGCTAGAGATCGCATACACCTGTGCGTTCCCGGTGTCGCCGAAGTCATAGGCTGGGGAGCCGTCGTGGTGGCAAGATATATCGTAGCAAGGGATGTTTGTGTAGTTCTTTTTAGGGTCTAGTGGGAACGAATAGCCCTCGGCTGTCACAGGATTACTCGTCCCTCCGACGGTTGTGTCGGGTTCGGGATCTTGGATTTCGAGCATTTGGTCGACTGTTTGGTGGTTCATTAAAGAGACTCGGTATCGATACACCAGCTGCGTCTCGGCGCTTTGGAATGTAAGTTTGCCGTCGTTGGGTACGGTGTCACCCAAGTTGTTTGGTGCGCACAAGCCGGCGTTGGGGATGACGTTGGCATCGTTGTCGCGGAATATAGAGGGTACTTTGTCGTAGGCGCCGGAGAGGTCGCCTTTAAGTATACTGAAGATTTGTCCAGACTCTGGATTTCCGGCTAACATATCGCCTATTTGTACATTTTGATCAAAGCAACGGCCATACTTTTCGGCAATAGCTCCCCTTTGGCCGCTGTCGTCCAATTCTTTCTCGTTAATAAGCGGTGAGTATTCAGGGTTGGATATCGTGGCTTCTAGTTCGTCTTCGGTCCAGCCGAACTGAGTGATGCCGTAGTCTCTGGTTAATACTTCGCTGGAGGGTTCTTCGCCCTGCGCCCACGTTTTGTTTCCGATGGAGCCAAACCAGCCGAGTAAACGGGCGGGGTTAAGCAGGCTCGCGGCCGTGGCAGAAAGATTTCCGACCATGCTTTGGAGGTCTAGCGACAGCGCCGTGGACGACCCGGACACGGCCAGCCTATTTGTTAACGACCCGGGGTTGGTTACGGCAAAATAGCGCTGGTAGGGGCTTTGGCTTTGCAGCGCGGCCACACGGAACTCGTTATCGGTGGTTTCGGTAGCGACGTAGTCTTGTGCGGTTAGAGGCCGCCCGCCGTAGGCGCGCGAAAGCTCCTGACCCATTGTTTCGCCGCCGGAGTCAACCTGGTTTAAGTATACTTCGCCCAGTGCCGCGCCGTTAAAAAGGCCGCCCATGCGCTGCACGGCGTGTGCCATGGCGATCATGCTGATTATATTGTCGGCCGCAAAGTATGCGCCGGATTCGGCCAGGTTACGCAGGGTAAACTGCCTGCCGATGGTTTTTGAAACCTGCTTGGTAACAGCCCATACCGCAACCTTAGAAATTGCCGTACCGGCACCCTTTATTGCCTGGCCAACACCAGGGATAAGTGCAACACCCAGCTCAACAACGGCCGTCACTACCTGTACTGTTGGATTAGTGGCGACATCGCAAAAGTTTTTGTTGTTAAGTGCCAGTATTGTGCCAATCCCCGGGAATGCGTGCAAGGCGTCTGGGTCTCCCAGCAAAGCTAGAAAAGCTGTATCCATCTCCCCGGGCAGGAAATTAAACGGATTAGTTGCAAATATGCCGACACCCGAGGCCTGCGGACTCAGCGAGTCAGCTGTGTCGTACGGCTCGCCGCTGGCGATCTTCATGATGTTGGAACGGCCGGCGCCGCCGGCTTCGGTAGACCCCACGTCTCCGTTTATCTGGTTGTTGTAGCCCCCCAACATTTCAGTATTTACTCGGTCGTCACCCGGGAAAAGCCCTGTATAAACCATCTGTGCGCCGGCGGCGCTTAAAGACGCGTAGCTCGCCAAGGCCATACCCGTGTTGGCGTTTATAATATCGCCGGAGGACATAATACTCGCCTGGTGCATTTTGCAGGCTAGGTTGCCTATTTCCACAATGGAACTTACTGTTGTCGCTACGCCCGCAACTGCGTTGCTGATGTTATTTGGGTCGAAGCGATTATCCAGGTCGGCCCTGGCCTGGGGTGCGATAGTATCGCCTTGCTGCACGGCTTGTTCGGTACAGGCGGCGTCCTTAAAGCACGCGGCAGTGTCTACGGCGGCTTTAGTGGCGTCGGCATCGCCCGAGGCGGCTACAAGCGGTCGCTGTCCATCCCCCGAGGTTTGGCTGTATGATCTTTGTATTTCTTCGGTGGTAGGGTCGCCCTCCACGCCTTCGCGGTTAGCTTTATCTACCTCTGACTTTAGCCACCGCCAAGTTACAATATCCAAGTTTGTTCTTAGAATAGAAGCTGCTTTCCCCTTGACTGCAATCGCTTGAAAGAGCCTGGTAAGCCGGGAGGTATCCGGAGTAGCTTCATCCAAGAGGTTATTTACCAGACCCCTGGTTTGTTTCCGGTAATCGATAAACGAATTTATATGGCTAATTGGGTGACGGATCTTATCTGTAAAACTTGTGCTGTGCTCGGGAATATTTACAGTCACGGGGCCATCGGGGGTCTGATAGGTTATTGACGAGACTTTGCGGCGGGTGAGGGTTTTGCCGTCAACGGTGACGAATTGTTTGTCAGTATAACCGAACTGCACATCCAGAAGTAGGCGTTCGGCGACCTTTTCCGGCCGCAGACGATTAACTTTTGCCCATAGACTATTCCCGTCAAGGTCGCCGCCAAATTGCCTTAGGGCATCCCTGTATTGTGCATCCCCGGTGCTGTCTAGAGAAAGTTTAAGCTTAGTGATGGTGTCCGTGTTAACCATCAGGTTGCGAGTAAACCGAGCCAGGCGGTTGTTGTCCATGTTAAACGACAAGCTTGGGAGTAGTAGAGAGCTAAGGCTGATTAGCCCGGCAATTATGCTAACGGAAACTCCGCCGACTGCGAAGGTAATGATTCCCTTCTTTTTTGTCATGCGGAACTTGCTCTTTTTCTTTGTTTCGGCAGGGTTGTACAGTCCTGACTCCTGTTCGGCTCCGGCGAGTTCTGGTTTTTCGGTGCGGGCAGGTTGATTTGCCGGCTCGGCAGGTTTTTCCTCGGCGGCTTTGAGGTCAGTCTTGGTGCCTTCGCGGGCGGCGGCTTCCATTTGGTCTTCTTCGCCGGGCTTGAAGTTTCGCCCCATCAGAGCATCGAAGTCTTCTTTAGCGCCCTGCTTCTGGTCGTCGTATATTTTATTGGCCATTTACCGCTACGCTCCCAAGGTTCGTGGACGGTTCAAATCTATAGTGCCTTGGGGTTGAGTTATTTCGTTCGGAGCTGCCGACACGGGCACGGGAGTGGGCTGGCCAGGGGTTGGAGTGGTGGTAATAAGCGTGGTTTCTGTCTGGCTGGCTACTACCTGGATGTGCACGTGGTTTTGGCCGGCAAAGAACAGACCCTGGCCTACCGGGAACTGGCTGAGGCGCTTTTTTTCCTCGGTTGTCAGCTTAAACACGTCGGCCAGCACGTCAACAGCGGATGTCGATTGTTTTAGCAAAAACTGCATACTGGCGTTGGCCACAATCGCCCGCCCCATGCGGCTGCCCATAAAGTCTTCCACGTCCTGCGTTATGGTAGTTATCCCCAGGTTGTACTTGCGCGCACGCTTGGCCATGCTAAACATAAAGTTGGCCGAATCCTCGTACTTCATGAGCTGCCAGGCTTCGTCGATTACCAGCATTCGCCGCTTACGGTCGGTTTTGGTTCTGTTCCAGATGTAGTTGAGCACGATGTACATGGCCACCGGGCGCAGCTCGTCTTCGAGGTCGCGGATGTTAAACACCACCATCGGGTTGTTGATGTCGATGTTGCTCTGCTGGCTGAAGATGCCGGCAAATGTGCCGCTGGTGTATTTGCGCAGGCGCTGTGCCAGCTGCGGACCAGTGCCGCCCATGTGCAGCAAAGTGTCGTATAAGTCGGCGATGGTCGGCGGCAAGCCTTGGTGGGTCAGTGGGTCGTTGGTGATGCCGGCTTTGCCGTAAGTTTCGATGAGCGCGGCGTCGAGGTCGGATTCTTCCACCGGCGTTAGTGCCGGTGCTATAACCTGCTGCCCGCCCTGAATCTGGGCCTGGGCGCCGCCCATCATCAAACGCAACAGCCCGTGCAGGGTTATGAGGTTGGAACGCAGCGCGTTATCGGCGTCTTCGCTGTCGGTAACTTTTGGCAGGTCGAAGGGGTTGATGCGCGTGGATGAGTTGAGGCTGAGGCGAACGTAAGCGCCGCCTACGGCGTCGGCCATGCGCTCGTATTCGTTTTCCGGGTCGACAATTATAATTTCGGTGCCCATCATCATGCTGCGCAGTGCCTCGAGCTTAACGGTAAAGCTTTTACCGGCGCCGGATTTGGCAAACACCACAGAGTTGCCGTTTTCCAAGGAAAATCGGTCAAAGATAACCAGGCCGGAGTTGTGCATGTTAATGCCGTATAAAATGCCGTTTTCTTGCGTGAGGTCGGCGGACGTAAACGGAAAGCTGGTAGAAATAGCGCCGGTGCTCATATTGCGGCGGATTTGCAGTTGGTCGGTAAACTGCGGCACGGTGCTGTTTAAGCCCTGCTCTTGCTGGCTGCTGGCCGGCTTGGAGTACACCAGCTGCTGGCCGAGCAAGCTCTCTACTTTGTGGCTGACAAACTCCAGCTCCTCCATGCTGTCGGCGTAGATGGTAAAGTAAAAGCCAAAGCGGAAGAAACGCTCCTCGCCTACCTGTAGTTTGTCGCGCATTTCTTCGGCGTCCTGTATGGCGGCCTGCATGCCCGGGTCACGCACTTTGCCTTTTTCGGAGGCAATTTGAATACCGGCCTCCAGCTGCGTTACCTTTTTGCGCAGGTTTTCCAACACCACTTGGCTTTCCACCGGATAAATAAAGATCGAGATGTCCATTATTTCGTCCAGGTTGATAAGCGGCGCCACCCAGCCGGTGTACAGTTGGCGCGGATAGCCGTAGACATAGTAGGTGCGTGCCAGGCGGGTTCCGAGCCGGAAGTAAGCCGGGTTTAGCTCCATGGAGCTGGGCGCGATGAAGTCGCGCAGGGCGGTAATACCTTTTTGGAAGGCGGTGTGAACCTCTTGCTGCTCGCGCATTTGCTGGGCTTGGGCGATTGCGACCGGGTCGAGTCTTTTGGCCATTACTGCAAGCTCCCTTGCAGGTCGGGTTGCGGCGCGGCGCCCTGCCCCTTGGTAACCACATCGGCAGTGAGGTCGTTAAAGTTTTTTAGCTGCTGGCGGGTGGCGGTGTCAGGGTTGTAGGTGTCGTAGTACAGTTCTATTAGCTCCTGAGTGTCCAGTGGCAGCCCTTGTACGCCGCTCTGCATCAGCCCTTGCAGCACCGCCTGCACGCGGTTGCGCAGCTCAGTCTTGGCTTTTACCAGGTCGTCTTCGTTTACAACCACGTGCTGGTCTTTGTTGCCAAACATTCCCAAAAGGCCGGTTACAAAGTTTTTGCTTTGGGTTATCGCTTTTTGCACGTCAACATGCGGGGAAAACGGCACCACCACGTAGAACTTTTTGTCCATAATATTGGCTTGCAGGCTGATGTCACTAATAAAGCCGATGTAGTCCTCCATTAGCATGGCCAGTAGCATGTTGTCGTGCTCGGAGCGGATCTTGTCCAGCTTGGCAATGTACGGCTGCATGTCGATTTTTTGTGAATGCACAAATATCTGCACCGGGAAGTAGAGCGAGTTTAAAAAGCCTTGGTAAGAATATTCTACCGACTCCTGCTCTTGCTGGCTCATCAGGTCGAAATTGATAGATTTAACCATTACCACCGAGCGGAAGCTGCCGTCGTTCATGATGACAATCCCGTCGCGGATCTCGGCAATTTGCAGCGTGTTTTGGGTGCTGTTGGGGTTGCCGGGCGCAGCCTTAACCAGATTGCGGCTGTCTACCGCTGGCGGCGGCGGAGCTTGCGGCACCCCTGCCGCCTGGCCGTACCCCGGTTGTTGATTCTGCGAACGCGGATCCATTATATCCCCAATGGTAACTGTTAGTTTTGGCTAGTGCAGCTTGATGACGACTTCGCCCTTGCTGGCCTCACGGGCGATAGTGGCGACGTTTAAATCGTCGTTACGAGCTAGTTGTAGTATAGCAGCCTGGTTGGCGGGTGTCACCGGCGCGGGCGGCGGAGCTGGCCGGTTTTGCCGGGCTGCGGCCGCTGCTTTGGCGGCCGCCTCGCGCTGCTCCGAAAGGGGTTGGATCGTCTTTAGGTGGCCGTAGTACGAGGCGTTAGGCCCTTCCTCTTTGTGCTCCTCCAGCTCGTGGATAATTGCCGATTCGTCAATATTTGAGGTGGTGGATTGCGCGCCTCCCGCCGCCCCGGGCGCGACAACTTGCGTGCCGAACGCGGCCGCCCCACGCGGTATGCTGCCCGGCGCCGGCTGGTTTAGAAACCAATAATCCGCTGGCGGCTTTTGCTGTGCCGGGGGTGCTGGTTCGGGCTGTTTTAGCTCGTCCAAAAGTTTTTGGCGGTGAGCCTGGGCAGAGGCCGAGATCATGGAGTCAACCCGCGCCGCCCGCGGGTTTGCCCGTTCGTCTAATATATCGTCGGCATCTTGCACATCGGTGGCAACAGTCGGCTGCGCCGATGTCTGGCTTACCTCTAGCAGCCGGTCAGAAGGCTGCGCAGCGGCGCCGAACGGCTGGCTGCCAAACGCCGGAGCACCGGTTTTGACCACCCAGCCGCGGCTATCGATAGTATCGGCCAGCGCGCGCAAACGGCTTTTAACCTCCGTCTGCGACAGTCGGTTAGCGGTGATTTCCTCCACGCGCTTTGGCGCGGTAACGGTTACTAACTCTTTAGCGCCGCTCTGGTCCCAAATACGCCGCCTAGGCTTAAACAAAAACCGGATTTTAGCCAGCGCCCACACCTCGGTAGGCTGGTCCTTACCCCACGGGAAAGCGAAAAATATAAACAGCGCAGCCGGCGGCAAAAAAACGACAATCATAAAAGCCAGCCCCTTAGTAGAAACGAAATAAGAGAGGTACAGCAAAATAGCCGCTACTCCAGCATAAATAAATTGCCGCAGCGTCAACGGTCCAAGGATTTTATCCTCTGCTTCGATGTCTTGGATTACTTTGTACGTGGCCATGGTTCTAGTATCGGGGATACGGCCGGAAGTATCAAGCCAGCTGTCAGAACAGAAAACCGCCGACAGTGGTTTTGCTCACAAAACGTAACTGCACGTCTGGATACGAGGTAGAAAAAGCGGGCGGTGTCTTTGTCCTACCCTCTTTATATTTAAATTCGAAGGCCTGGGTGTTCGGGCCGATCTCTTCAACAAGGTCAACCTCTTGCCTAGTGTACGAGCGCCAGAAATAGTGCCGGGCGTAAGTCTTGTTTTTTTGCAGATATTTTTTTCGTTCAACAACACAATAGTTTTCCCATAGGGAGCCGGTATCGTCGCGGTGTTCCAGGGGGGCAAAGTTGTCTATCAGGCCGTTACGCACCCCAAGGTCGTAAAAGTACACCTTGCGCAGCCTACCGACCTCAGTTCGCTGGTTTTTGCGGTACTGTCCTAGCCGGAAAATGATGAACGCTTTTTCCAACAGATCGATGTAGCGCATGACAGTCTCTTTAGCAACCTCTAGTTTACCGGCGATTTCGCTGTACGAGACCTCGTTACCAACCTGGAACGCCAACAATCGGAGCAGCCGGTCGATTACAGTCGTATCGTAAATGGTTTTAGCAGCAAACGCGTCCCGGTACAAGTAGTTGTTTACAAGATTGCGAAGATACGCTTCTGCCGCTTCTTGACCCATCTGCCAAGCCTGGGGATACGCGCCGATAACAAGGCTCTTTTCGAGCAGCCGCTCCGCCTCCAGGATATCGTTGGCCACTTCGGAAGCGGCCAGCGGATATAACGTAAGTTCCCGTGAGCGCCCAGTCAGAGGTTCTTTGATCGTGTTCGCAAGATCAATGCTTGACGAGCCGGTCAACAGTAGTTTGACCTCCGGGAAAGTATCGTGAACCAGCTTGGCGGTTAGGCCGATGTTCTCGACCCGTTGCGCTTCGTCGATAACCACGAGCTTAGCGGAGCCAAACAGCGCCCGCAATTCAGTGCTCGACTTGTTTGTCAGCCGCAGCCGCACGTCTGGCTCGTCGCAGTTCAAATACAGGCTGCCGGGTTCGGAGTCCATGATTTGTCGGGCAAGCGTAGTTTTGCCCGTCTGTCTTGCCCCGTAGAGGATAACTACCAGCCCTTCGTCCAGGCCATCCAGAATTTGCGTGTTGAGGTATCTTTTTAAGACCACAGTGGGTATTATATTATATCGAATATCGATAGTCAAGTATCGATATTCACTTAAAAAACGATAACGCTTATGCTATCAAAATAGCCGCTACTCCAGCATAAATAAATTGCCGCAGCGTCAACGGTCCAAGGATTTTATCCTCTGCTTCGATGTCTTGGATTACTTTGTACGTGGCCATGGTCTGGTTTTAGTATAAGACATATAATGCCCGATCGCAGCGTAGCTTTTTGGTTTGCTAAACTTTATATCTATACGATTCACTATACTGGCGGGGCGCCAGGAGGAGGACCGACTGGATTTGCTGGGTTGGTAGCCTGCTGCTGAGCCTGTTCAGCCTGAACAGAAGCCGTGAGACTCTGCCTGTACGTTCTTTCGTACTCCGCAAATACATTGCTTGATTGACGCAGCTGTTCAATGTACGCAGCCACCGTGGTTCCTGGCATGCCAGGCATTTCCTTCGCCAGCATTTCTTCGTCGTAAGTTCTGGCATTTTCTGGTGAGCCGTAAGCTGCCATAACTTGCTGTTCGGCCGAAATTGCAGCCAACTGCCTGACAATCTCCCTCTGGGCTTCGTCGAGATATGTCTGGGATGCAGTTGCTTGCTGTTGTATTTTCCCCATATTCTCTTGTGCGGTCCGAACTTGTCCTTGCCTGGCTATTTTTTGGTCTTCAGGAACGCTAGGGTCATTAATCACTCGCGCCAGAGCTTCCTGAGCTTCGGATAGTTGAGCCTGCGCCACCCGAATCTCCTCAGGTTTAGGAGAGTAAGACTGCGCCGCTATTATACGCTCCCGGCTTTCTTCCATAGTTTCGGCAAGTCGTTCGCGGGCGTACTGAACCTCGACTTGAATGCCTTCCGTTCTGCCGGCCATTTTTGCTGCAGCGGTAGTGTACTCGGAAACACCACGGGCGATAGATTTATGTTCGTCGTCCGACAATAGCCGTCCGTGTGTACCGGCCGATAACTCTAACTCGCCCAGATCCACATCTTCATATACTTCTTGCCCTGTTGCCTCGTCGACTATGGGCTTGCCAGTCTTGGAATCCATTTTCCGGACGCGAGTTTTTCCGCCAGCACCACTCTTTTGGCGCGCTTTGTACCTCTTGTACGCTTCGTTTATGTGCCCCATCATTCTTGGGTAGCTTTCACCGTTAATGTCCACACGCGCCTTATTTTCTTTATTGATAGCCGCTATCTGTACGGCGTTAAACAGCCCTGCATCTATAGCCCGAGAGTCTTCGAGAGCCATTTCTTCGCGCATGGCTCGTACACCAGCGGCGGTTTTAAGATTATAGTCGTTGTAGGCAGTGGCCGAAGTCCTGCGCGCAATAAAGGCTGCTTGCTGAACCGCCCTGGAGCCGATATCTCCTCCCATGCTGTTTTGTATCTGCCGGCCGGTCGTCCAACCTTCTTCTTCAGCTGCTTTTTGGAGCTCATCCGTCCAAGGGGCGTTGGGATTTCTTCTAAGATGCTGCTGCTTTTTGCGTTCCGCGTAATGATCAACGTATTCCTCGATTGATTTGGCATGTTCGGCAACAGCCATATTGTCGTCACCACCGGTGGTTCTGCCGCGATCCCGCTCTATTAATTTTCTAGCCGCTTCATCGGTCATGAACGATTCGGCTTCCCTCAAACCCTTCCATCCCTCTCGCCCCTTTTTGGAAAAAGGGTTTAGATTTTGCCCTGGCCTGCCAGCAAGCGATGCCATGCGGACAGCGGTTCCTACCCCTGCCTTCTCTAGGCCTAACCCAAGTTTTCGCTCACCTGACTTTACCTCGCCAAATCGTCGTTTAAAGGTGTTGCTACGGTACCCCGCAAGCGCCTGCTGTGCCTTGCCGGTCACCTTGTTGGCAACATTACCCATGAAGCCCGTGATTTTATCCATTTGCAAAAACAGTGTCCACACCAGTGCAAACCCGGCGATTAAGATAATAAACGCGGTTATAAAGCTAAAAACTCGTTCAGGGGTGCTGGCGGTATCCGATTTAGCAACCTCGGCCGAAACAAGGGCAGCTACCCCGGTCATAGAAATAATTGCCGCCACCCCCGGCACGGTTATAACAATTACAACGAGCAACCCGCGCCAGAAGGAGAAGGCCTTCTTGAGAGGCTCGAAAGCGGCGCACATAATTGCGATAGGCGCGATAATAACCAAAAGATAGGCCACAACATTCCTCGCCGCCAGCAGTACAAATACGGAGAATACCGCAATTGCTAGCGATGCAATTAGACTCAAAATTACTCCCCATCCTCCAAATGCGATGAAGGTTATAACGGCGATTGCGCCAACGGTACCCAGCCCCAAAAGCCCCAAAAGCCCCCCAACAGCATCGGCTAGGGAATCTTGCGCCCTCCCCCCAGCGAGAGAGTCTCTGACAGAACCCACGCCCTCGAACGATACTCTAATTATCTCCATGATCGCGTCCGCAGCGTCATTACTAAGTTCATACAAGAATTGCATAAGATCCCAAGACAGCGTGACAAAAATGACGGCTATAATGAGCCCTGGCAGCATTTTGCGAAGAGTGTAGGCACTAAATATCTCTATATTAAATACCTGAGAAGCAACCATAATGAGGCCGATAATCACTAGGATTGCGTATGATATATTGCGGAATGCAGCCCAGGCGTCTCGGAACGCCGAACTGGTTTCGCTATTTGTAAACAGTGTTTCGGTGTCAAGCTTGAGAAAGTTTACTATAAAATCGGCAAGATTTTTTGCCGCGTCGGCAGCAGTGGTTATAAGAGGACACGACAACCACCCTAGTCCTTTGGTCTGGCTAGCGCACGAATTGGGATCGGTGGGGCTGCCTACTGTCGGCGGTGTAGCGGTGACATTCTCACTAAATGAAACAATGGCGGTCTGGTTGGCGGCTACAACCACTTCCGAACTAAAATTATAGGGATAGGTATTGCCTGAAGGTTCATCATTATAATTACCCGAAGTTGACACCGTATATGTGCCAGGCGGCACCTGAGTAAAAGAAAAACTACCACTGTTGTTGGTGGTTCCCAACGCGGAATAGCCGCCACCTTCCACCCCAACGGCGACGCCACCAAGAAAGAAGTAGTCAGTTAGCACCTTGTTTGGAGTTTCGCTCCGACTCTCGTCTTCCAGGCGGACGACCCCACTAATGCTTCCCGTGGTCGGCGCTGGAGCGGACGGGGCGCTCGCCGGGGGTGTCCCATTAATAGTTATGTTGGGTATCGTATGGCTGCTTGGCTGTCCAGGACAATCTCTGGTTCTGTAGTCCAGTGACCCTGAGTTGCCGCTGGTAAGTGTTATAGTGTAGTCAACAAAGCAAAAGAAAGTCTGATTTATAGTATAGCGCTGTTCGGCAACATAGGTGTCGCCTCTTTTAGTGAAAGTAACGTTGTTTGGAGAAAGCTGCGGCGTGCTGAAAACGCCGCCGCTAGCTGCTATGGTCTCCCCTTGCCAAGTAAAGTTTTCACCGGCAGCCAAGACGTTTTTCGGGGCAGCCAGTATTAGCACGGCGAACAGTACAGCGGCGCATAGCAAACCCCAAGTTCGGAGCTTGATGAACATGCAGCCAACAATATTATTACAGGCAGTCATTTATTCAATTTTAGCACAACCGTTAGCACTGTTACTGGTTGTGTTTTAGCGCCCCTAGGATATAATCATACATATAATGAGTCGGACAAGATACATGATTCTGTCTATTTTTGGAGTGCTGGGTTTAATTGTGACTCCTCTGTTGTTGCCTGCCAACATTTATGCTCAGCCGCAACGGGATCCGAATGCCCAGGATACAGTGGAAGTATGTGCGGCGGGTTCGGGTGGTGCTTGCGAAAACTTTGTCGACAAATACATTAACCCTGTTGTGACTCTTTTGACAGTAGTGATTGGCGTTGGCGCGGCTATATCTATAGTTGTTGCCGGCATCCAATACGCCTCGGCGGGCAGCGATCCGGGCAAAGTGCAGAAGGCCAAGGAGCGGATTGGGCAGACATTGCTTGGCCTGCTAGCTTACATCTTAATCTTCGCATTTATTAACTACATCGTGCCAGGAGGCATTTTTTGATGCGCGAGCTGCTTACCTATTTCGCCGCCCAGTGCGATGGTTCGCAAACGTTTTTTGGGTTGCCTGCATGGTACAAATATTTGGATCTAGAAGCGGATCCTACTGGCCGGGGGTGTCGCCTATCGGACGCATTCTCCTTTCCTGGTGATCTAGGATTGGTGGCGCTGGCGGCACTAGAAATTGCTTTGCGGCTAGCCGGGCTGGTGGCGATTGCGTTTGTGATTTACGGCGGGTTCCAGTTTATTACCAGTCAGGGCGAACCCGAGGCTAGCAAACAGGCTCGCCAAACCATTATTAACGCGATAATTGGATTAGTGATTGCTCTGTTTGCGACAGTGTTCGTGGCTTTTATCGGTACGAGGTTGGCGGCATGACGGACGCCCTTATACAGTTATTCGCCGGCGGGCTGGACATTAGCGGCATTCCTAAGACTGCCGCTAACGAATCTACAATCCAAATTATTATGAACATTGTCTTTGTAATTTCTGGAGCGATTGCTGTTTTGATGGTAGTAATATCCGGCATTCGGTTTATTGCCTCACAAGGCAACCCCTCCGAGACGGCCAAGGCACGCAATGGCATTATCTGGGCGCTGCTTGGTATACTGATTATTATTTTTGCCGCCTCAATTGTTAACTTCGTAATTTTCAAGGTGACTTAGAAAAGATATGCGCAGGTTCGCAAGACTAACAGGATACATGCTTGGCGCAGCGACTGTAGTTTGCTTGATGGCCGCAGGCTCCGTCTTGGCAGCCAATCCCCTGTGTCCGTCGCAAAAACCGGACGACCTGAGCCAAGAGGCGTACGATAAACTTCTACAATCTGAGATTTGCCAGGTTGAGAATGATCCGATTGCAGGGCCGAGCGGACTGATTAGCGACATCACCGGCGTGGTGGCCGTGGTAGGCGGTATCGCCGCAGTAGTATTCATTATGGTCGGCGGCTTTAAGTTTGTTACCTCCGGAGGCGATAGCGGCAAGGTGCAGGAGGCCAAAAAGACCATTATGTGGAGTGTTATCGGTCTGGTCGTGATTGTGATGGCGCGAACCATCATTGTTTTTGTCATAAACCGGGTATAATAAAAGCATGAAACTTCTATTGCGACTATTGGTTCTAACGGCGTTGTTGGCTGGCGCATGGTTGTTAGTCCCAGCCGCAGAAGTATTTGCCGATACCAAGTCCGAAATTTGCGAAGGGGTAACCGCCGTCTCGGGCGGCCAATGTGACGATGGAACGAGTGATCTGAATAGGGTTATCGAAGTCGGTCTTAACCTGCTCTCGGTAATAATCGGGATTATCGCCGTGGTTATGATTATGGTCGGCGGCTTTAAGTACATAACCGCCGGAGGTGATTCCGGCAATATCACTAGTGCTAAACACACCATTATTTACGCTGTTATTGGTTTAGTTGTGGTGGCGCTCGCCCAGTTTATAGTGCAGTTCGTTTTGGACAAGATTACTTAGCGACCTGTTGAAGTTGGGACGCTCTGTGTGCTATAACATAAGCAACTAGTAGGATTAGAAAGGATTTCGATACATGCTTACAACACTTCGCAAAAAATTATTGGTTCTGGGTGCCGGTTTATTTATGCTTGCCCCGATTGCATCTCCTGCGGTTGTTTTTGCCGGCGGGGCGGACATTGAGGGTAACCTCGCCTGCGGAACCACTGAGCTTTCGCTGGGCAACAAGACCGATTGTAGGAGTAATTTGAGCGGCGGAACCGATAGAATTAACAACATCATTACCGATGCAATTAATATCTTCTCGATCATCGTTGGTATAATTGCTGTCATTATGATTATCGTTGGGGGTTTTAAGTACATTACCTCCGGCGGTGACTCCGGCAACATTTCCAGCGCGAAAAATACCATAATTTACGCCGTTATCGGTTTGGTTATAGTTGCCCTTGCCCAGTTCCTTGTGCAGTTTGTGCTTGATAAAGCCACCAACTAAGGAACAGTAGCTAACTCTTAACTAAAGTGCCCGTCGGGGGCGCTTTAGTTTTATGGAGACATCTGGCAGGTACTTTATCTTAGCAGCAGTAAAAAAACACCGCTACAGTAGCGGTGTTTTTTGATTACGGTTTGGGTTATTGAACCTGTATTTTCTTGATCGTGTCTTGCTTGACCTTGGCGAAGCTGATAGTTAGCACGCCGTCTTTTAGCACGGCCTCTATTTCTTCTTCTTTTACCGGTACCGGTAGGGCTATGCTGCGGGAGAACTCCCCCCAATAGCATTCCTGGACGAAGTAGTTTTCTACGTCGTCTTCGTTACCAGCCGAAAGTGTGCCGCGAATGCTAAGCGTATTGTCGGCAATACTTACATCAAGGTCGTTTTTGTTCACACCAGCAGTGCGAGCCTTGACCACCAGTTTTTCTCTGGTTTCGTATACGTCTACTGCTAGTTGCCCCGGTAGATCATCACTCTCGTCCCATTCGTCATTGGACGGAGGAGCCGGCTGGCTGGCGGCTGCTTGCACCTGCGGAGCGGCGGCTTCTTCGTCGCCAAGAAATGCTGCTGCCAGCTCGTCTTCTTCCATTAGCAGGTCATCGTCGCTTTGGTTGCGTCGCGCCATAAGTTGTTACCCTCCAAGTCTATTTATGCCGATTGCCCGCCACCCTGATGTAACTCCGGACAAGGCCTTCGGTTAAATAAAAGTTTCCTTGCGTTTTTGTATTATTAACAGTATAGCTTAGTGATGCTACACCTTGCAACAAGTATATGCTTTATTTACAACATATTAAACACAACATGAAGTTAATTGAATACATTTTGAGCACCATTGCCCCGCACGAATGCCTGGGGTGCCGTAGCGAAGGTACGCCGCTATGCCCAGCGTGCTGCGCAGGGTTGTCGCCTGTAGTGCCGCGCTGCTACCGTTGTCAGCGCAGCCAAAGTGGGTTTCGGACATGCGGCGCTTGCCGCCGCTCGACACGTTTGTTTGCGGTACAATCGGTCACTACCTACGACGGATTGGCCAAGGAATTAGTACGGAAAATTAAGTTTGAACGGCTGCGGATGGGCGCCGAACCGATTGCCGACCTGCTGGCAGCGCTACGCTACGAGCCGGACGAGGTTATAGCACACATACCGACTGCTACGTCACGGGTGCGACAGAGGGGGTACGACCAGGCCGCTCTGATAGCACGCGGGATTTCCAGGCGAACCGGATTGGTGCATGCCTCCCTGCTCGCCCGCCTTGGCCAACAGCGCCAGGTTGGCAAAAGTCGTAAAGAGCGAAAAGCTCAGATGAACGAGCTATTTTTTGTGGTGGGAAATGTGAAAAACCGTAATATTATCTTAGTTGATGACGTAGTTACAACAGGAGCTACGCTCGAGGCTTGTGCCTCGGCTCTCAAAATTGCTGGCGCCAAGCGCGTAAGCGCAGTTGTTTTTGCCGCCGCCTAGTCGGGTAGCGCAGAATCTGCTATAATTACCTCTGTTAATCACGAAGTTACGGAAGGGTGACCGAGCGGTTTAAGGTAACGGTCTTGAAAACCGTCGTGGGGAGACTCACCGTGGGTTCGAATCCCACCCCTTCCGCCAAAAGTGAAAAGGCGGTACAATACGTCGGTTCAGTCATTAGCACGGAGAGGTACCCAAGAGGCTGAAGGGGGCGGTTTGCTAAATCGCTAGGGGGGAGCAATCCCCCGCGAGGGTTCGAATCCCTCTCTCTCCGCCACACAAAAAGACCCAGTCTTCTGGGTCTTTTTTGCTGCCCTTAAGGTGCTTTGTAGCGCTAGTTTTTCGGTGTACAATAACTCTTATGGATGGAGGTAACAACGGGCGCCAGGCTGGCCAACAAGCCGGATGGGTGTTTTCACCTGGCGGGGCTGGAGTGCAAAGCACTGATGCTCCACGCCAATCTGACGAGGCGCAAAAAAGCTCGGTAGAGTGGACGGCGTCGGAATATGTAGCCCACGAGAAGCACACGGCATGGTACGTGCAGGTGCTTTTGGCGACGGTTGTCGTGGCTGCGCTGGTTTACCTAATTACCCGGGATGTGATTTCTTCGGGCATAATTGTGTTCGCGGGGGTCGTTTTTGCGGTGGCTGCCGCGCGCAAGCCGCGCGTACTGGCCTACCGGGTGGACGCCGGCGGGCTTACCGTGGGGCAAAAATATTACCCCTATACTCAGTTTAAATCGTTCGCCGTTATGGCCGAAGGGTCGCTTGCCACCGTTGTGTTTATGCCGCACAAGCGTTTCGCGCCCTCCATAGATGTGTACGTTCCGCCGGAAAACGCCAACGCAATCATCGCCGTCATCTCCGGTAGTCTCCCAATAGTCAACCGCAAACAAGGCATGGTAGACACCATTACAAACCGCATCCGGTTTTGATAATAAGACAAAAATACGTTGCAGTCAGGTACGGCGAATGCGTCGAAAATGAACTGTATTACAGAATTTTCCTAGGCGGAAAACAGGAAAAACTTGTCAAGTTTGAATCGTTTTCTTGCCCTCCCCCGTAGAATTACTCCACTAAAAATCCTTAGTTTTGCTCTTTCTACCAGTTGGGCTATGAATGGTACACCCGGCGTGATTCGAACACACGACCTTTGGCTCCGCAAGCCAACGCTCTATCCAGCTGAGCTACGGGTGCATACAACAGATGTAATCTTAGCACACCAAGGGGTTAATTGCCAGCCTGATGTGGTAAAATGAGTGTTCAAGGAGAGGTGGCCGAGTGGTTGAAGGCGCTGCTCTCGAAAAGCAGTATGCGGGCAACCGTATCGAGGGTTCGAATCCCTCCCTCTCCGCCAACCCCGGACGGCTTGGCCTTGGTCGGGCCGTCGGGGTTGGTCGGAATGACGTGTTCGAACCCTCGATACGAGGGCGTGAACAGTCGGGTGGCTGTTCATGTTTTCCACGCTTGGCCGAAGCAAAAGTGCCCGCACTTTTGCGAAGCAGAACAAGAGCGAATCCCTCCCCCAATTATTTTTCGTCTGTTTTTATGTCTGAAGTAGCTGTGGTTTTTGCGTCTGGCAACTTGCCGCCCGTTTTTTCCGCGCTTTCCATTTTTTCCGCCGCGGCCGGTTCCCTCCGCTGTTTGATAAAATTGAGCGCCACCAACGCAGCGATACCTAGCAGCAAAAGGAACAGCCCGTACCCTAGCCACCAGGTTCGGAAGCCGTCTGCGAATAGGTGGGCGAGGGTGATGGCGCTGTCGAACCCCTTCCCTCCGCCCAGCCCCTCGGACAGCCGTTTAAAGACAAAAGTACCGCCCAGCGCTAGTAACGACGTCGCGCCGCCAACAACTACAAACACAATGCCCACTCGTTTTAACCCGGCGCGCCAAGGGATGCTAAGAAGAATTAGTGCTCCCGCCAAAAGCACTACAGCCAAAGCCCCAAGTCGCGTGCCAAGCACCAGGCCATTGTACGCGACCGGCAAGGCTTGTAATTGCTGTCCGAGCGGTTGCCCCTGATCGTTTTTTATATCGTCTTGGGTGATAAGCGGTTTCTCGATGAGTTTGTCAACTTCGCTGCGGATTTGGGCAGTGGCTGCGCCGCTGTCCAGGCCGCGCGGCACGCATTCGGCGGTGAACGGGTCGAACGACACGAACGATCCGGCGCTCACCGACCCGCTGCACTCCGGCAGGCTGGCCAGACGGCTGTTAACGGCGCTAGCTAGGCCGTCGGCAAGCCTGGCTTTTGTCTCGGTCAGATCAATCTGAAACTCTAGGCGCTCGCTGTCGCCGCGCACCCAGGCGTAAATATCGTCCAAAAATCTCTCAACCTGGCTTTTAAGGAACTCCGGCGAAGCGGCGGCTTTTACGGCCTGCTGCACCTCCGGCTGATCGGTGGGAGTTGCCTGCTTTTCGCCGTCTGGCGCAGCTTCGCTGTTTTCGGTTTGCCGTAGGATGTCGCCCACCAACGTTTGGTAAATGCCGCTGGTTTCCAAGGTTTGCTTAAGGCGATCCGGCGCGGCCACCATCTGGTGGGTCGCAAAAAACAGCCCCCAGGCAAACAAAACAACCGGCAACAGCGCGGCCACCACCACAACCCCGGATTTACGCCAGAATGACATAACCATATTTTAGCACGGGCAAAGCCTGGCCGTTTGCGGCTAGTTACCCTTGCATTCCAAACTCAAACTGGTATGATATGGCTATGAATGAGGCGGCGCTAGGGCGGCGATTACAGGCTGCGCGATTGGCAGCGGGGTTTACGCAGCAAACTCTTTGCCAAGAGGCGGGGTTGAGCTATTCTACGCTTACCAAAATTGAGCGCGGCGCCATTAAAGCGCCCTCGGTGTTTACCATCCAAAACATCACCAACGCGCTCGGCATCAGTCTAGACGACCTGATCGGCAGCGCCAAAAAAACCAAGGGTAAGTCCAAAACCGGCATTAGTTTTGTGTATTTCGACATAAATGGCTGTCTGGTGCGGTTTTTCCACCGCGCGTTTTCCAAAATCGCTGAGGATACCAACGTGCCGCCGGATATTATCGAAACCACCTTTTGGCACTATAACGACGACGCTTGCCAGGGCAGAATTGGCATGGACGAGTTTAACCGCGCCTATGCCAAGGCGCTGGGCGTTGCCAAATTGGATTGGCAAAAGTACTATCTGGATGCAATTGAGCCTATCGCGGCCATGCGGCCGTTTTTGGAGTGGACGGCCAAGCATTACCGCCTGGGACTTTTGTCCAATATTATGCCGGGGCTAATCGACGCCATGAGACAGCAGGGTCTGTTGCCCGACTTGCCTTACGATTCTGTCATTGATTCTTCGGTGGTCAAAACAATCAAGCCAGAAGCCAAGATTTACCAAATCGCCACCGAGCGTGCCGGTGTGCCGGCCAACGAAATTTTACTGGTCGATGACGGCCGCGTAAACCTAATGGCCGCCGAAAAACAGGGCTGGCGCGTGCTATGGTTCGACGATTACCGCCCGGAAGAGTCGATCAAACGCATCAAGTCCGCCCTGGAACCTGCCGAGTAGTAGCCGCGCAATCATTGCACAAGCCTTGTACCTCTATTTGGTGAGCGGTGGGGGTAAAATTGTGCTCGGCGGCCAGCTTGGCGATGAGCGACTCCAGTTCGGCCTCGCCCATGGCGATTGTTTTGCCGCAAGCCGTGCAGGTGAGGTGGTGATGGTGCTCGGCAAAACGGTCGGTCAGCTCGATTTTGTACTTCCAGCCGATGCTAAGCCGCTGCACAATCCCCAGCCGTTCAAACAGACCGACGGCACGGTACACGCTGGCGCGGTCCACTCCATTCGTCCGTGCTACAAGCTCGTGCATACTCATTGGCTCGCGGCCGAGCAGCGCCTCGAACACCGACACCCGTGCGCCGGTGACGCTCTGGCGGCTATCTTTTAAGAGTTTGGCAAACACCTCTTTTGGCGTAAACATGTAGCAAGTTTAGCAGATATTGCGACATATTTGCAAACAACAACTGTGAACCGTATGTTGTAGTTATGCTGGCAGTCATCTTTACACTTTGCATGTTTGCGGCCGCCGTCGCTGGCGGCTTGTTCGCCATAAAGCACCATGCCAAGCGGTTTAACCATATTTTAGGGTTTACCGCCGGCATCATCCTCGGTGTAGTTGCCTTTGATGTGCTGCCCGAAATGTTTGAGATTATCCACGAGTTCGAGCTTGACCCCATTTGGGTGATGGTAACCCTGGTTGCCGGCTTTTTGCTGTTCCATATTGCCGAGAAGCTGCTGCTTATCCATCATCAGCACGAGACGCAGTACGGCAAACACCGCCATCCCCAAGTGGGAGTGCTCTCGGCGCTGGCCATCGGCGGGCATAGCTTGCTGGACGGTATTGGCATCGGTCTGGCGTTCCAGGTGAATGTGGCCGTTGGCCTGACCGTGTCGGTCGCCTTAATCGCCCATCGCTTTGCCGACGGGCTAAACACCGCCACCTTGATGCTGGCGCACAAAAACAGCGTGCAGCGGACACTCAAGCTGGTGCTGCTAAACGGTGCGCTGCCGTTGGTGGGTGCTGTATCTACTCTGTTCTTTACGCTGCCCGAGCAGTTTTTGGCCTACTACCTGGCCTTCTTTGCCGGCTTTTTGCTGTACATCGGCGCCAGCGACATTTTGCCCCAGGCGCACGACGAAAAATCCGACCGCACCACCATCGTGCTCACCATCCTCGGCGTCGCAGCCATATTTTTGGTCACGCAGCTGGCCGGCGAACTCCACGGCCATTAGTCCAGTGGGTCAAACAAAGCCAGGCCGGTTTCCTTCCGGGCTTCTTTCCAGGGGTCGCTCCAGCGCCGCTGTTGCCGCTGCCAGTCAACAGGGTCGGCAATGTGTCGTGCAGCGGTACGGATTGCTCGGCACGTTCAATCAACGCCAGTAGTGCCGGATTCGCCTGGTTAGTGGCGGGTCGTCCAGATTTACTGTATCGCAAAGCTGCCAAGGGCTGGAGCTAGCCACTGATTTTACCCTGCTCTTCTTGCAGGGCGGCCAGGCGGGTTTGGGCTTCGGCCAGTTGAGTGCGAGTTTGGGCTACTATTTTGGCCGGAGCGTTCTGGGTGTAAGCGCGATTTTTGAGGCGAGTCTCGAGCTGTTTGATGGCCTGTTTAACTTCTGTCTGTTGCTCGGCCAGTTTTGCGCGGTAGGCTTGCGGGTCGATTCCCAGGCTGGCGGCGTGCTTGGAGGCGGTTAGTTTTACGCCGTCTTTGGCGGTGCCAAAGGCCACTGTGCCGAGCTTGGCCAGGCGTTTGATGAGCGCGGCGTTGGTCTCGATGAGTGGCGCGTCGGCGAAGGTCAGCGAGGCCTTGGCCACGCCGGCGGCTTTTTGCATAGCGCGTGCCTCTGTAACGATGGCTTTTACTTCCTCAAACTGCTTGGCGCGCTTGGCATCGGCGGCCGGGATTTCCAGCCAGGCGGTGGTGGCTAAAATGGAGTCTTTGCCGGCAAGCTGCAGCGTCTGCCAGATGGTTTCGGTAACAAACGGCGCAAACGGATGCATTAGCTTAAGCACGGACTCCAGAGTGTAGGATAAAACGGCCGGGTTTTCGGCGGCTTTGCTGGCCTCGATGTACCAGTCGGCAAAGTCGTCCCACACAAAGTGGTATAGCGTGTTGTAGGCTTCAGCAAAGCGGTATTCGTCCAGATGTGCGCCGATGGCGTTGGTTGCCTCCCCTAGCCTGTGCAGCACCCAATGGTCGGCGTCGGTTTGCGGCCGGGGCTTGCCGCCGGCTTCGTTGCCGTTCAGCTTAGTCTCGACGTAGCGGGCGATGTTCCACAGTTTGTTGCAAAAGTTGCGCGCGTCTTCGACTTTACGGGGGTCAAAACCGCGGTTTACGGCCGGCACGCGCCCGGCGACAATCCCCATACGCAGGGCGTCGGCGCCGTATTTTTCCACTACCTCCGGCGCGTTAATTACGTTGCCGAGCGATTTACTCATTTTGCCGCCGTCTTCGGCCATCACGTAGCCGTGGATATAAACTGCTTCGAAGGGGATGTCGCCGGTGACGTACAGGCCCAGCATTATCATGCGGCTGACCCAGGGGTAGAGGATTTCGCCGCCGGTTTCCATCAGGCTTAGGGGGTAGAAGTTTTTAAAATCGTCGGATTTGGCGTCGCCGAAGTTGAGTGTGGCATATGGCCACGAGCTACTACTAAACCAGGTGTCGAACACGTCGGGGTCGCGGCGGTATTTTTTGTCGCCGACAGTGATAATCTCTTCCTTAACGCGCTCGTCGAAAATCCAGTCGTCGGGGTCGTTCACGTTTTGAAAAGCCGGAATGGGGATGCCCCAGGCGATCTGGCGGCTGATGTTCCAGTCGCGCAAACCCTTTAGGTAGCCGAGGAGCTGCTCGCGCTTGCTATCGGGGTAGAAGGTGATCTTCCCTTCCTCAAGCACTTTGATGGCACCCTCGGCCAGCGGCTCCATGTTAACAAACCACTGTTCCATAAGCATCGGTTCAATAACTGTGCCGCACTTGTAGCAGTGGCCGACGCGGTTTTGGTAATCTTTATCTACTTTTACCAGCAACCCCTTCTCTTCTAAAGCTTCTACGACTGCTTTGCGGGCTTCGAGAACGGTCATGCCCTGGAATCGACCGGCCTCGTGGTTGAGCGTGCCGTCGTGGCTTATAACGCGTTTGGCGGGCAGGTTGTGGCGTTGGGCTACTTCCCAATCGTCAAACGAATGAGCTGGTGTAATTTTAACTACGCCTGTGCCGAAGTTAAGGTCAACCATTTCGTCGGCAACAACTTGGACAGAGAACGAGCCGTTTACTCCCTCAATTTCGATCACCTTGCCTACGTATTTTTTGTAACGTTTGTCATCGGGGTGGACGGCCACGGCGGTGTCGCCAAACTTAGTCTCCGGCCGGGTGGTGGCCAGTGTAAATGGCCCGTACTTCATGTAATACAGCGGCGTTTTGGCGGTTTTGTACTCTACCTCGATGTCGGCAAAGCCGGTACGGTGGTGCGTGCAGTAGTTAACCAGGCGCTCACCTCTGTAAATAAGTCCTTCGTCCCACATTTTTTTAAAGGTGGCGTAGGCGCGCTTCACCACTTTGTCGTCCAGAGTAAAGGTAAAATGATCCCAGTCAACGCTGCCGCCAAGCTGGCGAAATTGCTGCTCGAACCCCTTGCGGTTTTGCGCTACGAAGTCCCAGATTTGTTTGTACAGCTCTTCCCTGCTGAAGTCGAAGCGGCTTTTGCCCTCGCGGGCAAGGTGTTTTTCGTACACGGCCTGGGTCTCGAACCCGGCGTGGTCAGCCCCCGGGACAAAAAGCGTACGTTCGCCCTTAAGGCGATGGTAACGAACGGCAATGTCCTGGAGTGTCATAGTCAGGGCAAACCCGATATGCAAAGAGGCGTTGGCATTGGGCGGCGGGACGACGACCGAAAAATGCTTCCCTGTTTTACCGTTTGGCTGGAAGGTGCGGGATTTTTCCCATAGGGCGTAGATGTCGGCCTCGTATTGGGAAGGCTCGTACGCTTTTGGCAACTTCATAAATCGTCCCCTACATTAGGTTGGTAGTTCTTGCTAAGAATAACACTTTAAGATTGTTTTTTCTACCTCTGTTGATCTGTACCGGTAAAGGCTAGTAAAACAACCTCAAAAAGGCTTTTCCATATGAAAGCCAAACTAAATACAAATCCAATTTTTTTTGGTTGCACTATTCTCTAGCTGATTTTATTTTTGCCTACAATGTGCGTGTCGCTGGCATGGCGGACAGATACCTACGTGCAATTTTTGTTTTTGACGCCCTAAGCATAAGCCGAGTAGGGTCGACTGTCAATACTCTATAAACAGGGGAGAACGTTGTAAAATTTGCGTTTACATACTCAAATTGGGTGCTGGCTCTAAAGCGTAGGGGTCGGCGCCGGCCGTGCCGAGTTGTGCCTTGAAGCAGCCGAGGGTGGCTACCATTGCGCCGTTGTCGGTGCATAGCTTTATATCGGTGTAGGCAATCGGCAAGGGGAGCGCTTCGGCGAGCGCGTGCCGAAGCGCGTTACTGGCGGCCACTCCGCCGCCGATGATAACCGAGGCGGGAGCGAACTCATCAAAGGCCAGACGCGTTTTCTCTGCCAAGGTTTCGACCGCCGTTCGTTGGAAGCTGGCGGCAATATCATGCTTATGTGCTTCGCTTAGCAGTGCGGGCAACTGCGTCGAGGGCAGGGAATAGTCGGCGCCGACCAACTCCTGACCCAGCCGCAGCACAGCTGTTTTTAGACCTGAAAAACTAAAGTCGTACTTGCCGTCCAATCTGGCCTTGGGGAGCCTAAAAGCGGCAGCATTACCGTGCTCGGCGGCGGCAGAGATGCTTGGCCCTCCAGGGTAGGGAAGCCCTAAAATCTTAGCCACTTTGTCGAACGCTTCGCCCACGGCGTCGTCCCGCGTTTGACCAAGCAACGTGTAGTCAAAGTGGTTCCGAAATAGCACCAGCTGCGTGTGTCCGCCAGAGACAATCAGGCCAAGGATGGGAAATCGCGGCTGCTTGGCAGGAAGACTGTAGCCGGCCAGCGAGGTTTTAGTGAGAAAATTGGCGTACAAATGCGCCTCAACGTGGTTAATTGCATAAAGCGGCTTTTCCCTTATGATAGCCAGCGTGCGCGCCGCCAGAACACCAACAAGCAAACTACCGTTTAGCCCGGCGCCGTAGGTGACGGCGATTGCGTCGATATCGTCCCATGTACAGCCGGCATCGTCGAGCGCCTGCTGGATAACCGGCATAATCGCCTCAATATGGCTGCGCGCTGCAATTTCCGGCACTACGCCCCCGTATTTTATATGTATATCCATGCTGCTGGCCACTACGTTAGACAGCATGATTTTGCCGTCTTCAACAACGGCAGCGGCCGTCTCATCGCAACTCGTCTCAATCCCTAGAACAACCATGCGCTAAGGATATCACATTTAGCATGCAGCCTATTCTTGCGTAGACAACAAGATTATGTTTTACGCATTGACAAATAGCACAATTCGTGCTTAAATGTTGCTATTCAAAAACAAATAAAAAGTACAAAAAGTTAAGAAAGGAAATCCTACATATGAGTAACGAGAGCAGAGCTAATCCATCGCTAGAACTACCAGAAGGTACCGGCAAAGGCAACGGAGCACTAGAACAACACGGTTTGCCTCACGCGCACGAGGGACATGCTCACGGTGAAGGATCAGCCACTGGACACGAAGTTATAGAGGGTGAGCTCGTCGATGAGGGTCATTATCATCCTCCGGCTGCAACGCGTCCTGACGTGATAGACGCTGAGGTAGTTGAGGATCTAGCTATTGAAGGACGCCCTAACAATGGCACGATTTACTACGGTCACAATTACAGCGGCTCGCAGAGCGATGAGGGGCTTGGGGGCATCGAGCCAGTAACAGCCGTTCCGGCTATGGGCGGCGGAGAAGGTGGCGATGGCGGCGGTTCAGAGGCTCCGGCTTTTACTAAAGAAGATTTTCCAGACATGTTTGAAAGCATCTCAGAAGTTGCACGCCTTAAAAAGGAGCTTGAAAGCAAGGTAGGATTCGGCAAGAAAAAAACATCAAATGCCTTAAAAGAGGCACAAGATGCGCTAAAGGCAAAGGTGGACAATCGCACCGAGGAGTTTGAAGCAGCAGGCATAAGCCGTCTCAGATTAAATGCTTTAGTTAACGAAGCTGTTGCCGATACGCGCATTGAGCTTGCTGACACCGAGGTAAAGGGATTTGCTGCAAAGGTTGGCCAGGGAATCGAAGGTTTCGTCGGATTCCTCAAGAAACATAAGAAGGCTGTCATAGGCCTTACAGCGGCTGGAGCCGTCGTGCTTACTGGTGGAATAGTCCTCGGTGTTGCGGCCGGTGCGGCTATGGGCGCCGCCGCAGTGACGAAGGGTCTTATTGGTGCCGGGGCTGGTCTTGCGGTCGGCACAACAAAAGCCTACTTTACCCAGCAGCACAAGGTCGCACAGGACAACTTGCAAGAAGCCGTGCGCACCCGCTACGCACAAGACGAAAATCGGGGCAAGGAGCTCCAGGAAGACGCCGACTGGCACGGTCATTCACGCGAGTATCGTGACGCCATGGGACGCATGGTTCTGGGTAAAACAGCTGTTGGAGGTGCTATAGGTGCAGGAGTGGGTGGGGTCGTTGGTTTCGCAGCTGGCGCATCAATTGCTGGTTACACCGGATTTTTCGGTGGCGGTGAGGCCGCAAGCGCAGTGAAGGGTGCGGTTGGCAAAGAAACAATAAACCTTTCACCTGCAGAAATTAACGAGGCTCAAAAAGAATACATCAAGGCACTTATAGACAATGGCCAGGGCAACCAAGTGCCGGGTTTGGAGAACTTCAACCCCGACGCCAACACACAGAAGTTAACTACGCAGTTTGATGGCGAAGGCAAGTATTACTGGAGTAAAGTTCAGAACGCCGAGAATTGGAGCAATGGCCAGACCCTAAGAGGTATCGAAAATACACTTGAGTACATGGATAAAAATGGAATTAATGTCAAGATGCGCGGCGCCGCCCTGATGACAGACGGGGGTGACCTGCGAATTACTGGCAGCAACTGGCACGTGGCCGAGGCAGCCGTAGACTCGAGCGAGTATCCGGATGGCGTTTATCTGGCAGATCCGAATAACCTGACAGACGCGATTAGGTTTGAACCAGGCCACAAGCTTTCAACTAGCGAGCTAGCAGCTATTACCTCTAAGCGAGCCGATGGCTGGGTGCTCATGCAGCCCGACCAGGTAGCCGACCAGCTTGCCGAACGCATCGCGGAGCAGATGCCAGATACAGCTGACTCACTGAAAGCCTTTCAAACCAAAGCAGTTGAAACATTGGCGAAGGATGCGACTACAGAGTTGAGTCAAATTAAAGCAACTGGCCTTAACGACCCAGATGCTCTTGCCTATGTCGCAAACCAGAAGCAGGCAGTTCTACAAGGATGGGTAGCAGAGAACGCCCAAGTGTTGCGGGAACTCCCCGCCGCGGGTAGGGAAGAGCTGGTGACCATGCTCGCCCAACAGGCTTCGATTCCTGCAGCCGTTGTGCGACAATTAATGGATGAGTTGTTTAAAACAACTAGTATGGCAGCATTCGAATAGTCAAAATCTAGCTAAAAAATAAAAAAGTAAAGGAACAAAAACCATGGATTTCACAGCATTCGTTAAAGAACTAGGGGTTGAAAATCTCTCAGAAGAAGAGCAAAAGCAGTTTTTTGTAACCGTCTTCAGTACACTAAATAAGCGGGTGAGCCTGCGACTTGCGCAAGAGCTGACCGACGAGCAAAAGGGTCAGCTGGAACAAGTGTTCGCAAACAACAATGAATCCGCAATGGAAGATATGGAGAAAATCTTTCCAGACATACGTCGGATTTATCAAGAGGAGATCGATGGTCTTAAGGAAGACATGAAGGCACTCCAGTAGCGAACCCCGAATATGTGCAAACACAGCCCTACATAGGGCTGTGTTTTTATTACAAGAGCACGTAGTTGATTTTTATGTAGTTTTATGCTTAAATACAAGAGTACATTCAAACATAAATACTATTTAATAAACATGCAATCACCAACTTTAACGCCAGACACCTCGCCTTCGTCGCCATCTGACGTCGCTCACGAAGAATATCCCCTCACTTTTGCTGAGCGCGCGCAGGAACTAGCAATTATGTTGAATGAAGGGCATGTTCCTACTGTTGCTGAACAGATGGAGGTTCAGGACATGTCGGGTAGTGTGCAGCATAAACTTGCCTACAATCACGAAGCAGAATATGTGGGTCGGCGTCACTATAGCCCCGAAGGCGCAGATATACCGGAAAGCACTGTCCAGACATTGGCAGCAACTGCCAGCCCGTGGCGTTGGGTTCGGAAGACTGAAGATGAAGTGCTGCTTTTAAAATCCAGACAGGCACTACTACAAGAGAGCGCAAGAACTGGAAAACCACAAACGATGTCCGACTATTTCCGAGCTAATCCTAAGCAAGAACCCAGTAAATCAGTTATTCACCGGGCGTACGAGGTTGTGCGCAGCCTTGCCCCATACGGCACACCACTTGATACGCACGCGCTTGACCGGCTGGCTGCGCTCAGCCGCTTCTCGAGAAACCAGCTTGCCGAGCAGGGAATTAACGCCGACAAGGTTTTAGCTCAGCGTTCGAAAGTGTCGGCTAGGGCAAGCGTTCCGCTGCCAATTCACAACGGGACATCAATTCGCCCCGTGGGTTTTTCTGAAGGAGACGACACACAGGTATTGTCGCAAGCGGCTTGGATTCCTGGCCGGGCAATGGTGGTCAACCCCAAAACCGGGAAGCGCACAGAATACGCAAAACCATTTGCGGAAGAAGACCCAGGCAGACGACGAGCCGAAACCCTCAAGAGCATGCTCATGATTGCGAACCTAAAGCCAGACCAAGAAGCGGTTGCCGACAGCATGTATCCCGAAAAGATGGTGCGCGGCTCAAGCGTGACCAACAAGCCCTGGATAGCACTGGCGAAAAAGGGCTTTGAAAGCCGGGCGGCGCGTAGTGACTACCTGCGAAGCACAAAAGCTGACCAGTCTGAGCTCAATGCCGAACAACTAGCCAATGTGGAAGCCGTTACTAGAAAGCTAGAAACACTGTACGAAATAGAGCGTGGCATCGGTAAGGGCGGCGAAGTGCCTACAGATTATGCCATTACGGAGATGCTCTTCCCAGGCAAAGAGGAGCCGCTGACACCGCTAGAGCAACAAGCTGTGGAGACGGCAAAAGCAAAATTACATTACGCGTCGATGCAAGTCGAAGCAAAAACGGAACAAAGTAGGCTGAAACAAGAAGAATTACACGAGCGGCTTAGAAAGGCCGGACAGTGGGTCACAAATGTTCGGCGGGAGTTTAGACAGTTTGCTGAAAAGTTGCAGCCCGCAGCAGTTAAAGTTGTGCTAGTAGCTGGGTCGTTAGCCATTGGAGTTATGTCTGCAAAGGCAGCTCCGAAAGCGGTTCGTCCAGAAGATCGGTAATAGTGCCGAGGTTTAGTATACTTAATCTAGTAAAAGGTTATCGCTATGCGTCGGCTAATCAAAAGAATTGTTCCCAAAAAGACGTTTCAGAAAATTGAGCCCTACGGGCATTTGGCTGAGGCGATGCTGATGAACGCGCGCCATGGTTTCCCGGCGCGCGGGCTGAAAGTTATTGGGGTTACTGGCACCAACGGCAAAACCACTACCTGTTTTTTGATCCACCGTATGCTGCACGAGGCCGGGTTTAAGGTTGGATTGATGACAACTGTGGCGTACGGCGCCGGGCTGGATATTAAGGAAAACAAAGACCACGTAACCACTCCCGGGCCAGGCGCAATACTAAGCCGCATCAAACAGCTGCGCGGGCAGGGGATTGAATGGCTGGTTTTAGAAGTGACGAGCCATGCGCTGGGGCAACACCGCGTGTGGGGCTTGCCGTTCGAGATTGCGGTGATGACCAATATTACTCACGAGCATTTGGATTATCACGGTACGTTCGAGCGCTACCTGGCCGCCAAGCGCCAACTTTTTACTCAGACAAACCGCTACCCAGGACTCAAAACCGGTATTGTGAACGCCGACGACCCTAACGCCAAGGCGTTTAGTTCTGCCACTAAAACCTCCATCACATACGGCATTGGCAAGGGCGATCTGCAGGCTAAAAAAGTAAAACTGACTCCAAAGGGCGTCACCTACGGGCTGGCTGTTGACCGCGACAACTACGACATAACCTGCAATTTGCCGGGGAGCTTTAACGTATATAACTCGCTGGCCGCCGTTGGAGTTGGCCGTGCGCTGGGCTTGAGTCGTGAACGGATCGAGCAGGGAATTGCCGCGCTAAAGGGTGTAGAAGGCCGCATGACGAATATTAGCGAAGGGCAGGACTTTAGCGTAATAATCGATTACGCACACACGCCCGACAGTTTCGAAAAATTATTCAGAGATATCAAACCGGTTATAAAAGGCCGTTTGCTAGTGATGTTTGGCTCGGCGGGACGTCGCGACGAAGCCAAGCGCGCCGTGCAGGGCAAGCTCGCTGGCAAATACGCCGACGAAGTGGTGCTCACCGAAGAGGACGACCGCGACATGGACGGCCAGGCAATCCTGCAAGACATCGCCAAAGGCGCAGAAGCGGCTGGAAAAAAGCAGGATAAAAATCTCTTTCTAGTACACGACCGCCGCGAGGCGATTAAGTTTATCCTTAAGCGGGCCAGAAAAGGTGACACGGTAATGTTACTGGGCAAAGGCCACGAAAAAGACATTTTACGGCCAGGTCCCAAAGCCGCCGAACTGCGACACCTACAACAGGACGACACCAACCCCGACCGCGTAAAAAAAGTCTCCTGGGATGAAGCTGCCGAAGCCCGCAAAGCCCTGCGAGCGCTCCGCTAGTAAGTTCAACTTGACTAGATAATTGACAGTATGGTGAGCTTTTTGGTCACGAAACATTTTCTGGACCTGTTTGTATGGCTACCGGTGCTGCCGGAGGACGGCCATGCGGCTTTCAAGCGACTCGAAGGTAACGATTTTGAGGACGCGCTGCAGGTGGCTTGCGCCGTGCGCGAGGGGTGCAAGCGGTTCGTAACGCTGGACGGCGGCCTGGCCAAAAAGTATAAACCGGACATCAAAATCGACTTGCTGCGGTAATGCTTGACAGGGAAGTTGGCGCTCTATTATAGTGAGTGCTGATGCGTTGGCACTCTTGACTTGTAAGTGCTAACGCTCTTGAGAATCAAGAACTAAGGAGGATTTACATGAGCGCAACTATCAATCCGCTTGGCGACTACATTGTCGCCCAGGCCGAAGAGGCCAGCACCAAAACCGCCAGCGGCCTGTACTTGCCGAACGGCGCGGCCGAAAAGCCGAAAGTAGCCAAGGTGGCAGCTGTTGGCCCGGGCAAAGTGGGCGACGACAACGAGCGTGTGCCGATGACCGTAAAAGTCGGCGACCGCATTTTGTACAAAAACTACAGCGAAACCGAAGTTAAGGTCGACGGCAAATCATACCTGCTAGTTAAAGAAGAAGACGTCCTAGCGACGATTAAATAGGAGGATTTACAGATGGCTAAAAAAGTATTTTACGACGACGATGCCCGCAAGCGTGTGCTTGCCGGTGCACAAATTTTGTATGACGCAGTTAAAACCACCATGGGTCCCAAGGGCCGCAACGTGGTGATTAGCAAAAGCTACGGCGCGCCGACCGTTACGCACGACGGCGTTACCGTCGCTAAAGGTGTAGAGCTGGGCGACGTTGACGACGAAACTCTGGGCTACAAGGTTGGTGCCGAGTTGATCAAACAAGCCGCCAGCAAAATGAACGACGTCGCCGGTGATGGCACCACCACCGTAACCGTGCTGACCTACCATATTCTGAACGAGGCGAACAAACTTATTGCCGCCGGCCACAACCCGATGTTGCTCCGCAAAGGTTTGGAGGCTGCCGCGCACGAGGTGATCGCCAAGCTAGACGGCATGCGCGAAGACATTGCCGCCAACAAAAAGCGCATCGCCGAAGTGGCAACTATCTCGGCCGGTGACGCCCAAATTGGCGACCTCATTGCCGACGTTATGGACAAAGTCGGCCGCGACGGTGTGGTAACAGTAGAAGAAGGCCAGGGACTTTCGCTCGAAAGTGAAGTGGTCGAGGGCTTCACCTTCGACAAGGGCTACGTCAGCCCCTACATGGTGACCGACACCGCCCGCATGGAAGCTGTTTACACCAAGCCGGCGGTTGTAGTAACCGACAAAAAAATTAGCTCAATCCAGGAGTTCCTGCCGGTGCTCGAGAAGCTGGCGCAATCGGGCAAGAAAGACCTCGTGCTTATTGCTGAGGAAGTTGAAGGCGAAGCGCTGGCCACCCTCATTTTGAACCGCCTTAAGGGTGTGTTTAATACCGTTGCGGTTAAGGCGCCGAGCTTTGGCGACCGCCGCAAAGATATTTTGGAAGACATCGCCATCCTTACCGGCGCGACGGTGATTTCCGAAGACCTCGGCCACACCTTCGAGAGTGTGGAGCTGGGCATGATCGGCTCCGCCCGCAAGGTGATTGTTGGCAAGGACGGCACCACTATAATCGAAGGTGCCGGTACAGTTGCCGACGTGAACGCGCGCATCAAGCAAATTAGCGCTCAGGCCGCCAGCAGCACCAGCGAGTACGACCGCGAGCAGCTGGACAAACGCCGCGCTGCTTTGGGCGGCAAAGTGGCTGTAATCAAAGTCGGCGGCGCTACCGAAACTGAGATTGAGGAAAAGAAATTCCGCGTGGACGACGCCGTAGCCGCCGTGAAGGCCGCATTGGCCGAAGGTGTGGTGCCCGGCGGTGGCGTCACCTTCGTAAACCTGAGTGCCACTATCGCTGTTAGTAACCACGACGATGCCACCATCTCGGCTGGCAAAGTAATTCTCAAGCAAGCGCTGGAGCAACCATTCCGCGTACTGCTAACCAACGCCGGCCTCAACGCCGACGAATGGCTGCCGCTAGTCCGCGCCGCCAAATCGGGGATGGGCGTCAACGTCAACGACCCCAGCAAGCTGGTAGACCTCAAGGCCGTAGGCGTGGTTGACCCTGCCCGCGTTACCAAAGAGGCTTTGTTAAACGCCGTCTCCATCGCCGGCACCAGCATGACCATGGGTGCGCTGGTAGTAGAAGTGCCGGAAAAGAAGGAAGCCGCAGGCGCTCCCGACATGTCCGGCATGGGCATGATGTAGCACTAGGTGCTACAATAAACTCAAACAAACATACAAAAAGACCGGGTTCGCCCGGTCTTTTTAGTGTGGCCTAGGAGCGCGTACTATTCCTGGTGCTGTTGGGTAAAGTAGTTTATTTCGTTGATGATGTCCAGAAACGCCTGAGCGCGCTCTTTGTCGTCCTCGATTTTCTGTGCGGCGTCAAACGCCTTTTTTACAAGTCCTTGGTTGTCGGTAGCTTGGATCATCATCATGGTGGTGCGGAACTCTTCTTTGGGAGTTTGGTCTAGGTGGTCGACCAGCGGAGTTAGCTGTTCGAGCGCTTGGCGTTTTAGGTCTAGCAAGTCGCTTGGCTCGGAAGTGGTGTCTGCCGGGATGCCAGCGGCTTGGGGTTTGTCGGAAGGCCTGGACTCAGCCGGGGCGTCGTCGAATATGCTGCCAAGGCCGCTGTTGTCCTGCGGCGTGGCCGCCGGCGCCGTAAAGTCCACGCCGGTACCGGAAGAAGACGTATCGTCAGCCGGCGTAGAATCGCTTAAAGCCCCCGGCCCGTCGTTGGCTATAGGTGTGTCCGCCATTGGCGGCGGAGTGTTGTCTCCCTGGTTGTTTGCGTTGGGATCGTCGTACATAAGCTCCACTCAATTTGTTACGCAAGTAATTGCTATAATAATACAGCACAACACAATGTAAGCACAAGGATTTTAAATGACCGCAATGCTCGACGACCTAAAGTACATTCATCAAAAAGATAAACAGGACGCTCTGGGAGTGGTTGGTGGCCAATGGAAACAATTATTGCATAACTTTGATGTGGCCTTCGAACAAAAAGATGCAGTACACAATGTAGTGCTTGGCGGTATGGGCGGGTCGGCCTTGTACGCGGTTTTTTTGAGCTCATGGCCAGGCCTGGCAGTGCCGTTTGAAATTGTACGCAACTACAGTCTGCCCTCTTATGTAAATGGAAACACTCTTTTTATCGCTTCAAGCTATTCGGGCAACACCGAAGAGACGCTTTCGGCGCTCGACGATGCTGAACAAAGGGGTGCACAGATAGCAGTATTTGCCGCGGGCGGCAAGCTGGTAGAACGCGCCAAGCGATCAAACTATCCTTTATTCCATATTCCAGGAGGCATCCAGCCCCGGATGTCGTCGTTCTATTTTTTGAGCGCCAGTTTACAGCTGCTAGAAGCGCTTGGGTTGGTGCCTCAGGGCAGCCTGCAAGAGATGCGAGAAGCGGGAGAATGGGTAGGGGGTCAAGTAGACGCATGGGAGCCGACCGTACCGACCGAGAAGAATCCAGCCAAACGTCTGGCGCTTGAACTTATGGGGAAGAGTGTGGTCGTCTATAGCGGTCCGAAACTGGCGCCCGCTGCCAACAAGTGGAAGATTTGTATAAATGAAAACGCTAAAAACGTCGCTTGGTGGAACCAACTCCCCGAGTTTAACCACAACGAGTTTATAGGTTGGAGCAGCCACCCTATTTCTAAGCCGTATGCGGTTATAGAGCTTCGCTCCAGGCTTGAACAGCCGCGTGTGCAGAAACGATTTGAAGTTACGGAAAGGCTGCTCTCTGGCAAGCGGCCGGCACCAGAGGTTGTAGAAGTTATGGGTGATACAATTCCCCGGCAGCTTCTATGGGCGGCCATCATGGGCGATTTTACCAGTTTGTATTTGGCACTTCTGAACGGTCTGGATCCAACACCAGTAGATTTAGTAGAAAAGTTAAAACTAGAATTGGATAAATAATTTTATGTCCGTAGTTGCGGCCGCGGATGTTAAGCGCCTGGGCGCGGTTTTGGCGGTGTGGGCGCATCCGGATGACGAGACGTTTGTGGCAGGCGGGTTGCTAGCAGCCGCAGTGCAAAACGGCCAGCGCGTAGTATGCGTCACTGCCACTAGGGGTGAAAAGGGGCAGACGCCGGACGAATCGCGCTGGCCGAGCGCGCGGATAGGCGACATCCGCGCCAAAGAGCTAGCGGCGGCTTTGCAGCTTTTGGGTATTACCGAGCACCACTGGCTTGGCTACCGCGATGGCCACTGCGCTACAGCCGACCACGCCGCGGCAGCAGAGAAGATCGCCAAACTCATCAACACCGTTCGGCCAAAAAGTATTGTCACCTTTGGCTCCGATGGTCTAACCGGCCACCCCGACCATCAAACAGTTAGCAAGTGGGTGGATACGGCCGTACGGCGCACCGCACCCCAGCCAGCCGTTTTCCATGCCGTTTATGAGCCAAAGCAGTACGAACAATTTTTAGTTCCGCTGGACAAACAAATAAACCTGTTTTTTAGTATCGACAAACCGCCACTGGAAGCGGCGGAGGACTGTGCGATTGCTCTGGAGTTGCCGGCGCCGTTACTCCGGCAAAAGTTACGCGCGCTGGCGGCCATGCCCTCCCAAATGGAGCGCGTGCTGCGCGCTGTGCCGCAGGCCGACCAAGAGGGAGCCTTCGGACAAGAGTGTTTCGTACGTGCCACCCCGGGCAAGGTATAATGAGAGGATGAAGTTTTATATGTCTTCGCGGTTACGGCTGGGGTTGGCGCTGCTCGGCGCCAACGCGGTGAGCCTGGTGTTGTATTTGATTGCCGGCATCGATAACAGCGAGTTTGCTTATTCATACCTGGTGTGGAATCTATTTTTGGCCTGGATTCCGCTGGCGCTGGTACTTTGGCTGGCCAAGGTGCTGCGCAGCCGGCTTTGGTCGAACTGGCTGCCGCTGGCCATAACGGTGGCGTGGGTACTTTTTTTGCCCAACAGCTTTTATATGTTGACCGACTACATTCATCTGTACGAAGTGCCGCGTCTCTATGTTTTGTTCGATGTCGTAATGTTTACTTCGTTTATTTTGAACGGCCTGATGCTCGGTTACCTCAGTTTGTTTTTGGTACATCAGGAGTTTTTGAAGCGCCTTAGCCGGCGCGCGAGCGCGCTGTTGGTGGGCGGGGTGCTGCTGCTTGCCAGTTTTGCAATTTACATCGGCCGCGATTTGCGCTGGAACACCTGGGATATTTTATTCAACCCGGCCAGCGTAATTTTTGACGTGTCCGACCGGATTATCAACCCAAGCGCCCATCCGCAAGTTTTCTCCACCACCTTCAGCTTTTTTGTGCTGCTTGCCAGCGTATACATCGTAGTGTGGCACATGCTGCGCGCCGCCCGCACGCAAAAGCACTGACATATCTGTTATACTGAAACTAATGGAAGAGATCCGTGAGATTTTGAGCAAAGTCGTTACTAAACACTTTGCGCTACAAGTGCGGCCAGAATTAACAATAGCCGATGAGCAGTTTGGCGATTACGCCACAAACGTAGCCATGCAGTTGGCTGGCCAGTTAAAGCGAAGCCCGCGCGATATCGCCGAGGAGCTAGTGCCGTTGTTGTTCGAGGCGCTGACGCCCGATGTACAAGAAGTGACCGTTGCCGGGCCTGGATTTATCAATATTCGCTTGAGTGACCGGCTGGTGCTGGACCAAGCGCTGGGCGCGCCGGTGGTGAAGCCGATTCTCTACGAAGGCAAAACCGTCGTTAGCGAATATTCCGACCCAAATCCATTCAAGGTACTGCACGCCGGCCATTTGTACACCAGCGTGGTAGGCGATGCTATCTCAAATTTGGTTGAGGTTGCCGGTGGCACAGTGCACCGCGTGAATTTTGGCGGCGATGTCGGCCTGCATGTGGCTAAAACCATGTGGGCAATTTTGCAAAAACTAGGCGGCGAAAACCCCGAGAAGTTGCAGCAGATCGCGCCAGATCAACATGCCGAATGGATGGCAAAATGCTACGTCGCGGGCACGCAGGCTTACGAAGAAAACGAAACGGCCAAAGCAGAAATTATCGCCCTAAACAAACGAGTGTATCAACTGCACAACGAAGAGGATTACGACACGCCGTTCGCACAAATTTATTGGACCTGCCGCCAATGGAGCTACGATTATTTTGACGAATTTTATGCTCGCATCGGCACCAAATTTGAGAAGTATTATCCCGAAAGTCAAACGGCGTCACTTGGCCTTGCAACAGTAAAGGAACAGCTCGCCAAAGGTGTTTACGAAGAAAGTGACGGCGCCGTTGTCTTTAAGGGCGAGGCGCACGACCTGCACACTCGCGTGTTCATCAACTCTGGTGGCCTGCCAACGTACGAAGCCAAAGATGTCGGACTTATCATACGCAAGTGGCAGGACTACCACTACGATGTATCGATTTATATTACCGGCAACGAGCAGGAGCAGTATTTAGCGGTAGTGATGAAGAGCATTGAACAGTTTGCGCCAGACTTGACTGCCGGCGTCAAACATTTGACGCACGGGTTGGTAAAACTGCAAGGCGGCGTAAAGATGAGCAGCCGCAAAGGGAATTTTTTGCGAGCAATCGATGTACTCAAGGCCGCAGCCGAAGCTAACAAGCAAACCACTGGCAGGGACGACGAGCAAGCGGTGCTAGGCGCGGTAAAGTACGCGTTTTTGAAACAGCGCATCGGCGCAGATATCATCTACAATCCGGCTGAGTCTGTTAGCTTGGAGGGCAACAGCGGGCCGTATTTGCAGTACGCCCACGCCCGCGCACGCAGTATTTTGGCTAAGGCCGCACCTGGACGCATGGCTGGGGATGAGGGATTCGAACCCGGCGAACGAGCACTGGCGCGCAAAATTAGCGATTACCCGGAAGTCCTGCAAAAAGCAGTCCAAGAGCTTATGCCGCACCACGTCTGCACCTACCTGTACGAACTCGCCCAAGCCTTCAACCGTTTTTACGAACACAACCGTGTCGTCGGCAGCGATCGCCAAGCAACCCGTACGCAACTAGTCGCTTTGTACGCAGATGTGCTAAAAGACGGCCTAACGATCCTAGGCATTACTGCTCCAGAAAAAATGTAGTTTGTTCCAGGGGTAGTAGCCATCGAAAGCCAAAACGGAGAACGCCATTTTTGCGGTGGATTTGCGATAGTGCCCGGCGTGCCGAATATCTCGTAAGAAGTTGCGGTATAATTACAATATGGCAACCCAACCAAATGACGACAAGAAGAGTCTCCCTCCGGCCGAAAAGCACCGTCAGGTAGAGGAAATTAAAACCAAGCTGAGCAACCTGAGCCCAGGTGCCGCCGCCGAAGCAGTGAACGAAGTCGTTACCAACCAGGCCAGAAAACAAGTCAGCGGCTTCACCGAATTTTTGCGCGAGCAAAGCGTTATTAGCATTGGTATCGGTTTGGTGCTCGGTATTCAAATCAAAGCCGTGGTGGACACCATTATGGCCAGTTTCGTAAACCCCGTTACCGAGCTGCTGCTGCCGGGTCAGCAAGCCCTAAGCGCCAAGACTTTTATGATGACCATTGGTAGTAAAGAAGTGGCCATCGGCTGGGGCGCGATTGCGTACTCGCTGTTTACCTTTATAATGGTCGCCATTCTTATTTACGTCGGATACAAATTGTTGCGATTGGACAAACTAGCGAAAAAAAAGGATTAGGTGGGATGAAATTCAGCGACGAAGAGTGGAAGAAAAAACTGACACCTGAGCAGTACCATGTGCTGCGTGAGAAAGGCACCGAAGTGCCATTTTCTGGCGAGCTGCTGCAAAATACCAAAACCGGCGACTACCAGTGCGCCGCCTGCGGCAACGTGATTTTTAAAAGCGGCGCCAAGTACGAGTCGACCGATCCGGGGCTGGAAGGCTGGCCGAGCTTTTCCGAGGCCGTTCCGGGCGCGGTCAAACTCGAACCGGATAAATCGTTAGGCATGCAGCGCACCGAAGTTATATGCACCGTTTGCGGCAGCCACCTTGGCCACATGTTCGAGGCCAGCGATTCACCCAGCGGCAAACACTACTGCATCAACTCCTGCGCCCTGGATTTTACAAGCAAGCGATAAAGTTTTGACATTTTTGGTATAAAAGTACATGATTATATAAATGTCGGAGTTGAGATCGGAACACGCTAGCGGGTGGAATCTGGGCGGAGTCGATACTGCTTTTGTAGCCGCTTTTAACGGCGAGCCTCTTCCTGAAATGCATCCTTTCTTGGAACAGACGACTATCGAAGCGGTTGCCCGCTTGCAGCCGCAAGCTATCGGGCAGAGCCCACCGCGCACCAAGGTTGGCGCTGAGCAGCTCGGCCAGGCTATATCGCAATACGAATCTCCCGAAGCAATCCCTCTTCCGTATATGCTGCTGGCCGCCGATAGATTGCGCAGGCATGAGCGCACGGTAGGAGAGTTGGCTGTGAGCGCCTCGCGGTTAGGTGTATTTCCTCGGGCTCGTCACGAATCATTGCTGCACAGCACGCTTTCGCAGAGAGTTGCCCGGAGGCACGGTACAGGCGTGCGTTACATCGATAATCCTAATGTGGAAGGGGATGATCGCTCGCTGGCCGCCTGGATGCTGGCATGGTCTCTGGAGCGAATTTGCGCCGACGGCCAGGTTTTGCCTGGCTGCGAGGAGCTGGCTGGCACGCTGACAAAGCAGCTGTTAGATGTACACCAGCGGCGGATTATAATCGGCATGGGTCAAAAAATTGAGCGGCCGGATGGAATTGAGCTACTCGATCTTATAAATCTTCTGGCTGACCGCGAAGGAATTGGGCGAGCCGTTCAGACGTTTACGGAAAATACCCAAGCAAACCAAGCCGCTCGCGCATCGAAGGCGGAGGAAGCGCTGCACATTAAACACCCTACATCCGAACCCACTTTGCGTTCCCGTAGCGCCCTGGCTCGGAGCGCCCACCAGTATATGCAAGACTGCACTCGCCCGGCAAGCGAACTAGCAGCTCTTGCGGACGCTTTACCAGAGGAGCAAACCGAGAGATTGTTGTCCATTGCAAATGCCTTGCGCGAACGGCGCGATGCCGAGCGACCCGGTTCTAAAGAGCGACAGGTATTTGCGCAATTCTACCAGAACTTACTAATAAACCATGGGCTTGAGTTGGCTGAACATACTATAAAGCATGCCGAACTACTCGCGACAGACGAAGCTTCACTTCATGTAGCACTGTATTTGCACGACATGCTGTACGGGGAAAATCCTATACAGTACGGTCGGCGCGAACTGGAAGAGGCCTTAGCCGCCTCGGCTGCACAGTGGTTTCGCCAGCGGTATCCCGCTGTCTACACGACAGTTGATGACGATCGGTTCCAGCAGCGATTTGCTGAAATGAAGGGGTTGCCGAAAGCCAGCTTTACCACTATGATCCGTGCTTATTTGTACGACGCAACGCAAATCGCCGGCTCATTACCAAAAAATGGAGCTACAAGGGGTCTGCGAAAGCTCCGCAAGCAAGGGCTTTTAGAGGGCGTTCCCGGCAAGCGCAACCCGCAAAGATACGTGTTTATGCGCGGCCTCCCACCGGCTGTTAAGGATATACTGGCAAACGTTTAGCTACTGTAAGTGTTATAATTACCGACAATGCAAGACCTCAAGAAAATCAAGCCGACCAAGCTGCTGTGGGTGGATCTGGAAATGACCGGGCTGGAGCCGGCGCGCGACGTAATTTTGGAGGTGGCCGCCGAAGTTACCGATTTTGATTTTAAAACGCTGGCCAGCTACGAGGCGCGCGTTAGTCATAAGCGTGATGTGGTGCTGGAGCGCATGCAGAAAAACAATTTCTGGAAAGAGTTCCCCGACAACCGCGACGATTTTGTGAAAAAGCTAGAGCACGGCAAGCCGCTGCGCGAGGTAGAGAAAGAGCTGGTGGCGCTGGTCGAGTCCGAGTTTGGCCGCGAACCGGCGGTGCTGGCCGGCAACTCCATACACAACGACCGTAATTTTATAAAGCACTGGTGGCCGGCGCTCGACCTTAAGCTGCACTACCGCATGCTTGATGTCAGCGCGTTCAAGGTGCTCATGCAAGGCAAGTACGGCTACGAGTTCGAGAAAAAGGATGTCCACCGCGCTTTCGACGACATCCAAGCCTCCATCGCCGAGCTGCAACATTACCTGGAGCGTCTTCGGAAAGAAGTAAGATGACCCACAAAGAGGTTGAGGAATATTTACTGAGCATGCCGAATGCGCGGCTGGATTATCCGTTTGGTGAAGGCGTGGCGGTGTACAAGGTGGGTGATAAAATGTTTGCGCTGGTGGAGGAAAAAAGCAAACCCGTGCGCCTGAGCTTAAAGTGCGACCCGCAGCTGGCCGAGGCGCTACGCGAGCGCTACGAGAGCGTGATGCCCGGTTACCACCTAAACAAAAAACTCTGGAACACACTGCTACTAACCGGACAGCTTGGCTGGGAAGATGTTCAGGATTTAGTCCGGCATTCTTACCAGCTTGTATCAAAATCACCCAAAAGCTAAGCCCCCATATATCCGATACGGCACGTGCGGGTCACAAAATGTGTTTAAATAACACATTTTGTGCTTCCGAGGTGCCTTTATCGGATATATGGGGGCTTAGCTTTTGGGTAGCTGCTCAAGAAGCAGCTGGACTTCGTCGAAGTGAGTTTGCAGCAATTCGCGCTCGGCCGCAATGCTGCTGGCGAAGGTTTGCTGCAACGCGGCAGAGTAATCTGTAAGGTACGACCGCATTATCTCAAGGAATGTTTTGTCGAAGGCGTTGTTGGAACGAGCCGTTTCAAGCTGTTGGTCGGTGGCCGGATTAGCCAGCAGTTTTTGCTCTTTGTCGCTTACAGTGGTGCCTCGGTTGGCTAAAAACTGAAGCCACGCCTGCCGTTGGCTGGTAAGGCTGAGCTGAGTGTTTACGGCCGCGTTTTTAATGTCTGCGCGCGACGCCTCGCTCCCTTCGGTGGCCACTCGGGCGATTTCCGTTTCTTGTTGCACGATCCGGGTTAGGCCGCCGCTGCTACCGCCGCCGAGCAAACTGGCCACAATCCAAATAAGGATAATTAGCACCAAGCCGCCGCCGATGATAAAAACCAGTTTGCGCCCAAACGGTAAATCGCCTCCCAGTGAAGGTACGAGTGATTTCTTAGGCGGCTTGCCCGGGCTAATGATGAAATCGTACTGATTTCCCGAATTATTTTGCTGCGGCGGCATACAGGTATTTAACCACAAACCACAGCGGCGCGTGAGCGTTATCTTCCAGGGGTGGAATAGAGTACAATAAGATAAATGGATGCCGTGGAGGAAATAAAGAATCGCCTGAACATCGAGGATGTTGTGGGACAGTACGTGCAGCTTAAGCGCGCCGGACGCAATTTTAAGGGGTTGAGTCCGTTTAGTAACGAGCGCACGCCCAGCTTTATGGTTAGCCCCGAAAAGCAGATCTGGCACGATTTTAGCAGCGGCAAAGGCGGCAATATGTTCAGCTTTGTAATGGAAATGGAAGGGCTGGATTTTAAGGGCGCGCTAGAACTGCTGGCGCGCAAAGCCGGGGTGGATCTGGAACAGTATCGCCGCCTAGGCCAGAGCCATGGACCGCGGGCAAACGAAAAAGAGCGTTTGTTTGCGGTGCTGGAAGCCGCGGCGCATTTTTACCAGGTGCAGTTTAGCAGGCACCGCCCGGCGCTAGAGTACGCGCTGCAAGAACGCGCCTTTAGCAAACAGACGGCACTGGAGTGGCGGATTGGCTACAGCCCGGATGGCGGCACGGCGCTCTCTCAATTTTTGCGCGGCAAAGGCTTTTCTAATGGCGAAATTAAATCCGCCGGGTTGTCCGCCCAGCGCTACCGTGGTGCAGTAGATATGTTCCGCGGCCGGATTATGATTCCGCTGGCCGACCCGCAGGGGCGGATCATCGGTTTTACCGCCCGCCAGCTGCAAACCGACCCCAACGGGCCAAAATACATCAACACGCCGAGCACGCCGCTTTACGATAAGTCGCGGCACGTTTTTGGCCTGCACTTCGCCAAAGAAGCAATCCGCAAAGGCAAGTACGCGGTAATCGCCGAGGGTAACCTGGATGTCATTGCCAGCCACCAGGCCGGCGTGCGGCAGGTGGTGGCCACGGCTGGCACGGCGCTCACCGAATGGCAGCTGAAAACGCTTGGCCGCTTTACGCCCGATGTCCGCCTGAGCTTTGACGCCGATGCTGCCGGCCTCGCCGCCACCGAGCGCGCCATCCCTATCGCCAGCAAGGTTGGCGTGTCGCTCAGTATAATAACAATCCCAAGCGGCAAAGACCCGGACGAGCTAATCCGGCATGACAAATCGGCGTGGGAAAATATCATCCAAAAACCGCAGTACGCGCTGGATTGGTTGTTCGATCGCTACCAGAATCAGCTGGACTTGACTAGCGCCCAGGGTAAAAAACAATTTAGCGACATTGTGCTGCGCGTGGTGCGCGGCTTGCAAGACCCGGTGGAACAAGAGCATTACGTCGCTAAGGCGGCCGAGCTGCTCGGCGTCAGCCGCGAGGCATTGACCGCCAAGCTGAAGGGCATTTCCGGTGACACGCCGGCTTTCCGCCCTAAAACCCGGCCAGCACCACAAATGCTCGACAAAGTGCACGCCGATATGGCGCGCACCCAAAACCATCTGTTAGCGCTGGCTCTGCTGCGGCCGGAACTACGCCCAGCCGTGCAGACCCTGCCGTCTCAGACCCTGCCGGACGAGTCCGCCAAGCAGCTCCTGCAAACCATTCAAAAAGACCCCGGTGCCGTTGTGGAATCGCCAGCGTTGCTACCCCTGGAAGATTATGCTAAAATGCTAACATTACTCTTTGAAGAGGTGTATCAGGATGTGGAGCCTCTGGAGCTGGCCAACGAAGCCACGCGCTTGCGAGACCACCTGACCACACAATACGTAAAAATGCAAAAACAACGCATTGCCCACGAGCTGCAAACGGCTACGCCGGAACGCACCGCCCAGCTGCTTGGGGCAGCCAAAAAGCTCGACGCACTACTTAAACAGCGCAACCAATAGGAGGCCGCATGCCAAAGAAGGACAACGCCAAAGCCAAGGATAAAATCGTTCACAAGGTGGCCGACAACCCAACCGATCTGGAGGACATCAAAAAGCGGTTGGTGGCCAAAGCCAAAAAATCCGGCAAGATCGACCAGCGCGACATTTCGGCCGCCATTGCCGGCACCCCGGACAACGCCGATATTTTAGACAGCCTGTACACCGAGCTGGCTGACTCTAACATCCAGGTCGTGTCGCCGGTCGCCCCCGCCGAGGAAATCAGCGAGGACTGGTCCGACGAAGACGCCGAAGAAGCGGTAAAAGACGACCAGCGTTATCTGGACGACATCGCCGACGACAGCGTGCGTCTATATCTGCGCGAAATCGGCAAAATCCCGCTGCTCAACTCCGAAGAAGAGCTGGCGCTGGCTCATCGAGTCGTTGCCGGCGACAAAGACGCTAAAGATCAGATGGCCGAGGCGAATATGCGCTTAGTTGTTTCGATTGCCAAGCGATACGTGGGTCGCGGTTTAGATTTGTTGGATTTGATCCAGGAAGGCAACACCGGCTTGCTGCGCGCAGTTGAAAAGTTTGACCCCGACAAAGGCTTTAAGTTTAGTACCTACGCCACCTGGTGGATTCGCCAGGCCATCACCCGCGCCATCGCCGACCAAGCGCGCACCATCCGCATCCCCGTACACATGGTCGAAACCATCAACAAACTGCTGCGCACGCAACGTCGTCTGACCCAGGAACTCAACCGCGAGCCAACCAACGAAGAAATAGCCGTGGCCATGGAAATTGAGGTCGACAAGGTGGAGCACATCATGAAGATTAAGCAGGACATTTCGTCGTTAGACGCGTCCATTCGCGACGACGAAGAAGAATCGGTGTTGGCCGACTTCATCGAAGATGAAGACACCATTTCCCCAGAAGAATCGGCTACCGGCCAGCTGCTAAAAGAGCAGGTTAAAGACATGTTGAGCGCGCTAACCGAGCGTGAGCAAAAAATTCTAAAACTACGTTTTGGGCTGGAGGACGGCAAGCAGCACACGCTGGAAGAAGTGGGGCAGGAATTCAGCGTCACCCGCGAACGCATCCGCCAAATCGAAGCCAAAGCCCTCGCCAAACTACGCAAACACAAAGACGCCCGCAAACTGCACGATTATATCAAATAATTTTGAGAGCAGCTGTATGTAAACAACACCAAAATTAATGGTGAAATAATTCATAGCCTTAGCACGGTGGAAGTACTTAAATAAAGGTACCTCTTTAAGCGTACCGTCGACAAGGGCGTCGGTAACCAAGAGAAAGGAGTAGGGAAATGAATAAAACAGCAACTCGAACGCTTGCGTCTGGTAAGGAAATGCCTGTTCTCGGGCTTGGAACCTGGAAACTTACCAACAAGACGGGCGAAACAGTAAAAGCGGCACTCGAACTCGGGTACCGAATGATAGACACCTCCGGCGACTACGGTACGCAACAGGGGGTCGGTGAAGGTATCCGTAATAGCGGGGTTGCCCGCGACGCGATATACCTTGCTACCAAGGTCGAAGAAGACGAGGACGCTTACAAATCGGCTCAGAAGAATCTTAAAGAACTTGGTTTGGAGTACGCCGACCTCATACTGATCCATCGTCCCCCCAAAAAGGGGGTTGGCGAGGAACTATGGGAAGGCTTGCAGCGCGCTAAAAAAGAAGGGCTTGCCTTGGATATCGGGGTAAGCAATTATTCGGTCGCGCAAATACAGGAACTGGTCGATAAAAGCGGAGAGATGCCTGCTGTCAATCAGATTGAATGGAGCCCTTTCGGCCATAGCGAAGACTTGCTGGCCTTCTGTCAGGAAAATAATATTATCTTGCAAGCGTACAGTCCGTTAACTCATGGGAAGCGCCTTGACGACGCGACTCTCGGCGACATTGCCCGCAAATACGGCAAAGAGACGGCTCAAGTGCTGGTCCGTTGGAATCTGCAACTAGGCACTGTGCCGTTACCTAAAGCTAACCAACTGGCGCATCTCAAGGCAAATATTGACGTATTCGATTTTAAGCTGTCGGACGACGACATGGTGCGGCTCGGCAGTCTGGACGAACAGTATTCTTCACTAGGCGATAAACTGGCATACGTGTAAGCTTGGACTGCGAGCGTTACTCTGCGAATTGGATAGCGGTCAAAATGGTGCGCAAGTTGGCTAGCATTTCTTCAGAGGTAGCGTCGTTTGTAATAGTGTAGTCGGCCATGGCGATAGGGCCGCCTTTTTCTAGGTTTTCGATTTCTTCGATGTCGCGTTTTTCTACCTGCTCTTTGGTGTAGCTGCGGCGGCTGTCTTTGCGGTTGACGATGCGCTCGTAGCGCAACTGGCGCGGCGCGATAACAGCGATAACGGCCAAATCGTCATCAAACATACTGCGTAAGTGTTTGTATTCTGTCCAGCTGTACAGGCCGTCTAGTACCACGCCTTTTTCGCCGTTTGCTAAAAATTTTTGCGCCTTTTCGGCGGCGCGTTTGGCGAGCACGGCGCGACCTTCTTTTTTACGCATGTCCTCGCGCACTTCGCGCTCGTGCTGCACGATGTCCAGGCCGCGGCGCTCAACTTCTTCGTACACCATGTTGCCGAAATGCACGACCGGTACGTGATAGGTTTGCGAAATAAAATCGGTGCAGGTGCCTTTGCCGGATCCTGCCATTCCCACCAGCGCAATGATTTTTGGACGATTCATAAATGTATTGTACTAAATCTTCCCCGAAAAACAGATATACTAAGGAAATGAGTGTACTAAAGCCGAATTTCGGTGCGCAGCTCGGCGCGTACAAGTCGGCGATTGACGCCGACATTGCGGTGTATGCCGCGCATGTGCGGCGAGTGACGGCCGAGCAGTACGGCGAGCATCCCTCGTGCGTAACCAACGAATATCTCGGCTTGCTGGAGCGGGGCGGCAAACGCATACGGGGTGCGCTTACAATAGCGGGCTACGAAATGCTCGGCGGCCGCGACATGCAGATGATTACTCGCGCGGCCACGGCGATGGAAATGCTGCACGCCGCTATGCTTATCATCGACGATATCCAGGATCAAGACGTTGTGCGGCGCGGCAAGCCGGCGGCGCATGTGGCGCTGGCGGAGTATCACAAAAAACTGAAGATGAAGGGCAGTCCGGCAGTGACCGGGGTTAGCCTGGCGCTGAACGCGTCGTTGGCTGGATCGCACGCCGCGCAGATGCTTCTGGCGGGCTTAAGCGCCGACCCACAGCTAAAAGTAAATGTTCTTGGCATTGTGAACCATACCATTATGCAGACGCTGCACGGCCAAACCTACGATGTTATTAACGCTGGATTAGAACATCCAGAGCCCGAAGACCTCGCCCGCGCAACCGAATGGAAAAGCGCCCACTACACCTTTCTAAACCCATTGTGCGTCGGCATGGTGCTGGCCGGCGCGGGCTGCGAAGATACCGACGCCATCCGCGACTACGCGCTTAACACCGGCATCGCCTTCCAGCTGGCCGACGACCTCATGGACGGCGACGTCAAGCCCGCCGATGCGGCCGCAACCCGAAAACGGGCCGACGGCCATATGCAGCGCGCCATCGCATCGCTTGACGCTGAACAACGCCCGTGGCACGAAAAACAGGTGGCGTTTTTGCGCGGCCTGGCTCGGTACGTCACCATCCGTACGGATTAGATTTATTCGGTAGCTTTTGCCCCGGGGTCAATAAATCGCCAAAGTTGGTCAAAAAGCAGACGTTGCATCGACGCCGTACCGGCGTCTTCGATAATAACGCCGTAAGGTGTGTTGTTGGCGGTGATGGCCATCATGGCTACTTTGGTGCCGTACACAATAGTGTAGCTGGAGGCTGGCGAACTTGATGTGCCGGGCAGCCAGCGCCGTTCGGCGTACTCCGCCAGTTCGCCGCCTTCGCCGACAGCAATCACCCTAACCTTAATACTCTCCGCCACGCGCCGGGCGGTGAATTGTGGGAACTTGCGGTACAAGGATTGGCGCACATGGCTTGCAGAGTAGGCGCAATATTCGCGGTCGGGGAGGTTGCGGCAGGTTTGCAGAACGTCGCGCAGGATGGTGGCTACACCTTCGTCGCCTTCGTAGTAGCGTACCAGCGGCTGCCCGCCCGAGCCGGCCTGGCGTGCTGTCAGATCGGGAACGACTTTTTTCGCTAAGGTGTCGGCGTCTAATAGGTCCCGGCGTTTTTCGCGTATGATGTCAAAAATTTTTTCTGGCGACTCAGCTATGTAGTATTCGCGACTGCTGCGCTTTTTGCCGCTCACCAACCCTAGGGTGAGGAGTCGCTTGAGGGCTTCGTATGTTGTACCCCGGTTAATGCCGCTCCGGGTGGCTATTTTGCGGATCGAGACCGAGTCGAGCTGTAGTAGCGCGTGGTACGTCAGCGCTTCGGTACGGGAAATACCAAGTCCGGACAGTAGTTCGACAAGCGATGTTTTGTCATTAGGCATATTACAAAAATACTAGATAACATCTGGATAATTGTCAATTTGCTGTTGCCGTTTACTATTGGTCTTGGCAAGGGGGTTTGGTATAAAAAAGCTCTGTCCCAGCGGCAGTTAACGGTTATGAGCAGCGAACAACTACGGATAACAATCGGTGCCGGCGGCGCCGGCGGCGCGGTGATGGGTGCTGGCTTGGTAGAGGCTTTCCCCGATGCGGACGTCTCGATAGTCGTAACCACCGGCGATAGCGGCAGCAAAACGGGCGAGCTGCGGCAACTGTTCGGCGGGCCGGCAGTCGGCGATATACGCAACATTCTAAGCGCGGTCAGCGGTAACGGGGCTGGGCCGATGTTTAACCACCGCTTCGGCCGGGAAGACAGTCCGGAAACTGTGCGGAGGCTTGCCGCCGGCATGCTCGGGGTTATCGCAACCGAGGACACAACCCGGCTCGACGCCATAATGGAGCGGACAATCACACTAAGCCGCCAGTTGCCGGACGGGCTGGCCGGACATACATTCGGAAACTTAGTGCTTACCGCCCTTAGCCAGTCCCACGGCGGCAACTTAACCCCGGCCGTGCGGGAGGCTGGCACTTGGCTTGCGGCTCGCGCGCAGGTAATTCCGGTTACCGACGAACCGCACGACTTGCTCATGCTAGACAATGGCCGGCTGCTGCACGGCGAAGGCGTTATCGACGTCCACACGGTTGCCGACACGCATAGCGCCCGGGTTTGGCTGGAGAATGAACGTGGCCAAAAACCGCAGGCAACTGAGGAGGCCGCAACGGCAATTGAAAAATCGGATGTGTTTTTGCTGGGTCCGGGCAGTATTTTCACCTCACTTTTACCGGTGCTCGCTGTCGACGGCGTAGCCAAGGCAATCGCCAACCAGCAACATGGCGGCAGCTTCGTGGCCGTTGCCAACTTGGTTGCCGAAGACCATACCGCAACAGGACTCGACCTTGCTGATTACACTAAGCTTCTAGAAAACCAGGCTGACCGCCAGTTCGACTACGTGATTTATAACCACACCGAGGAGGGGTTACCACCCGGCAAGGTGCCGATTAGGTACCACTCCTCGCATTTTGATGGCTTTAATACACGAGCAATCGGCGCTAATCTTGTGGGTCTAGTCCTCTCTAGGTTCGATGCAAACGACCCCATCTCCCACCTGCGCAGCCCGGTTCGTCATAACGTCCGGGCAGTCGCACAGGTGTTGCGGTCTCACGTTTTGCCGCCTATGCAGCAAACGTCGTACAATGCGTCGGGAGGTTTGTAGGTAGGATATGACACACGGCGAAGCGGAATCAGCGCAAGGGCTAGTACTGCTCCTCGACCTTGACCGCACAGTGTTTGATACGAACGCTTTCATGCACGATGTGGCGGCCGCGTTAGGCTCTGGTTTTGGTGTTGATGCGGCCTCGTTTAGCCAGCAAATACCCCAATTTTACGTGCAAGGGCAGGGCAACCTCCAGCATTACGACCTTTTTGGACATATGGCAAGTCTTGGGCTGGCAACGGATCAAGCCAAAGCCCATTTGCTGGAGGCTTTGGTGGGCAATAACTATGTATACGATGACGTGCCACCATTTCTGGATTTTCTAGCTCAAACCGTCCAGCCGGCCGTAAAAGAAATATGGACTCACGGAGAGCAAAATTGCCAAGAGTTAAAGTACGCTCTGGCTCCAGAGCTTGGCGGCCTGGCGCTTGTGACCATGCTTGGTTCTAAAGCGCAGAATCTCAATGTCCGCTTTCCAGGCCAGACCGTCATGATTTTCGACGATAAAAAAATTGAGGGACTTCAGCCCAGTTCCCGCCATGTTTTGGTGGCGCGCGATACGGATCCGCTCCCCGAGGGCGCGTACCGTTCGTTTGCCGAGGTGCAGGAACATTGGGATGAAATTGTCGACTCCCTATCTGAACCTCACGGATTGCTACATTATCCTACGGGACGACGGTGGAGAAGTTGAAACGTTAAGAGCGGCTGCTAAGCAGCTCGAAGAGCTTCATCTGCCGCGAAAGCAGCACCATACAGTCCACTCTCGTCGCGATAAATCGCTTCCTCAATTCGTGGAGCACTATCACCAAACCGAGCACTCAAATCCCTCTGTAAGCCACCCAGCATGTCAGGACCGCCAAGTGCGACAGAGCCAGTAAAACCAATAACCTGTAATGTTATGCCGTTGTCTTCATAGCGTTTTAATGTGCGGGTCATACCCTCGAGGAAATCGCCCTTTATCTCTTGCCAACGCGGATCATCGTGGGGGATGTCTTCGCCGCGTACGCCGTACTTTCTAGCAATGCCAGCACCGCCAATATGTGCTTCGATATGTCCTTCTTCACCGTCACCACAGACTGCACCATCTTTAAGGTAGTAGTGACCAGGTTCGTCAGGAATAAGCTCGCTATTTATGTAGAGAGCACCACCAAAACCAGTGCTAAGTACCATAAACGCGCCGGTTTCGTTGTCTTGTGGCTGTCGGGCAGTACGCTCTGCGTTCGCACCGGCCGCACAGTCATTAAGTAGTATTACACGATCAGGCGATACTCCAAGTTCTGCGGCAACGTCTTCAGCAAACGGGCGGCCAGTCCAGCCATTCTTCTGTAGTTCTCCGGCCGACACAATGCGGCCATTCTCAACCTTGCCAGCGACGCTAACCCCAACTGCGTCAGGACGTTTGCCATTAAGCAATACCCGTGCTGTTGCGGCTAGTCTGCCAATAGCTTCATCGTAATCTTTTGGTGTGGCATATACTTCAATGTTGCTAATTCTTTCATCGCCACGGGCTACACGCGTGTTAGTACCACCATTATCTACGGCTAGAATTACCCGTTCTTCGGCATCTATCATTGCTGCTGTTTCTGCCATTTCGCTCTCCTAGAACGTTACCCCGAATGATGGCATAATTTTAACACGATGTAGCGTATTTACAAGCAGCATCACTTAGTGGCGCAAATATTGACAGAAGCTCGTAATAATACTACAATATTATTCTATCACTTTAAAGAAATGCGCTTATGAACATCTGTATCTTTTGTTCCGCAGCTCAGGTGGACGACAAGTATAAGAAGGCCGCCAAAAAGTTGGCGAAAATGATTGCCGAAGAAGGGCATACGCTGGTGTGGGGCGGTTCCGACCGCGGCCTGATGCACGAGGTCGCTTACACTGCGCAAAAGGCTGGCGGCAAGATTTTTGGTATTTCCATGGAGCAGCTCAAAACCAGCGCGTACGAAGGTGCCGACATCATGCTGTTTGCCAAGGATATGGCCGAGCGCAAGCTCTTGATGCTCAAGCACTCCGACGCCATAGTGACCATGGTTGGCGGCACCGGGACAATCGACGAATTTACCGACCTTTTAGAACTGCGCCGCTACGGCCAGCACAATAAACGTTTGGTGGTTTTAAACACCGATAACTTTTTTGAAGGCCTGAAGTTGCAATACGACCGCATGCGTGAAGAGGGCTTCCTCTCCCGTCTGCCGCGGCCATTGTCAGACTTGGTGGTATTCGTCGACACACCGGAAGAGGCAATGGAATACCTCAACTCCGAGCAAGAGGAAATTCCCCTCGAGCAACTAGCCTACTCCGGCGAAGCTATTTAGCGCCATATCTGATCTGTTAGCGTATAATAAAGGATATGACGAAGAGACTGGTGATTATCGACGGTATGAGCGTGTTTTACCGCGGTTTTTATGCCATGCCAAATCTGAGTACCAAAGACGGCACGCCCACCGGCGGTGTGTACGGGTTTGCGGTGATGGCGCTGGAGATTGTTAAGAAGTTAAAACCCGACTATGTTTGTGTGGCCTGGGATAAGCCTAAAACCAACATCCGCTCGCGCTTGGCGTTGTACGACCAATACAAAGCTGGCCGCAAAGCGCCACCACCAGATTTTTACGCGCAGCTTCCGCTACTGCACGATTTGCTGGATTCTCTGGGCTGGCCGCTGTACGAAGCGGACGATTACGAAGCCGACGACCTGATGGGCGCGTTTGCCATGCAGGCGGGCAAGAAGGGAATCGAGAGTTATTTAGTTACCTCCGACCTCGACGTTTTGCAGCTGGTCAACCCACACACCCATATTTACACCGTCAAAAAAGGCTTTAGTAACATCGAATTGTTTAACGAGGCGTCCTTCCGCGAAAAATACGGCGTGGGCGCGCACCAATGGGTGGACGTGAAGGCGCTAAAGGGCGATTCGTCTGATAATATCCCGGGCGTGGCTGGCGTGGGCGAAAAAACCGCGCTGGAGCTGATTAAACAGTACGACACGCTCGAAGGCGTGTACGAAAACCTGGAACTGCTGAAACCAACGCTTAAAACGAAGCTCGAAACGCACCGCGACATGGCGTTTCTGAGTAAAAAATTAGTAACACTACAAGTTGACGCGCCGGTACACATCGACCTAGACAAAGCCAAGCGAACGGTTGGCTTGACGCCAGAATTTGCAGCGATGCTTCGCAAACTAGAATTCCGTTCGCTGCTGCGCCAGGCCGAAGCTGCTGTACCAAAAGAGGAATTACAAGAGGCGCAAGCCGAAATTTCGACTTTGGAGAAAGCCAAGCAAGTGCCGCTAGATGAGAAATTATTTAACTCCGACAAACCCCGGGTATTGGCCATCGACCAAGAAGCGACCGAACTTTGGGTGAGTTTTGTGCCAGGAACCTACAGCATTTTGCCCCTGAGCGAAGCTAAAAAATTAAAGCCCACTGAGGCAAGTTACCCGGTTATCGGCCACGACTTGAAGGGTTTATTCCGTACGCTACTGACCCGAGACATCCAGCCGCCTAAGAACGTGTTGCACGACACGCGGATTGGCGCATTTTTGCTCGACAGCCTGCAACGTTCACGGGAACTAACTGATTTACTCGACCAGCCGGTAGACACCGAAGACGCCGGATCGGTTATTGCTGCTATCTGGAAAATTTACGACGACCAAAAAGTCCAGTTTGACGAGTTACCCAAGCTGAACAAGCTTGCTCAAGAGATCGAATTCCCCTCGATTTATCTACTCGCGGTAGTTGAGAATCGCGGCATTTTGCTCGACAGCGATTACCTGGCAGACATGAGCAAAGATTTTGAGAAAAAAATCGGCGCGCTGGAGCGCCGCATTTACGCCCAAGCCGGCAAAGAGTTTAACATTTCCAGTCCGGTGCAGCTTGCCGGTATTTTGTACGGCGACCTCGGCCTTCCGACACACGGCGTTAAGCGCGGCAAGACCGGCGTGTACTCCACCGGTGCGGTAGAACTGGACAAGCTGCGCCCGCTGCATCCGATCGTGGATTTCATCACGCAATACCGCGAATTTACAAAGCTTAAAAGTACCTACGTCGATGCCTTGCCGAAATTGGTGGACGAACAGGGGCGATTGCACACCACTTACGCGTTGGACGTTGCCGCCACCGGCCGGTTAAGCAGCCACGACCCGAACTTGCAGAACATTCCAACCCGCACCGAAATCGGCCAAGCCATCCGCACGGCGTTTGTACCCGCACCCGGAAATGTGTTCATCAGTGCCGATTACTCGCAGTTCGAGCTGCGCCTGGCCGCCATCATGGCCGAAGACCAAAAAATGATGGAAGAGTTTAACCAAGATATCGACATCCACGCCGCCACCGCCGCCGCGGTGCAGGGCGTGCCGCTTGGCCAAGTCGACAAAGAAATGCGTCGCCGCGCCAAAGCCGTGAACTTCGGTATTTTGTACGGTATGAGCGCTCACGGACTTAGCGTTGCCACCGGCATGAGCGTCTTTGAAGCCAAAGAATTTATCGACAAATATTTTGAGCTACGCTATCCACTTAAAGTCTACATGCAAGAAACCGCGCGCAAAGCCGAGGCCGAGGGGTTTGTCGAAACCATCTTCGGCCGACGACGCCCCACGCCCGACATGAAAAGCAGTAACTTTATGGTGCGCGAAGCGGCAAGGAGGGCAGCCATCAACATGCCCATCCAGGGCACCGAGGCCGACCTCATGAAATTGGCTATGCTAAAAGTAGAGGAAGCCATCGAAGGCCTTGGCCACCAAGTCCTCCAAATCCACGACAGCATCCTGGTAGAATGCCCCGCCAAAAACGCCAAAAAAGTCATCCAAATCCTAAAAGACACCATGGAGAACGTCTACGACCTCCCGGTAAACCTGAAAGTAGACGTAAAAACAGGTAAAAACTGGGGAGACTTGTAGCGTGCTATACTTTTTTGATGATTACCACAGCTGAGTTGGCCGGGCAGTTGCCCGCATGGGAGTCGTTGCAAATTCCGGGGACGGGATTGGTGTTGGCCGACAGATTGGGTTCGGCAGCTTTGCCACACATTGCAGCGATGGGTACCTGCGGCAACCCAGCTTCTGAAAGTTATTATCCGTGGCGAGAAAATGATTTCTTACCGATTGTCGAACGCTATTACGTGGGCGGCCAAATTGTAACGCCGGGGGTAAGCGAGTGGGACCCGTCTTTGGCGCGTATCGAAAGCATCGTCGGCGCTCGCGCCAAATGTGTGGTGGTACATGTCGCAAAAAATGAGGCAAGCCCTGCCAGCATTATGGAAACTGGCATGTTGGTGTACGGTGCAATCTTGCGCGGTCAAGAGGTAAGTGTGTTCATCGAAGAGACAGAAGGAGCCGAGACCTCCATCGCGCGCCGCCTAGCAAATGTTGCGCTTAGCGAAACGGCAAAAAGGTACCCTATTTTCTCTGTTGCTAATAGTGTGCAAGAGTTAGGCCATCGTTCTGGCATAGTCTTGCAACGCTACATCCAGCATCGCGAGGCGGGGATTGTTTCCGAAATTACGCATCAGCTCCCGCCCTCGCGCCAAGATTTGCGGCCCACTATCTATTTGGCCGGGACTTCGGGTAAAGAAATGCCCGCATGGATCAGTGCTGTAGAAGAGAATCTTACACAGATATCCAGATTGCTAAACCTCGATACTTCTTTCCAGAATAGTTTTCGAAGGCCTTGGAAGGGAATCCCGATTGCTGAAGAGCTTGACCACAAGGTCAACGACGCAGTCCAGCTGATCGCCATAACCAAAGAAACAGAGAGTCTTGGGGCGTTGGCCGAACTGGGTCCGCGTTTGCTGCATGCCCATCTATCGGGACAGTCAATCGGGTTGTATATCGAGATGCATGACAGCGATCCAAAATCGGCTACCAATCGTACCCGACTGTTAGCTATCGAACATCTTGCTCGCTTGCGCGAAGATTTTCCTGACTTGCCAGTGTTTATTGCACAAAACCTTGAGCAGTTAGCCCTTTTTGGCGTGAGCGAGCTCGAAAAACAAAGGCAGCGAGCCAGACGTTCGTGATATCCGACGAAGCACGCACGCGATGACCTACCCTTAGTCGTGCTATGCTGGTGACATGAACATTTCCGATGTGCGCGGAGTGATTTTTGACGTCGACGACACGCTGCTTAGCAATCATCCGCCACAGATTTCGTGGGGATTGCACGAACGCTCGCGCGTTATGGCGGCACAGGTTGCCGGCAAGCGCCACGGTATCCGCGGCTTGCAAGAACTGACGGACGCGCAGGCGTACCGGGATTTCCACGACTCGTCGGTGCATTCGCTGCATGGCGCCATCTGGCAGACGCTTAAGCGGATTGGCGAAGTGCGCGGCGAGTTGGACTTAACCCATCCTTTAATTTTGGAAATGGTCGCGCTGAAGGATGATCTGCATGAGAAAACCTTGCGAAAGCACGGCCGGGAAGTTCCCGGCGCCACCAAGTTCGTAAAATCGTTGGCCGCAGGCGGGCTGGAAGGCAAGCTGGCAGTCGCCAGCACCTCTTACCGACGCGATGTGCTGGTGTTTTTTGACATGGCTAATCTTCACCCGTTTTTCCCAGATAAGCGCATTATCACGCGTGAAAAGTTTACGCACCCCAAGCCACACCCCGAATCGTTTGAATTGGCATTTGCCAGCCTGGGCTTGCCGGGTAAAACAGGAGTAATCGCGTTCGAGGATGACCCGCGAGGCGTGGCCAGTGCCAAGGGCGCCGGGTTGTTCACCTGCGCCATTACCACGCGGTTTAGCAGGGACGACCTGGCCAAGCTCGACACGCCGCCCGACCTCATTGCCGACAGTTACGCCGAATTTGCCCGCCTGCTCGGCGTGAGTGGTAACATGTTAGTATGACGCACATGTTCGACTGTTTTAATGACATTATTCGGCTGCAAACGGGCGAGAGCTTGCTGGAGACGCTGGAACAATTTGTGCAGCAAAACGAACTGCCGGGTGCCTGGATAAGTGGCCTGGGCGGCGCCTCGCAGGTGACTCTTGGTTTTTATGATCTCGACAAAAAAGAGTACCAATGGCAAACATTCGATGGTCTACGCGAGGTCGTGAGTCTGACAGGCAACATCGCGTTCGATGAAAACGGCAAGCCGGCCTTTCATCTGCACGGTGTATTTGGCGACCGGCAGTTCCAAACCGTCGGTGGGCACGTTAAAGATTTGGTGGCTGGCGCAACGCTCGAGCTGTTCATCCACCGCACCTGCAAACCGTTGCACCGTAAACCAGACGAGCAAACCGGTCTCCAGCTGCTGGCCTAAACTACATAAGCCATAACCTTGAAGCATATCCGATATTGTGTTATGGTTTAGGTGAATTATGCGATACTTATTGGGACTTCTGGGAGTAATCGGTTTGGTCATCGTGGTGGTGATCTTAATTATCCGTGGTCTCAGCGGCGACGGCACCGCTAAAGACGTCAAACCCCTCAGCGAGTACGCCCAAACGAGCACTGTTGTTAGTCTGAACATCGATGGGCCGGTGGACGCCGACATGGTTCACCAATCCGTTCGTATCACCGTTGGCCGGTACCAAGCGATGGCCGAGATACTCCAGGGCTACCCCGGCAAGGTAACAAACACCATCTCTTACCCGAATAACAGCGACGCCTACGGCGTGTTCCTCCGCGCACTAGACTTACTGAATTTTAATACCGGGGTTAAGGATCCAAACTTGGCCGACCCGCGCGGCTATTGCCCCAGCGGCAACCTATACACCCTGAGGATCCAGGATGGCGGCGACGAAATCCAGAACTACTGGAGAACTTCGTGCAAGCAAGGTACGTTTAAGGGCGAGCTGGGTAAAATAACCGACCTTTTTGAAGCGCAGATCCCCGACTACAGCAATTTTATAAAAGACGTTAATCTGTAGCAGTGCGTTAGAATAAAAGTATGGTCAAAGCCATTATTTTCGATTACTTCGGTGTTATCCAGCCGGATGTGCTGCCTGCGGCGTACCGTTCGCTCGGCGGCGACCCCGACCGCGACGCGCAGTTTTTGCACGATACCATTAACGCCCTTAACCATGGCTATATCAAAAGCTCGCGGCCGGTGATTGCCGAGCGCCTTGGCGTTTCTACAGAGGATTGGGTGCGCACGCTCGATGAGCGTCGCGGCCACGATCCACAGCTGCTGGCGTACATTCTAGAACTCCGTAAGCGTTACAAAACCGGCTTGCTTAGCAACATCGGCCCCGGCGGCCTGCAAACTGTCTGGCCAAAAGGGGACTTAAATAAGTACTTCGATGCGGCCATCGCCTCCGGCGACACCGAGTACGTTAAGCCCCAGCCGGAAATCTACCAGCTTATGGCCGAGCGCCTGGGGGTTGAACCTGCCGAGTGCGTGATGCTCGACGACCTCGATAAACACTGCGCCGGCGCGCGCCAAGCCGGCATGCAAGCCATTGCGTACCATAATTTTGCCCAGGCCAAAGCCGAGCTAGGCAAAGTGATTAGCCAATCCGAATCATCAACCGCTTAGAAGTTTTGGCAACCTGCTGCAGGGTAGTAACGCGCAGCCGCAGCGTGTTGGCCAGCGCGGCGCTCGGCACCGCAATCACCAGCTTTTCGCCTTGCACCGCAACGCTGCACCGGGTCTTAAACTCGCTTTCAATGTAGCGCTTCAGCGCCGCCACCTCGCTCGGCTCTTGCCGGCCAAACCTACCCAACAAATCCGCAACACTTTCCATAGGCTGAACTATAGCGAAAGGATGCGGTTTAGTATATTGATTTTATAGAAATTGTAGTTTATAATATATACCTTATGACAGATCGGAATCCATTCGGAAAGCCTTTAAACTCCTATGAAGAGGCTCGTTTTCAACAGATTGTAGCAGGCTACCACGCCGCTGAGTTTAAGGAAGAAGCTAGCAGCTGGCGCCGGGCAGGCGATGCTTTGTCGGGTTTTTCTCTGGTTAGTGCGGCAGCAGCTGCAATTGCCCTTTCGCCGATGGAAGGCATCCCGGAAATGTTTAGCGTACCCGAATTTGGTGTAGTGATGGACGGCGCAGCAGTAGGCCTTGCCGTAGTCGGGCTTGCGATGCGCATAAAATCTAATAAGTTGCGAGCCGAGCAGAACCCGAACTTGTTACAATAGCAATATGCCAGAATTGCCAGAGGTCGAAACCGTCCGCGCCGGACTAAGCCAGCTAATTGTCGGCAAAAAGGTAATTGCCGAGACGCACGATTGGCCTAAAGGCTTCCCCAACGCCAAAGCCGACGCGGCACAGTTTTTACTAGGTGCAAGCATTGTGGCCGTCCGGCGCCGGGCCAAGGTGTTAATTATCGACCTTTCATCACAGTATTCGTTGGTGATACATCTTAAAATGACCGGCCAGCTTGTGTTTCGGGGCGTGGCTGTGCGTTTTGGCGCAGGCCATCCGAACGACAGTTTAGTGGGTGACTTGCCAGATAAAACCACTCGCGTGGCACTGGTGTTTGACGACGGTAGCAAACTGTTTTTTAATGACCAACGCAAATTCGGCTGGATGCGGCTGCTGCCCACGCTCGAGGTGGAAAATTTGGATTTTTTTCAAAAAGTCGGGCCCGAGCCGCTGGCCGCTAATTTTACTGCCGACGATTTTGTTGCTCGGCTGCATCGCCGTGCCAAAAGCGGCATTAAAGCAGTGCTATTGGACCAAACAGTTGTTGCCGGCATTGGCAACATCTACGCCGACGAATCGCTGTGGGCGGCCAAAATCCACCCCGAAAACAAAGTACAAGACGTGCCGGTAAGCAAATTACACACTCTATACACAGAATTGCGCCGCATTTTGAAATTATCCATCGAAAAAGGCGGCTCCACCGACCACAATTACGTGAATGCCGAAGGCAAACGCGGCAGCTACCTATCATTCGCCAAAGTCTTCCGCCGCGAAGGCCAACCTTGCCCACGCTGCGGCACAATCATCATAAAAACCAAAGTCGCCGGCCGCGGCACGCACACCTGCCCATTTTGCCAGACATTTAATTGACTTGCGTACAATAAAATGGTAATGTTTAGATAGTAAACCTAATGTGCGTTCACCCCTCAATCAGGACAGTTACCCCTCTGTTCCCGGTGAGATAACTCCTTTCTCGTAAGCTAATTGTAACGCAGACTTGTAGCCCAGGATCTTCCTGGG
>JBOHNU010000005.1:0-90806 GCA_050730855.1 Saccharimonadales bacterium (SeqCode) | reverse complement strand
GGTGGGGCGGTTTTGGCTCCGCCAAAACAAACGGCGGGGTTTATCTCGTTCACGCATTTTGCTGGAAGTAGGTTCTAGTGGAGTTGTATAATCTCACCACAGACGGAATAAAATTGAATTGGTCGCCCGAACGGGCGACTTTTTTCTTGGCTGCGTCGAACGCGGGCAACCCGTCAGAAACCCCTTTTCCTTATTTTTGGATTTCCCCCGCTAATTGTAGAAGTTGAAAAGGGTAGCCTGGTGGCGGCGAATTTGACCAAACAGATACCAATAATGGCACTTTTGCAGTATCCTGGTAAATATGACAAGCTCAGATTTTCTACGAAAAAACCTCAATCAACATGCAATCAAAAACTCAAAGTCGAAGGGTATGGACAAAGATATTGATATTGCCATTCAAGCAGTTACTGCTACGCTTGAGGAAAAATATCCAGATTTAATTTTTGAGCATCAAAAGAGGATGAAACTAGTCGATATCATCGCCATGCTTTCGCGGCAATATCCAGAGTACGCCAATCTTTTTGGCAAGCCTCTACAAACAAGTTTTATTTCTCCTGACGGCGGTTTTCTTTTTGCGACAAACAAACAAGGTGAACGTCGTATTGTTCTCGTATCTGAAGTCAAGCGGCAAGGTACGAACGACGCTCGCGAGGTAGAGGGTCTCCCAAAACAAGCAATGGGCAATGCGATTGAGCGACTTGGTAAAAACTTGATTGGCATCCGGGCGATTTTTAAGAACGAAGGAGTGCTGCCGTTTATCTGTTTTGGAAGCGGTTTTGATTTTCGGGACGGTTCGTCAATTCGCGACAGGGTTCTCACATTGAACGAATTCTTTCCGCTCAATGAGACGTTTGTTAAGAAGGATTTTTTGCCTTTTGAACCAACTGCTATGTATTTTCGGTACGAGGGTTGGACAATTAAGGAAATGGCTGAAAAGCTGCTCGAAGTCGCGACGAGATCTATTGAATATAAGTTCGTTTAGCGCTTCTTGATAACCCAGAGCAATTCTTGGACTTTATTGCTTCTATCTCGTAAGTTTCGTGAGCCACGATAAGTATTATATTCTTGCTCCAGTAGCTTCCACTCGCCGTACTTGCTGATTATTTTTTGAAACTTTTCTAATGGTATAATGCCCTCATCGTTGTATGAAATCAAAATGTATGTCGCTTTTGTGTTTTTGATGAGGTCGTCCATCGCTTTTTCGGCAGGCGTCGTTTTATTATAGTCTGACCGCTGCCAATCCTTAACAATGCCGCTGACACCATTTTGGATTGCAACCGGTGTGCCTGCGTTGATGATATTGAGCATAAAATAATTTGAACCATAAGGGTGCTGATTGTACGGCGGGTCGTAGTAGGCAAGGTCTACCCATTCTAGCTCTTTCACTAGCTCGTTCGTATCTCGACAATATACTTCTGTTTCGTTTTCGGCTTCTGCAAAAATAGGAATGTCTAGCTTTATCTCGCCCTTAATACGCACAAGCGCATTTTCGCCAGCTCCGCCGAAATGACCGACACCGTTCTTTTTATGAAAGCCCTTAAATACGCCGGATGTATTGTTGTGGATAGATGCCTTTATGATAAGTGCCGCTAAGCAATATTGCCGCAAATCCTCGTCGATATCATGCTCAATCATATAGCGAATATTGTCGATGATTGTGGCGTTGGCATGTGTGTAAAATACTCGCTCGCCAGGCTTGATATCATTGTCGTTGGCAGGAGCGTAGTTGTTGGTAATAAAATAGTCCGACTTTGTTCTTTTGCGTTTGTTTGCGTTTAGGTAGTCGATCGCTTTCCGTAACCGCAGCATATCAACGTCCGATTTGTTAGCAAGATAGGCTGTATTTACTGTCAGTGAGTATTGTTCAAAGTCATTCGAGATGAGCTTGGCTGTGTGATATTTTAGTAGTCGTGCAACCGCGCCACTGCCAGAAAAGCCGTCGAGTGCTGTTATTTTGTCTTTTCCTAGTTCGCTCTTTACCTTTGCAATACCCTCATTGATAAACGGCAACAACCTTCGCTTGTTACCAATGTATGTTATGAGGTGCGAAACAAAATATTCACTGTTAAAGTCGAGCAGATTATCATAAAATACGCCGTCAAATAGAGCATGTTGTGAGCGATTTGTTTTTGTCCCCATAGCAGTATTATCGCATACATAGGAGTTGACAACGTGGCTGCTTCAGCCTACATTTTAAGTACAAAGTAAGCATAAGGATAGTGTATGCGAAGAATATCGAAGTTACTGCTAGCGGCGGTTTTTGTTGCCGTGCTGGCGGTGCCGGCCGTAGCGCTGGCGCAACCGGGGGACAGTAGTCGCGGTAGCAACCAGGCGCCGGAAACGGCTTCGGCCAGGCAGAGCGAAGCGACGCAAATCCGCGAGCAAGCTCAAGCCAAGGCCGAGGAAGCAAAGACCAAAGCTGAAGATATTAAAAATGAAATCACCACTCGGGTAGAAGAACGGCGGGCGCAAATCAAAAAAGAGTTTTGTGAGCGCCGCCAGCAGTCTCTAGCGAAGGTGATGCCCCGTTTAGCTCAGGGTGCGACATCCGTCAAGCAATCGTTTGACATCGCTTATGAACGAGTGGTCGGGTTTTACGAAAGCGGCCAGTTAACTGTATCCAACTACGACGAGCTAGTTGGCAATGTCGAGGCCGCCAAAGCCAACGCTGCATCGGCAGTAAGCGCCGCAGAGAACTACCAGTTCGAGCTGGACTGTGAGAATCCGAACGTAGGCGAGCAGCTCGACGCCTTCCGTCTGGCCGTAGACGAGGCCAAGGCGGCACTGAACGAATACCGCCAAGCGCTCGTAGAGCTTATCAGCGCCATGCGCGCCGCAGCCGCGTTAGAGCAAGAGACTTAAAGGAGGAACAGACAATGAATAGTCTTAAAACCAACCAACGCGGTTTTACTGCGGTAGAAGGGGTCATCATAGTTGTCGTGCTTGTGCTGCTCGGCCTAGTTGGCTGGTTCGTGTACGACCGCATGCAGAAAGATAAGTCTAGCGAGATGACAACATCCGAACAGGTTCCGCAGGTAGAAAAAGCAGAAGACCTTAAGGCAGTCGAAGACTTTCTAAACGACGCTAATGTCGACAAGCAGCTGGATACTTCCGAGATCAACTCCGCTCTTAACGAGTAGTAGCAACGAATAATATCGCGCCGTCCCCGCCGCTTCTGGTACCATAGGTATATGGCCAAGCAAAGTGCGGGGATTTTGGCGTATCGCAAGGGCGAAGAGGGGTACGAGGTATTGTTAGCCCACCCCGGCGGACCGTTTTGGGCCAAAAAAGATGACGGTTGCTGGTCTATCCCCAAAGGCGAGTTTGACGAATCCGAGCAGGCGCTCCCTGCCGCCAAACGCGAATTTACCGAAGAGACAGGCATGCCTGCGCCGGAAGGCGATTACCAGCCGCTCGGCCAAGCCAAACAAGCCAGCGGCAAGGTCGTCCACGCCTTTGCGCTAGAGTCCGACATCAACCTGGAAGAGTTTAAAAGCAACATGTTCGAAATGGAGTGGCCGCCGCGCTCCGGCCAAAAGCAGGAGTTTCCCGAGAACGACAAAGCGGCCTGGTTTTCTCTTTCGGCCGCCAGGCAAAAACTGGTTAGGGGGCAGGTGCCGCTGCTGGAGGCGCTCGCCGCCAATCTCGGCCAGAAACTAGAAACTCCAGTGCCTCACGAAAATCCGCAATCCTCCCTGTTCTAATTACGCGCAAAAGAGTACAATAGAGCGTAGTGTTGACCTGTAAAAACCCACAAACAATGCGCCTGATGCCCTAAGGGGCACATCTTCTTTACTAGATTTTTATTACTCTAAAAAACAGGTAGACTAAAAATATGAATTATTACGTTACCACCTCTATTCCGTACGTCAATGGCGAGCCGCACATCGGCCACGCCCTGGAATTTATCATGGCCGATGTCCTAGCTCGCGCCGCTCGCCAGCGCGGCGATACGGTTGTTTTTTGCACCGGCGCAGATGAACATGGCAGCAAAATATTTCAAACCGCCAAGAAGCAGGGGATCACACCCGAAGAGTTGACCGGTAAGATGAGCAAGCGGTTCATCGATCTACTCGACGAGCTAAACATCAGCAATGACCGCTTCATCCGTACCACCGACAAGGCGCACGAGCAGCGCGCACAAATCATCTGGAAAATGTTGGAGCACGACATTTACAAGGGTAAATATGTTGGTTGGTACGACGTCAAACAAGAAGAGTTTGTGCCCGAGGGCCAAGCGGATCCGGAGCGCATGAAGCCCGGTCACCCGCAAGCGTACCAAAAGCTAGAAGAAGACAATTACTTCTTCAAACTCAGCAAATATACCGCCAACATCAAAAGCGCGATAGAATCAGGCGAATTTCAAGTTGTGCCAGAGACCCGGCGTAACGAAATTCTGTCTGTCTTAGCAAAGGGTTTGGACGACATCAGTATCTCGCGACCAAAGGAAAAACTTGACTGGGGCATTCCCGTGCCAGGCGACAAGAATCAGGTTATGTACGTCTGGTTCGAGGCGCTCATGAACTACATCACGGTGCTCGGCTACCCTGAACACAAAGACTTTAAAGAGTTTTGGCCAGCACAGGTGCAGATAATCGGCAAAGACATTTTGCGTTTCCACGCCGCCATCTGGCCTGCCATGCTTATGAGCTTGGGCGCTGCGCTGCCCAAACAGCTGTACGTCCACGGATTTATCACCATGGACGGCAAAAAAATGAGCAAATCCATTGGCAACGTAGTGTCGCCCAAGGACATTTTGAGCAAATACGGCGCCGACCCGTTCCGCTACTATTTTTTGCGCCACATCCCTAGCTATAACGACGGCGACTTCAGCTGGGATGCGTTCGAGGCGGCCTACAACAACGAGCTGGCCAACGAGCTGGGCAACGCCGTGCAGCGTACCAGCGTCATGGTTACGAAGTACCAAAAAGGCTTGATCGGCCCGATCCCCGAGGCAGGCCACGACTACTCGGCCGTTTCCGAGGCGTTACAGCAATGCCGGTTCGATCGTGCGCTCGACGAAATATGGACGCAAGTCCGCGGCCTCAACCAATACATCGACGAGGAAAAACCGTGGGAGATAGCCAAGACCGGCGACGAAGACCACCTGCGCGAAGTGCTGGCCTACCAGGTTGGCTGCCTGCTGGAAATCGCCGACTTGCTGGTAGCGTTTTTGCCCGACACCGCCGCTAAAATAAAAAGCATCTTCCAAAGCGGTATGCTAAAACCCATAGACGGCACCCTGTTCCCGAAAAGCGAAACCACCGAGAAACCAAAGAAGTAACCATGCAGTTTGTTGACACGCACTGCCATATCCACGAAGCGCTGGATAGCGTAGACTTCGGTTCTGAAACGCGCGCTCGCTACCAAAAAGCCGGCATGCCCAAGCCGGACGATATCATTGCGCGCGCCATTAAAGACGGCGTTACCAGAATGATTTGCGTCGGCACTACTTTGGAGGACAGCCAGCTGGCGGTAGAGTTTGTGCAGGCTCGCCCAAGCTGCTGGGCAAGCATCGGCATTCATCCGCACGAAGCGAAAGACCATCTGGGCACGGCCGCTAAAAAACAGTTTGCGGCGCTGGCCACCCAGGCGAAAGTTGTGGCCGTAGGCGAGTGCGGGCTGGATTATTTTTACGAAAATTCGCCCAAAGCCGAGCAGATCGATCTGCTACATTTTCAGTTGCATCTGGCCGAAAAGCACAATCTGCCGGTTATTTTCCACGTGCGCGACGCATTTGACGATTTTTGGCCTGTTTTTGACACATATAAGGTACGCGGCGTCATCCATAGCTTTAGCGCCACGCGTAAGGAGCTGGACGAAATCCTGGCGCGTAATCTGTTTGTTGGCCTAAACGGCATTATAACTTTCACCAAAAATGCCGAGCAGTTGGCGGCCGCCAAAGCCGTGCCGCTAGGCAAAATGCTGCTGGAAACAGACTCGCCGTTCTTGACGCCTCACCCTTACCGTGGTACAATCTGCGAACCAAAGCACATTCGTGCGACGGCGGAGTTTTTGGCGGAATTGCGCAGGGAACCGCTTGCGGAAATCGCCCAAAAAACAACCACAAACGCTCATAAACTTTTTGGAGTTTAGTATGGCAATGTACGAATCAGCAGCTGTATCTAACGAATATGCGGAGCAAGTTGTCTCTCGCGCGATTGTCGTGCAGGCCGCCGTTGGTGCGGTAACTGTAATCGCCGCAGAACTTGAAACCAAGGTCGCTGCCTAGCATGCGCTCCATGTTCGCCTCATTCCGAGCCCAGAGGGAGCAAGACCGCCGCGCCCGCCGCTACCGCGAGCTTATCCGCCGCGAAGCAGACATCGGCGGCAAGCTCTTCGGGCCAATCCCGGCTGGCGGACGCCGCGAATTCTTTTGTTTGGACGAACACACTTGGGTTTGGCACGAAGAATGGACGGACGCCGCAGGCAAGCGTCAGGCCATCACAACCCGTTACGATGTCCGCCAAAACGGTATTTTTAAAGCTCAAGACGGCCAGCCGTACTGCCCGCTAACCATCGCCGAAGTCCGGAACCTCAAGCAAGCCGCCGTTCTGTACAATGAAAAGGTACGCCAAGCGGTGTACGGCCTTTCAAGTTAACGCCATGAAACAGATATATCTCGACTACGCGGCGGCGACGCCGTTGGATACGGCTGTATTAGACGCTATGCAGCCGTATTTTTCACGCGTTTTTTTTAACCCTTCGGCAACGTACCTGCCCGCGGTCTCCGTGCGCAAAGCACTGGAAGAGGCGCGCGGCAAGGTGGCGCACTGGCTGGGCGCCCGGCCAACCGAAATTATTTTTACTTCCGGCGGCACCGAGGCGAACAACCTGGCAATCCACGGCGTCATGCAGCAATTTCCAGACGGAAACGTAGTAGTGAGCGCCGTAGAGCACGAGTCAGTCCTAGCCCCAGCCTGCCATTACAGATGCCGCGAAGCGGCCGTAAAACCGGACGGTATTGTTGACGTATTCGGGCTTGTTAAGCTGATCGACAACAATACGGTGCTGGTAAGTGTGATGTACGCCAACAACGAAGTCGGCACTATTCAGCCCATCCGCCAGATTTCGCTGGAGCTGGAGAAAATCCGCGCCGCCCGCCAAAAGGCCGGGAGCAGTCGCCCTTTGTACCTACATACCGATGCCGCGCAGGCTGCGAATTATCTGGATTTGCACACAGCGCGGCTGGGTGTAGACCTGATGACCATAAACGGCGGTAAAATCTACGGGCCGAAGGGCAGTGGTGTGCTGTTCGTTAGCCGCCATGTCCGCCTGGCGCCGCAGCTTTTGGGCGGCGGGCAAGAGAGCGGTCAGCGCAGCGGTACCGAAAACGTGCCGGGCTGCATCGGCCTGGCCGCCGCACTGGATGTTGCCCAAACAATGCGGCATGAGGAAGCCAGGCGGTTGCAAAAACTGCAAAAATTGTTTCTTGGCCTGGTCGAACAAAAAATCCCGCAGGCGGCAATAAACGGTTCGCGCAAGCACCGCCTGCCGAATAACATTCACGTCACCATTCTGGGCGCCGACAACGAACGTTTGTTAGTCGAGCTGGAAGAGCGGGGCATTCTAGCCGCCGCCGGCTCGGCTTGCAGCGCGTCCAGCGAAGAACCGTCGCACGTCCTGCGCGCCATGGGCATAAGCGACCAGGACGCCCAAGCCTCCCTACGCTTTACCATGGGCCGCCAAACTACCGAAGATCACATCCGGTACGCCATTGCCAGTCTGGCCGCCTCTTGTTATTCCTAAGATATGGACAAGCAAAATACGATCACCATACAACAACGTAGCTTGGATTAATAAAGACAAGGACACTTGGAACGACCAATCGGGCAGTTTGGTAGTAGAACTCTCGCAGGTTCGTTATTTCGAAACGCACAAACCCCTGCCGCGCGACTAAAGTTGTGGTTTTTTGCCTCGATCTTGGCGCCGACAGACATTTCTTGTATAGTTTGAAGTAGCGATAACGCTTCTGCTTAAGAGAGGTTGAGGGTAAACAGCGCGATGTCAATCTGGTGGCTCATCTTTATCCTGGGGTGCATCCTGTTTTTTGGCGCCGGTTTTATTTGGTTGGCGTTGAAGGTCGGCACCAGAAAGCCCGAAAAGACCGCCGTTAATTACATTAAAACCGCCGAAGAAGACGTTGAGCATATTTTTAACCAAGACTTCCGCGAGGAGCTGCGCAACCGCGGCCGTCTGCACTTTGAGAAAATCCTGGGCGATAACGCCATGTTTTTGCAGCAGGATTTGCGGCTGACCACCTCGCAGCTTAACGAATACATGAAGGGCGAGATAAATAAGGAGCTGCGCGACGCCTTTGCCAAGTACCAAGGAGCGATCACCGACGCCAAGCAGCTGGCGGTGGAATCTATCGAAAAGACCAAAACAGCGGTCGACGAAGAGCGTAAGTCTCTCATTGCCCAGCTCGAAAAGGAGGTGGCTGACGAAAAAGCGCGCCGCATCAAGCAGTTCGAGGAGCGCATGGCCGAGGTGGTCAACCATTATGTGCTGCAAGCCATCGGCAACCAGATCGACCTAAACGATCAGCTGGAGTACATTTTGGCCGAGCTGGAAGCCAACAAGCAGGCCATTTTGGAGGATGTAAGAAGTGGCGCATAGCAAGACTTCGGTTCGGGAGACGCAGGTCTTCGCGCTGCCTACGCAGGTGTTCGGCGTGGTCGAGGTGCGGCGTTTAAGCCGCGAGCTGGAGGCTCTAGACGAGTACATGCGCCAGGCCGGCTTGCGCGAAGCGGGTGGCAAGCAAGATACGCTGCCGCGCACTAGCCGCCTACTCGACGCCACCGCCAGCGAGAATCACCTTAACTTATTGCAGCCCGGCGACCGCCAGCAGCTGGCCAAGGCTTTGCGGGCTATGCTGGACAGCGCGCCGGTTGTCCACATCAGTTTTGCCAGCGACCCCTCGGCGGCGTTTTTGGAAAAAATCGTCGGCTGGCTGCGCGGCAATATCCATCCGATCGCGCTTATACGTTTGGGGCTACAGCCGTCAATTGCCGCCGGTTGCGTGTTGCGCACAGCCAACAAGTCGTTTGATTTTAGCCTACGGCACCGGTTTAGAGAAGAACGGGCGTTGTTGTTGCAATCGCTTGAGTCCCCGGCCGTACCGGTGGCAAAACTTGAGGTGGCCGCGCATGAGTGATAACCGGCATTTCGACCAGCTAGTTAAGGGCGGCCGCCCTGTGGGCGAGGTGTTTGCCGTGGATCGTTTTTTGGTGCGTGTAAGAGGGCTGCAGCCGGTCAATTTGCACGCGTTAGTTATGTTCGAGGACGGCAGCAAGGGCTATGTACACGAGGTTAACGAAGACTACGTGGCCGTGCTGCTCCTGGGCACTAAGAATATTCGCGTCGGCACTGTGGCCGTGGTGCAGCACGACCAGCTCGTTACTAAGGTTGGCAAGGATTTTATCGGGCGCGTGGTGTCGGTAACCGGCGAGCCGCTTGACGGCAAGGGGCCGATCCCGGCCGACGGCGTAATGCCAGTGTTTGGCGCAGCGCCGGCGCTGCACGAGCGCGAGCTGCTCGACACACAACTCGAAACTGGCATTACGGTTGTAGACACGCTGTTTCCGCTGCTCCGCGGCCAGCGTATCGCCATCTTAGGTGACAGCAAGTCCGGCAAAAGCGCGCTGGCCAGTCAGATCGCGCTCAACCAAAAAGACACCGACGTCATCGTGGTCTACGTACTAATAGCCAAGCGCAAAAGCGACGTCGATCTTTTGCTCAGCCGCTTGCAGTCCAACGACGCGCTTAAAAAAGCTATCGTTTTGGTTTCGACCATGGCCGATTCACTCATCCATAGCTATCTGGCGCCGTACGTCGGCTGCAGCATGGCCGAACACCTCTGGCAGCAAAAAGATCAGGACGTGCTGATTATTTACGACGACCTGACCGCGCACGCTCAGACTTACCGCGAGATCGCGCTGCTTTCGGGCATGAGCCCCGGCCGCGACAGCTACCCCGGCGACATGTTTTACCAGCATTCCAGTTTACTGGAACGCGCCGGGCGGCTTGCCCGCAGCCACAAAACGCTCAGCTCGGTACCGATGGTGTTTGCCGCGGACGGTGACATCACGGCTTATCTGCCGACCAACATTATGTCTATTACCGACGGTCAATGGATTTTGGACATGAATGTCTTTCGCGATCGCATGCGCCCGGCGGTGAGTGTGGGCTTAAGCGTCAGCCGCGTCGGCGGCCGGGGGCAAAACCAGCAGCAAAAGCGGCTGAGCGGCCAGGTGTTTAAGGCGCTTACCGCCTACAAACAAGCGCAGGAGTTTGCACATTTTGGCTCGGAGCTGGCGATCGCGGCGCAGAACGACCTTGCCCGCGGCGAGCGCCTGTATAAAATCCTCAACCAAGTGCCTGGTGAACGCTACACTTTGGCGCAGCAAGCGCTGATGCTCGACATCGCTCTTGGCCTGACCGACCAAGAGTCGCTCAATGTCGACCTCATGAAAACTCAGGTCGCCGAGCTATCTAAAGACATAAAAGACAACAAAGATTTCGATAAAGCGCGCGACAAACTAAAAGAAAAAAGCCTGGTAGAGGTGTTGAAGCCTACTAAACCTGCCGCGGTAGCTGCCACAGCTAGCGCCGGCGCGGAGGCCACGAAATGAGCCGTCTCCAAGAGGTCGCTATGCAGCTGAAAGCCATGGACACCATTGTGGACTTAACCAGCGTGTTCGAGGGCATTGCCAGCATGCGCATCGCCCAGGTAAAAAACCAGGTGCTCCAGTCGCAAAAGTTTTTTAGCGAACTGTGGCATATGTATAGGCAAATCCGTGTGGACAACCAGTTCCGTTTTGGCCGTGCTGGGCGCGAGGCAGTGGTTGACAAGCAGCTGTACATCATTATTACATCGGAGGGCGGCTTTTCCGGCGACATCGACCAAAAGCTGATTAGCTGGATGCTCGAGCAGTACAGTCCCGAGCGCCAGGACATCATTGTGGTCGGCCACCACGGTGCCATCCAGCTCATCCAAGGCGGCGTGGCGTTTAAGAAATATTTTACCCTGCCCTCGCGCGACCGCAACATCAACGTCCAGCCACTGGTGTTCGAAGTGGGGCGCTACCAAAGCACTGTGGTGTTTTACCAGAGCTACGTGTCGCTCATGCTGCAAGAAGTCAAGCGCATCGAGCTGCAAAGCGCCGTGAACGAAGAGGCCAGACAAGTTAATTTGCAGGGCGAAGATGTCATCAGCGAGCTTACTTATATTTTTGAACCGTCCACTTACGATGTTGTGGCGCATCTGGAGCGGTCGATGATGCATATTGCCCTTTCCCAGGTGATTTTAGACTCCAAGCTCGCCCAGCATGCCAGCCGTTTCCGCGCTATGAACCTTGCGCACGAACGCGCCGACGATCTGTACGGCGACCTGACCATGCGGTACAACCGTACCAAGCGCCGCACCAAAGACGAGCGCCTGAAGGAAACAATTAACGGTCTTCGCAAAACAGGAGTAACAGGATGAGCCATGGGGTAATTCGGTCGGTCAAAGACGTGCTGGTAACGGTAGCGTTCGACGACGACATGCCGGATTCGCACGAGCTTTTGGTGGTGGACGGCACCGGCACGCCGCTTTTGGTTGACAGCTTGCAGCCGGGCAACATGGCGCTGTGTTTGAATATCCAGTCCGACAAGCGATTGCAAAAAGGCATGCAGGTGGCCAGGTCCGGCAAAAGTATAGAAATCCCGGTGGGCGAGGAAATGATCGGCCGCGTGGTCGACGCATTAGGGCTGCCCATCGACGGCGGTGCAAAAATTGACGGCCGCATTGCCCGGCGCAACATCTTCCGAACGCCGGAGCGCGACACCTCTTTTTCTGCCGCCGAGCCGCAAATCCTCGAAACGGGCGTGAAGGTAATCGACTTTTTTGCGCCGTTTGTAAAAGGACGCAAAATCGGCATTGTGGGAGGCGCCGGCGTGGGCAAAACAGTGTTGACGATGGAGCTTATCCACAACGTAGCGCGTGAGCAGGCCGGCTTAAGTTTTTTTACCGGCATTGGCGAACGCATCCGCGAAGGGCACGAACTATACGAAACACTCAAACAGCGCGAGCTGCTTAAAAGCACCTGCATGTTCTTCGGGCAGATGAACGAAAACCCGGTGTTGCGGTCGCTAATAGGCATAAGCTCCGTCACGCTAGCCGAGTATTTTCGCGACGAACACGGCAAAGACATTCTGTTCTTCGCCGACAACATGTACCGCTATGTGCAGGCTAAAAACGAGCTGTCGACTATCCTCGGCCAGGTGCCGAGCGAAGGCGGTTACGAACCAACTATCTTCTCGAATGTTAAAAGTTTGCAAGATCGGTTAAGCTCCACAGACAAAGGTTCGATTACCGCCGTTCAGACCATCTACGTGCCGGCCGATGACATGAGCGACCCGGCGGTGCAGATGATTCAGCACGAGCTGGACTCGGTGATCGTGCTGTCCCGCGCCGTGGCCGAGCAAGGCATCCGCCCGGCCGTCGACCTCATACGCACTACTTCTTCGCTGCTTACCACCGAAATCGTCGGCGAACGCCACTACTTGCTCAGCGTGCAAGTACAGGCGCTGCTGCAAAAGTACGAGACGCTCAAGCCCATCATCGCCATCATCGGCGAAAACGAGCTGTCGCCCGCCGACCGCGCCGACTACGCCAAGGCCAAAAAACTCATCGAATATTTCTCACAAAATATGTACGTCATGGAGGATCTAAACGGCCGCGAGGGCGAATTTGTCAGCCGCGAGGATATGCTAAAAGGCGTAGAGGAAATAATAGTATGACGCCAGGTTTGCCACATAAGCCGGAGGCGCTATGATTGAGGAAAAGACCGAAGCCGCCAAAAAGATCGAAGAGGCACAGGCAAACGCTGCCAAATCCACGCAGCCGACCATGCGCATTAAAGTTCACTCGCCGTTTAAAACGTATTTCCAAGACGACGGCTACAGCATCTCCGGCGTCAACGCCACCGGGCCGTTCGACATCTTGCCGCACCACCACAATTTTATGACACTGCTTTCCGCCTGCGAGCTGAGCATCCGCACCCTCGGTCCGCCGGGTATGCAAAAAATCCGTATCTCCGGCGGCCTCATGCATGTCAAAGCCGACAAAGTCACAGTATTTTTAGACGTCTAGATTTGCTATAATAGTAATATTATGTCAAAGAAAGTATATGTTGGGATGAGCGGCGGGGTTGATTCGTCGGTTACAGCCGCGCTTTTAAAAGAGCGCGGCTTTGACGTGACCGGTGTGTACATGAAAAACTGGGCGCAAGACCTGCCCGGCATGCACTGCCCGTGGAAGGAAGATTATCAGGACGCCAAGCGGGTGGCCGTGCAGCTCGGTATCCCGTTCAAAATGTATGACTTCCAGAAGGAGTACCGCCAAAAAGTGGTAGATTACATGATCGAGGAATATCAGGCTGGGCGTACGCCAAACCCCGACATCATGTGCAATCAAGAAGTTAAGTTTAAGCTGTTTTTGGAGTCCGCGCTGGAAGACGGCGCGGACATGATAGCCACCGGCCACTACGCCCGCATCAAAGACGGGCAGTTACTGGCTGGCCTAGACGAAAACAAAGATCAAAGTTACTTTTTATGCCGCGTTACCGAAGATGCGCTGCGCAAAAGTCTGATGCCCATCGGCGAGCTTACTAAGCCTGAAGTGCGTGAGCTCGCCCGAAAATACGGCCTGGCAACCGCCGAAAAGAAAGACAGCCAGGGCATTTGCTTTGTCGGCAAAGTCGGCATCCGCGAGTTTTTAGAACAGTTCGTAACCGGTGAGCCGGGTAATATCATCGATCAGAACGGCAAGCTGGTCGGCCGGCACGACGGAGCGCTGTTTTACACCATCGGCCAGCGCCAAGGTTTGCACGTTGGCGGCGGCTTGCCGTATTACGTTGTTGGCAAAGACATGGCAAAAAATGAGGTGCATGTGACGACCGATTTACAAGACGAGCGCCTGTGGAGCCGCGAACTCACGCTCGCCAGCCCGCATTGGATTAACGGCGAGCCGGCCGAAAGCGGAACATACAAAGTCCGTACCCGCTACCGCGCACCGCTCATCGACGCCCAACAGGTTAAAAAACTACCAAACGGCAACTGGCAAATCACACTAAAAGATGAAGTCCGCGCCCTCACCCCCGGCCAATCAGCAGTGTTATATGAAGGAATCAGGTCAGTAGGCAGCGGTATTGTAATTTAGTACTGTTTATTATATAGTTAATGACTTCTATGAGCGAAGTCTTACCTCAAAACATTCAAGAACCGCACGATAAAGTGGTGCAAGCCATGTTGTGGCTTGCTGGGCTAAAAGACCCCTCGGCTGACCCAGACTTTCATTGGCAAACTGTTCAGGTTATTGGTTCTTATTATGGCAATCGCACTACCGACTCCGATGATTTAGCGGATTTGACTCGCGATGTCGGTCTGCTTAGTTTACTGCACAAGCCTGCAGGCAGCCAAGACCCAGAAATCGTAGCCGTCTACCGGTCTGAGGCCAGGCGTTTTTACCGCTTGACCGTAGAACAGGCTTACGCCGAAAACGAAGGTCGAGATTTGGCTTACCATGACTCCTTGACTGGCGCACTGAACCGAAATAGCCAAAAAGTCATTCAGAATCGCTGGACTATTGTGAATGGGCCGGAGCGCCGTTCGCCACCACCCAGCCGGAGCGATCGAGCTAAGCTCAAAATTGATCTAGCCAACTTTAAACAGATCAACGATGTAATAGGGTACGAAATTGGTGACGTGGCGCTGCTTGAGGCGGTGCGCGAAATAAGCAATATAACTCGTGCGGAAGACAGGCCGCAGATAGTACGCTGGGGCGGCGATGAGTTTGAAGTTTATATAGACGAAATGCCATTCGCAGGGTTTAGGAGCATGATGCACCGCGCGTATATTTCTCAGTTCGACAAAGTCGATCTCCCTCAAAGTGGCGGACTGTCGCCATACGCCAGGGCTTGGTTTAATATTTACCTCATGAAAGGTATTTGCCAGAAGACCGGCACACCGTTCGAGCCAAAAGTAGCCAACGAAGCTGGTGAAGACGGCCTTGAAAATCGGGTTTTGCTAGTTAACGGTAAAAAGTTATGCGCGTTGCGCGATATAGTGGTTTTGTCGGTTGGGGGGCAGCACGGCGAAGTGACTAACTTAGCCGACTATAAAGAGCTGGACGCGTTCGCGGAATCGCTCATGCAGGAATGCAAGGTTCGCCTGCACCGAAAAATGGTCTGGACATACCGCACTGCAGATGTAGAGTTTGACTTTAAGCCCGATGACGGTTCGCTTTCTTTGACATAAATGTTATATTGAAAAGGCGTAAGCACTAATACAAACCAAAACATAGGAGGGTACATGAACCCTACAGATCCAACAACCCCACCGGCTGGCGACGACGGCGCACAAGGCGGCATGGGCGGCGACCAAGGCATGGGCAACGCCTTGCCACCTACGCCACCGGCCGACCCCGGTGCTGGCGTTCCACCAACTGATGGTGGTGCGGGCGGCGACGCTGGCACTCCGCCAGCACAGCCATGGACTCCACCACCAGCAGAAGGTGGCGACCAAGACGCTGGTAATCCGCCAGCTCCAGCCGCGTAGTCTTCTACGACGCTAAAGAACAAGCCCGCCTTGCAAAAGGCGGGCTTTTCTTATCTGTTAAAACTGGTACAATACCACCTATGAACGCGCAAGAAATCCGCAGCAAATACCTGGAGTTTTTTAAGGCTCGCGGCCATAAGGTAATCCCGCGCGCGCTGCTCGTCCCCCAAAACGACCCCACTACACTGTTTACCGGCAGTGGCATGCAGCCGCTGGTGCCGTATTTGCTAGGCGAGGAGCACCCTGACGGCACGCGATTGGTAGACAGCCAAACGTGTATCCGCGTACAGGACATCGAAGAAGTCGGCGACAACCGCCACACCACATTTTTTGAAATGCTTGGCAACTGGTCTTTGGGCGATTACTTCAAAAAAGAGCAAATCCCGTGGTTTTGGGAGTTCCTTACCAAAGAAATTAAACTGGATCCGCAGCGTATTTTCGTAACCTGTTTTATAGGCGACGAATCGGCAGATGTGCCACGCGACACAGAGAGCGCAGAACTCTGGACAAGATTATTCACCGAGGCTGGTATTGGCGCCAAACAGATAGACATCGACAGCGAAGAAAACGGCGCCAAAGTCGGCAACCAAGGCGGCCGGATTTTCTTTTACGGCAACAAAAAGAACTGGTGGTCACGCGCCGGCACGCCAGCCGAAATGCCCGTTGGCGAACCGGGCGGCCCAACAACCGAAATGTTCTACCTGTTCCCCGAAGTCGCTCACAACCCGGAGTACGGCGAAAAGTGCCACGTTAACTGTGACTGCGGCCGCTACATCGAACTGGGCAACAGCGTGTTCATGGCCTACGTAAAGACCGAGGACGGCGTAAAACCGTTGCCTAAGCAGAACGTCGATTACGGCGGCGGCCTGGAGCGCATTGCCGCAGCCGCCATCGACAGCCCAGACGTGTTTAAGATCAGTATTTTGTGGCCAATCATCGAAAAACTGGAACAGCTTTCTGGCAAAAAATACGACTCCCACACCAACGCCATGCGCGTCATTGCCGATCATCTGCGCGGCGCGACCTTTTTGGCCGTTGACGGCGTTACACCCAGCAACAAAGAGCAGGGCTACGTGATGCGCCGCCTCATGCGCCGCGCCATCCGTTTTGCGTTTGAGCTGGGAATAGAGCAAAACTTCGTGCAAGAAGTTGTGCCGGTCATTGCAGACATGTACGAAGCTGATTTCCCTGAAGTCGCAGAAAACCGCCAAAAAGTTGTCGACATTTTAGTAAAAGAAGAAAAAGCCTTCCGTCAAACGCTGCGCAAAGGTCTGCGTGAAATGGAAAAATTCGCGCCGGATGGCCTCACCGGCGCCGAAATATTTACGCTGTACGACACTTACGGCTTCCCAGTGGAGCTGAGCACCGAGGAAGCGTTCAGGCAAAACATCAAATTGTCCAACAATTGGCGCGAGCAGTTTGATGCCAAAATGGCCGAGCAAAAAGCACGCAGCCAAACCGCCAGCAAAGGCGTGTTTAAGGGCGGCCTGGGCGGCCAAACCCTGCAGCACAAAAAGTATCACACCGCCACGCACCTGATGTACCAGGCGCTGCGCCAAGTTTTGGGCGACCACGTAATTCAACGCGGCAGCAACATCACCGAGGAACGCCTGCGTTTTGACTTTTCCCACCCCGAAAAAGTAACGCCAGAGCAATTGGCCGAAGTAGAAAAAATCGTCAACGAACAGATCGACAACGACCTAAAAGTAAGCTGGCAGGAGTACCCAACCAAAGTTGCGGTAGAAGAAAAAGGTGCTCTAGGCCAATTTGGCGACCGCTACGGCGACACCGTAAAAGTCTACAAAATGATCGCTATGGGCGCCGAAAAGCCCTTCAGCTTCGAAATCTGCGGCGGCCCGCACGTCGACCACACCGCCCAGCTTAAAGAGAACGGCCGGGCGTTCAAAATCCTAAAAGAAGAAGCCAGCTCGGCCGGCATCCGCCGCATTAAAGCGGTATTGCAGTAATATTTTTAAGACGCTACTTTTTGATAGATTCCGGGAAAGGTTTGGTCGCCGCAGGTAACTGGTTGCAGGGGAAAATTACCGGGCAACGCTTCATACCAGCGATCGTATTCGGCGCGTTGTGAAGGTGCGGCTGGCATCTCAGGCATAAATATACCTCCGTCGACAACGCCCCGCAAAATATTTGCCATAAACTTGTTCCGTCCACGTCGCGTGTAGTGGTATAAAACATTGGTTGCGATGGCGGCATGGTAGGTATCCGCCGGCAATGGCTCGGACTGTACATCTTTACGCGTAAAGTTTACCCGTTCGCGCAAATATGTCGAGGGTTGGATTCCTCCTCTGACCGACTTGAAGTGTTTTAGAAGTTGGGGCGAAAAGGCGGGTGAGGCAAGATCGCTATTTAGGACGGCTCGCAGGTTACCCATACTTACCAAGTATGGTTGGTCTGTTTCGGCGAGCATAGCTTCATCCACTTCATATCCGTCAATTCGAAAATCAATACTTCTTTGTAACGCTAATCCGGCTGCGGTAGACCAAGTGGCTTTACCGTTACTGGTACCGATGTCGGCAACACGAAGAATACTTGTTTCGAAATGGCATGCGAGCGGTACGGCGAGGCGCCTTGCGAAAGTGGCTGTGTTTGCATTGCCTTCTCTAAAGAAACCTGTATTTTTTGGAGTATTAGTACGGAGCCACAGAGTTGCTATTATAACATAAAAACTTTGCGGATGCTAGATAATCGGGCGTGATATAATTGGTTGGATTATGCTTGATAAAGTTAAGAGTTCCGTACGAGGGTTGGCGGGCAAAGTCGCGGCCAAGGCCAGCGAGGTTAACGCCAAAGTGGCCAAGACGCACAAACAGGCCGACGACAACAAGTACGTTGTGGCGCTGGATATCGGTACCGAAAACGTTAAGGCGCTGATTGGCAAGGTGGGTCACGACGGCCTGGAGATTGTCGGCGCCGGCCGCCGGCATCAGAACCTCAGCGACATGCAGGCGGGAGCGATTGCCGACATCGGCGCGGTGGTCGAAAACTGCGACAAAGCGCTGGCCGAGGCCGAAGAACAAGCCGGCGTAAGCGTGCGCTCCAGTGTCATCGGCATTGCCGGCGAGCTGGTAAAAGGTACTACTACCACCGTACGTGTAACGCGCAAAACTCCCGACAAAGCACTGGATATGCCAGAGTTTGAGCGCGTCATCAAGCTGGTGCAAGGCCGCGCCGAAGTAAAGGCTAAACAGCTACTGGCCTGGGAGCTTGGCGGCAAAGAGGTGGAGGTGCGGCTGGTTAACAGCGCGCTGGTGAGCATAGAAATCGACGGCTACAAAGTAACCAGCCCGATCGGTTTTCAGGGGAGCGACGTGGTAATCCAGCTATACACGGCGTTCGCGCCGATGATCCACATCGGGGCGCTGGAGCGCACCGCGCAGCAGCTTGACCTCGACCTGCTGGCCGTAGCGGCCGAGCCGTTTGCCGTGTCGCGCTCGGTCATCGGCGACGATGCCAACGCCAGTATGAGCGCTATTTTAATGGACGTGGGCGGCGGCACAACAGATATCGCCGTAATTACCGACGGCGGCGTGCAGGGTACTAAGATGTTCGGCATCGGCGGTCGGGCGTTTACGCGCGCCATCGAGCGCGAGCTGGGAGTTGAGTTTAATACCGCCGAAAATCTCAAACTCAGCCTGGGCAGTGGCAAACTGCCGCAAAACAAAGTCGCCGCGCTGGAGGGTATCCTCAATAAAACTCTGGACGTCTGGATTAGCGGCGTGGAGCTGGCGCTGGCCGAGTTTACCAAGCTCGACACCTTGCCGCACCGGCTGCTGCTGTGCGGCGGCGGCTCCAGCCTGGACTTGCTTATGCAAAAACTGGAGGAAAGCGATTGGCATACCAAGCTGCCGTTTACCCGCAAGCCCACCGTGCAGCACATCCAGCCCGAGCAAGTGGTAGGTATTGTTGACAAAACCGGCACGGTAACCGACCATACATTCATAACCTCAATGGGTCTGCTGCGCGTCGGCCTGGACACCATGCAGTTTTCGGCCGTAACCGGTAAATCTGTAAAAGATAGGATCGACAGGATGCTTAAGCTATGAGCGCCAAAGCCCGCCACAACTCCGCAAATGCAAACGGCAAAGACGTTATTTACATCGATGTAGAGGAAGAAATTACCGCCATCATCGACAAACTTCAGGCTAGCCCGCAGAAGATAGTGGCGCTGGTGCTGCCCAAGCGCGCCGCCGCGTTCCAGAGTGTGGTAAACATGAAACTGCTTAAACGTTCGGCCGACCGCGCCAAAAAGAACTTGGTACTTATAACTTCCGATCCCAACTTGCTGCCGCTGGTCGGCGGCGTGGGTTTGCATGCAGCCAAAAACCTGCAGTCCAAGCCGGAGGTGCCAGACGCGCCCGAATTAAGTGACGCTCCGGATACTATTGAAGAGACCGGCGACGTAGCTCTCGACAAGTCAAAAACTCTGGCCGAGTTAAACGGCGACGAAGACGAGACGATCGAACTCGGCGACGAAGACGAAGAAGCCAAATCCGGCGAGAAGTCTCCCGGGAAAAAAGGTCTGAAAAACTCTCTCAAGAAGTTTAGAGTACCAAACTTTGCCAAGTTTCGTCTGCGGCTGCTGCTGGGCGGCGGCGGAGCGGTGGCGCTGGTTGTGCTTGGTTTTTTGGCGTTTTCTGTTTTGCCTAAAGCAAGGGTGGTCGTAATTACCGACAGCATGTCTATCAATATCAGCCAGGACGTGCGCTTAAAGGTCGGCGAAGGCGTTGCGGTTGATGTGGCGCAGTCCATTGTGCCGGCTAAAAAACAGGAGCAAAAGAAAACAGCGCAGGAGTCGTCCCCGGCTACCGGCCAGCAAAATACCGGCGAGAAAGCCACCGGCAGCGTGGCGCTGACCGCCAAAGATTGCACCTCGCCGTTCAGCACCCCGGGCGACGTGCCGGCCGGGTCTGGCGTGGCTACCGGTGGCAAAACCTATATCACGCAGAAGAAAACCTCATTTAGCCTGGATAGCGCCTCGGGCGGCTGCGTGTACTTTAAGTCCGGGAGCGTTAACATTACCGCCCAGTCCGGCGGCGCTAACTACAACGTGTCGTCGGCTAACTTTACGGTGGCCGGACGCTCCGACGTAACCGGCACCGGCTCGGCCAGCGGCGGAACCGACAACATCGAGAAGGTGTTGTCGCAAGGTGACATCGACGCCGCTAAGCAAAAGCTAACCACCCAAGACACCGAGGCAGTAAAAGCAGAGCTGGAGCAAAGTTTGTCGGCCGAAGGGTATACGCCGATTGTCGGCACATTTGCCTCGGCCGTCTCCAGCACCAAGCAAAGCGCTAGTCCGGGCGACAAAGTAGAGAACGTCACGGTTACGGAAGAAATTACTTATTCTATGCTGGGGGTCAAGGCAGTCGACTTTGAAGGTTTGGCGGCTGAGCAGGTAAAAGCGCAAATCGACGCCGCCAAACAAAGCGTCACCGATTACGGCCTGGACGAAGCAGTTTTCACGCTTCTTAAGCCTGAGCCGGACGGCGCCACAATCGGTTTCCAGACCACTGTACTTACCGGATCGGAGTTAAAGGAAGACGAAATAAAGCAGCAGGTAGCCGGCAAAAAGGCCAACGAAGCCAAGGAGCTGATAAAGGCGTATCCAGGAGTCACGGACGTGCAAGTCACGTATAGCCCGTTCTGGGTGTCGTCTATCCCGAAGAAGCAAAGTAAGATAACAGTTGTTATCGAGGAGCCGCAAACAACCAGCGATGATTCATCCAACGGCAGCCAGTAGTGTTATAGCCTTCGATGTGGGCGAAGCGCGGATTGGGGTGGCGGCAGCCGGCGTTCCGGCTTTGTTGCCCCGGCCGCTTACGACGCTGGCCAATGACCGCGAGATTATGCACGACATCGTGGCGTTAGCGCAGCGCGAACGGGCGCTGTGCGTGGTGATTGGCCTGCCAAGGGGCTTGCAAGGCCAGGCCACAGCGCAAACCCGGGCGGTCGAAGCGTTCGGACATGATCTCGAGCAGCACCTGGGCATCCCCCTGTACTGGCAGGACGAGGCCGTAACATCCAAGCAGGCCGAGCAAGAGCTGGAAGCGCGCGGCAAACCGTACAAAAAGGGCGACATCGACGCGCTGGCCGCCACCTACATCCTGGAAGATTTTATACGCGACCATAAGGATAAAATTGTATGAAGCAGCGGCATCTTAGCGTCACCAAATACGCCTCGAAACGCCGGGCGCGGCGCTGGCCGCAGCGGGTCATTATTTTGGCGCTGGCCGCGTTGGTGGTAGTTGTGGGGGTAACCATCGCGGTGCGCCAGACCTACTTTGCCAACCTAAAGCCGGTCGATACTACCAACCACAGCGTGCAAAGCGTGTTGATCGAGGCGGGCTCCTCAGTGGAAGAGATTGGCAGGCAGCTGGAGGAGGCAGGGCTTATCCGCAGCGCCTGGGCGTTTAAGCTATACGTCAGCAGCAAAGAGGCGCGCAGCGACCTGCAGGCCGGAACTTACTCGTTCTATCCGGCGCAAAGCGTGTCCGAGATAGTGTCTTTGCTGACGCATGGCAAAATCTCGACCGATCTGGTGACTATTTTGCCCGGGCAGCGGCTCGACCAAATCCGCGCCAGTCTGCTCGCTTACGGGTTCGCCGAATCAGAGGTAGATTACGCGCTAAATCCGGCAAATCACCAGGGCGACCCCGCGCTTGTAGACAAACCTTCCAGCGCCAACCTTGAGGGTTACATTTACCCTGAGTCTTTCCAGCGGACAGGAACAACTTCCCCGGGTGCGATTATCAACCAGGCGCTAGATGAAATGGGCAAGCGCTTAACGCCGGAGCTGCGGCAGGCGTTTGCCGCCCACGGGCTTAGCACCTACCAGGCAATCATCCTAGCCTCGATTGTCGAAAAAGAGGCGGCCAGCCAGGCCGACCGCGACCGAGTTGCACAGGTGTACCTCAAGCGGCTGCGCCAAGGGATTCGCCTGGAGGCCGACCCCACCGCCCACTACGGCGCCCGGCTGGACGGCGCTCCGCTGACGGTTAGGTACGATTCGCCGTACAACACGTACCTGCGCGACGGCCTGCCGCCGACCCCTATAAGTAACGTCAGCGAAAGCTCGCTCAAAGCGGTGGCTTACCCGGCCAACACCGACTGGCTGTACTTTGTGGCCGGCGACGACGGCGTGACGCACTTCTCAAAAACATTGGCCGAACACGAGGCCAACACGGCGCGTTACTGCACCACCGCCTGTTTTGCGCAGTAAGCCTCTCGGCAGCTCCAATCTGTTGCACAAACGCCATCCATGGTATACTTATGCTTGTAGCGACAGAGGTCTACCTCTGTAAAACGGTGGCGCTATCTCTGTTAAGAATATTCAGCTAAAAAATCTACCTTTCTACGCAGAGTAACCGCAAGAGGAGTCGAATTATTAATCGTTTTTCTTCAAAAAGTTCCACTACAAGTGTTGAACTGTCGTTGTGGGCTAGAGTGTGGGATAAGTTCGCAGCCCCTGTAGGCGCGGCGCTGCGCCGGTTGACGCATAACAGGCGGATGGTTCGCATTGGTTTAGTGGCGTGCAATGTGCTGCTTTTGGCGGCAATTGGTTTCTTTACGCTGCGCGGCTCTGGGGCGGATGAGGTTTTGAGTCGCAGCGTGCTGAGCTCTAGCAAAACAAATCCTATCGACCAACTGTCTTCGGCCGAAATAGCCGCCAATGTGGCGCAGTCGGTGGCGCTGGCCGAGACGATTTCGGTTAACAATAACGCCGACAGCGCTAGCAGCGAGCTGGCTGTTACGCCGGCCGACTCTTTGGCTGTGGCCAAACCGCAATCGGTTAGCACCAGCGCCAAAACCAAGGAAGACATTATAGACTACACGGTGCAGCCGGGCGAGAATGTGGCAGGCATTGCCGCCAAGTTTAACATAACATCCGAAAGCGTCATGGGTTCCAACAACTTGCGCAATAACAACGTGGCCGCCGGGACAGTCCTGGCTATCCCGCCGATCAACGGGCTGGTGTACACCGTAAAAGAAGGCGACACGCCGGAAAGCCTGGCGCAGCGTTACCGCTCAAACAAAGACCAAATCATCGCCTTTAACGACGTTGAGCTGACTGGCCTGAAGGTCGGCGAGCGGATTGTAATCCCCGGCGGCCAAGTGCCGGCGCCAGTGGTAGTTGCCCGTTCGTTCCGGGCGACATTTGGCTACAACGGCTACGATTACGGCTGGTGTACTTGGTATGCCGCCAACCGGCGCGCAGAACTGGGCCGTCCGGTGCCAGCCAATCTAGGCGACGCCTGGACCTGGGACGACCGCGCCGCCGCCGCGGGCTATACCGTTAACCGCAACCCGGCTGCGGGTGCCGTGGCAGTAACTTCCTCTAACCGACGACCCGGCCACGTGGCTATTGTAGAGCAAGTCAACGCCGACGGCAGCGTTTGGATTTCCGAAATGAATTCGCGCGGTCAGCGCTCCATGACCGACGGCACGCCTTTCGGCGGCTGGGGCAAGGTAGACTGGAAGATCATTCCGGCTTCCCAAGTCCGCTCCATTAACTACATCCATTAAAGTTTATGCATTTTGTTGACAAATCATCAGTTACAGTAATTGCCGGCGATGGCGGCGATGGCCGCCTGAGCTTCCGGCGTGAGAAATTCGTCGACAAAGGCGGTCCGGACGGCGGCGATGGCGGCGATGGCGGAAGTGTGGTGTTTGTGGCCAGCCGCAACCAAAACACTTTGGCCGCCTTCCGGTACGAGAAAGAACTGCGCGCGCAGCCGGGAGGCGCCGGTTCTAGTCGCCGCAAGCACGGCAGAAGTGCCGGCAACTTGCGCGTAGCAGTGCCGGTCGGCACGGTGGTACTGAGCGAGCAGGGTGAGATGCTGGCCGACTTGGCCATTGACGGCCAAGAGGCGGTGCTGGCTAAAGGCGGCAAGGGCGGCTTTGGCAACGCGCACTTTGTAAGCTCTACCCGCCAGGCGCCGCGCATCGCCGAAAAGGGCGAGCAGGGCGAGCAAAAAACCTTACAGCTCGAGCTTAAAATGATCGCCGACGTCGGCCTTGTCGGCCTGCCCAACGCCGGTAAATCCACGTTGCTCAGCGTCATCAGCAATGCTCGGCCCGAGATTGCCGACTATCCCTTTACAACGCTCGTGCCAAACTTGGGTGTGGTAGATGTCGAAGGCGCGCAAGGTTTGTTGTTTGCAGACATTCCAGGGTTAATCGAAGGCGCTGCCGAAGGTAAAGGCCTGGGCGACGAGTTTTTGCGCCACGTGGAGCGCACCGCCGTACTCGTCCATCTTATCGACGCCTATCAAGATGACGTGGTTAAAGCCTATAAAACCATCCAGCAGGAGCTAAAGCAGTATAAGGTCGACCTATCTGGCAAGCCGCAAGTAGTTGCGCTTACCAAAATAGAGGGTCTGGATGCAGACATCGTAGGCGACCAGCTGGCCAAACTCCGCAAGGCAGTGCCAAAAGGCGTCAAGCTGCTGGCAATATCGGCGCTCACCAAACAAGGCGTGCCTGAGCTGCTGCGCATGGTCATTAGCACGGTGAAGGCTGTTCGCGCCGCGCAGCAAGAACAAGCCGAGGAGCTGGCCGGAGTGCCGGTAATCACGCTCGAGGAGACCGACGACGCTTGGAAGGTCGCCAAAGAAGAGGATATTTTTGTAGTGCACGGCACTAAAATTGAGCGTTTTGCCCGCCGGACAAACTTTGACAACCCAGCTGGTGTAGAACGCCTGCGCGACATCATGCGAAAAATGGGCATCATGCACGAACTCGTCCGCCAAGGAATCAACCCCGGCGACACTATCCAAATAGCCAACACCGGCGAAATTGTGTACTAGCTATCGCGAGAGCTGGTCGTAGTTAATTATGGCGGGGTCTTGGTATCGATATTCGGGGTTGTGGTGTTCAATCCGCTTAGGTGATAGGTTAATGTTGCCTTCAGCAACGTTAACTGCCGTCCAAGCGCTGCCAGCTAAGAGCCCGATCGCTGCCGCGCATCTTAAGAAGCCCTCCACAAGCTGTCTTGGAGTAAACTCTGCTGAAGCTGACGCGTACACAGTGCTGCTCGGTTGGGGTGTCTCCCCTACCAGTTCGTGCGAAACGCCAGGCGTGAAGTTTTGTAGTGGCCTACTCATGTGGACATCTAGGCCTTCAATGCGGTTAATGTAAGTCATATTTGCTATTATAGCATAAAAATTAAAATAATCAACCTTAACTCTCTTAGTATATCTATTTCGTGCGTGTACAAATGTGATATTCGTCATGAAGCAATATTTGCTACACTGGTAATCACATGGCTGCCAGTTTTTTCTTTTACGATTTGGAAACAAGTGGCGTACAGCCGCGGCAGGGGCGTATTATGCAGTTTGCCGGGCAGCGGACGGACTTGGATCTAAAGCCAATCGGCGAGCCAGTCAATGATTTAATCCGGCTGGGCGATGACATTTTGCCTGACCCGGACGCCGTGCTTATTACCGGCATCACGCCGCAGGCCACCTTGGCCGATGGCTACGTCGAAGCTGAGTTTTTAGGCAAGTTTGAGCGGGAAGTTGCCACACCCGGCACTATTTTTGTCGGCTTTAACAGCGTGCGGTTTGACGACGAGTTTATGCGCGCGCTGCACTACCGCAACTTTTACGACCCCTACGAATGGCAGTGGCAAGACGGCAAGTCGCGCTGGGATTTGCTGGACGTGGTGCGCATGACGCGGGCGCTCCGGCCAGCCGGCATAAAGTGGCCGTTCGACATCCACGGCAAGGCGACCAACCGGCTGGAGCTGCTCACCGGCCTCAACAAGCTCAGCCACGAGGCGGCGCACGACGCGCTCAGCGATGTTACAGCTACAATTGAGGTCGCCAGGCTTATCCGAAACAAGCATCCAAAACTGTTTGACTACCTGTTAAACCTGCGCGACAAAAAGAGACTAGCCGAGTTTGTCCAAAATAATGCAACGTTCGTCTATACCAGCGGCAAATATTCGAGCGATTACGAAAAAACAACGGTTGTTGCGCCGATTTGCAGCCATCCCAAGCGCAGCGGAGCAATGCTGGTGTACAACCTGCGCTACGACCCGGTACAGTATGCAGATGCCACACCCGAGCAGCTGGCCGAAGCCTGGAAATGGAGGAAAGACGCAACCGAGGAAGAGCGACTGCCGGTAAAGTTGATGCAATACAACCGCTGCCCGGCTGTTGCGCCGGTGAGCGTACTGGACGATGCCAGCCGCGAGCGGCTCCGGCTAGACGAGAGCATCCTTCAGAAGCACCACGCCGCGCTCCGGGCTATGCCCGACTTAGCGGATCGCCTCTGCAGAGCACTAGAAATTATGGACGCCGCAAAACAGCAGCAAACGAGTATTGTCTCGACCGAGCAGGATGTTGACACGCAAATCTATGATGGATTTTTCGGCGAGCAAGACAGGCAAGCCATGCGCGTTGTCCGCGCCGCCACACCCGAAGAATTGAGCAGTCTGAACCTCAATTTTTCTGACCAACGGCTGGTCACGCTGCTGCCACTGTACAAGGCGCGTAATTTTCCGAAAGCTCTGTCCGACGAAGAGCGTGCTACCTGGGAACGCTACCGCAAGAACAAGTTGCTTGCGCGAGGCGAGCATAGCAAGATGGCGCAATTCCTTAAGCGTTTGCAAGACATTGCCGCCACCAGCAACCTAACCGGCCATCAACAATACCTGCTCGAAGAGCTAAAACTCTACGCCGAATCCATAATGCCGGAAAGCGACTAAGATGCTATGTTAATTAATAAACGTACGGTAACTTGGTCGGGATTTTGCTAGCACTCGCTTGAAATTGCTAACTTTTCAAGGGAGTTTATCGCAGAAACACAGGAATTTATTGAGGTGGCGCGTTCATTCGTCGATGCGCCAGCGGTGTATCATCAGAAATTTGCCGGAAATTGTTTTGAGAATCGTCGGGAAGAACTGTGCTTTGCGGACGGGATTGGGCCGGCGTTCGATTGTTCGGGATTGGTTATCGCGTCGATTTGTAAGGCACTCGGCAGGCCGGTAGATGCCTGGACAGGGCCACGCCACGTGCGCGACTTTTGGTGTGCAGCCAGGCAAGATGATCAGAGAATGAGTTTCGATGCACCCGCAGTCGGTAGCCTGTTAGTAGCGCCACGAATCTACACGGTAGCTGGCGAGCTACGGGTGGTACCAGGCCACATCGGAATAATTACGCGCGCCAACGAAAACGAACCAATTCGCTGGATCCACGCGAACCCACGAGACGGAAAAGTAGAAGAATCGACCGTTGTGTCATCTGGTGTGCCCTTGGGCGCAGTAAGTCTAGCTGGATTTTTTGCGGCGGATTTTACGCCAGAGCGCGCGCCAAGCCCGGCGGGCGTTGTGCAGGATGATTTTTAACTCTTTAAGTAGCCAGTCGCGGACGCGTTCGGCAAAGGCGAACTCGGTTGCCAAAATGGCAAAGCCGACAAAAATCGCCGCCCAGCCCGGCCCAGGGAAGACCAGCATAAATACACCAGCACCGACAACCGCAAACCCAAATATAAAAACCAGCGGTTTGCGTACCGCCTTGGGGATGCTTTTCCATCTGCGCCTAACATACTCCATAGGTCTATTATTTCACCGAAGGTGTTTTTAAGCAATTTTGCCGGTGCAGGAGTCTAAGAGGCTAACTGACAAAGATACGCAGTAGGTTCTACGGCTTAGGCGCCAGCAATATGGTTTGCCAGAACGATTTGCTGATAGCCGGGTTTTGGAACTTTTCATACGCCAGGCTGCGCAATTGGTCGGGCGTAAAGGTACGCAGCCTCTCCCACTGGGTTAAGTACGATTCCAGTTTGAGGTAAGTATTGGCCAGTTTTAACTGATCTTGCTCCGACAAAACCTGGCCGGACTGCCGCCTGGTGGCAATGGCGTGCGCGTCCTCCATTAACGGTTGGATGTATTGCGGGCTGGAGGCGAGCGAAGCGATGTACTGCACCACTTCGACGGCGGTGGCATTTTGCTGCCGCAGCACTTGCCGCGTATCGGCAGTTAGCTGGTAGAACAGGTAGCTGGCAACAAAATACGGGATTCCGGCAAATAGCAGCAGGTTTTGCAGCGCGCCAAACGAATCCTGCACGTCCAGCGCAAGCAGCCGCGCCGGGATCGAGCTGCTAATCAGCAGTACCTCGATACAAATACCGGCCACCAGCCACTTTAACACCCTGCCATACGCGGGTGATACGTAGCGGATGACGGCGCCAAGCGTTAGCGCAACTATCAGCGAGAAGCTGGCCGTTAGCGCAAACATTCCCTGCCCGGCGTCAAATAGCAGTTCGTCTATTTGCTGCGGCCGGTGCGGCGCCACAACCGTAACCAAAACAGCCGCCATCACAACCGCCGCGCCCGGCCAAAACGATCGCCAGATGCTTCGTACAGGCAGCGCGCGGTAAAAGGTGCGCGAGCCGACGTAGATAATAGCCATGGCCACGATGTAGGGGAGAGTAATTAGCCCTGATGCCAGCCACCACGAATCCCACAGGTCAAACAGGCTCACCAGCGGCGATTGAACCAGCGAAAACCCCACAAGAATAATGCCGTAGGCAACGAGCCGGTACGAACCATGCAACTCCGGCTTGAACCCTTGTAGGCCGCGCAAAATAAAAATCGCCGCCAGAATATGCAACGCCGGCAAAAATACCGCAATAAATAATTGGACATGGAACAACGCTTCCGGTTGCGTCCAGGTGCCGGGCGTGGGCAGAAGCAGGGTCATACCGGCCGCAACCACGGTCACCAGGGCGGTCGACAGGAAGGCGACGCGCAGCGGGTTAAAGTTTTTTGCCGGCATATTGTTATTCTAGTACGCATAGCCGCGCGAATAAAGTGCGCCAGGCTGGAAAAAGTCTTGCAAACGCTGTATAATCCATCTGTTTATGGCCGAGAAAATTATCGTTAAAGGTGCGCGAGAGCACAACCTCAAAAATATTGATGTTGAGTTGCCGCGCAACAAACTTGTTGTGTTAACGGGGCTGTCCGGATCCGGCAAGTCCAGTCTGGCGTTTGACACAATTTACGCCGAAGGCCAGCGCCGCTATGTAGAAAGTTTGAGCAGCTACGCGCGGCAGTTTCTTGGCCTGATGGAAAAGCCGGACGTCGACCAGATTGACGGCCTGAGCCCGGCGATTTCCATCGACCAGAAGTCGACTAGCCGAAACCCGCGCTCGACCGTGGCCACCGTAACCGAGATTTACGACTACCTGCGTTTGCTGTACGCCAGAATCGGCATTCCGCACTGCCCGGTGTGCGGCAAGCCGGTGACGCGCCAGACGGCGGCAAATATTATCGAGCAAGTTGCCGGCCTGCCTAAGGGTGCGCGGCTGATGATTCTTGCCCCGATTGTGTCGTCTAAAAAAGGCGCCTTCGAGCACATCCCTGAGCAGTACCGGCGCGCCGGATTTGCCCGCGTGCGCGTGGACGGCGTGGTGTATGCTCTGGATGAGTTCCCCGAGCTGGACAAAAACTACAAGCACACGATAGAGGTGGTAGTAGACCGCATGGTTAACGACGAAGACAGTCGCACGCGCCTGGCGCAATCTGTTGAGCAGGCCTTGGACGTCGCCGACGGCAAAGCCCGCGTCGTTAACGCCGATACTAACGAAGAGCACGTCTACAGCCTGATGTACGCCTGTATCGACCACCCCGAAATTGCCATACCCGAGCTGGAGCCGCGCACCTTCAGCTTTAACAGTCCACAAGGTGCCTGCCCCACGTGCACCGGCCTCGGCTCGCGGCTGGAGGTTGACCCCGAGCTGGTCATCCCCAATGGCAAGCTCACCGTCGCCGAAGGCGCCATCCGTCCCTTCAACCGCGTCAACATCGACGCCTGGTACATGAAAAAAATGGCCGCCGTGGCCGACCGCTACGGCTTTTCTTTGCATGTGCCAACCGGCGAGCTAACACAAGACCAATTACAAAAGATTTTGTACGGCACCGGCAAAGAAGTGTACAAAGTGTCGCTTGGCTTAGGCCGGAACTTCGAAACAACGTACGAGGGCGTCATCCCCAATCTAGAGCGCCGCCATAAAGAAACCGACAGTGACTTTATGCGCACCGACATCGAGCGTTTTATGATCCAACGCCCCTGTTACGCCTGTAAAGGCATGCGGCTCAAGCCAGAAGTCTTGGCCATAACCGTCGGCAACGCGTCAATTATGGACATTTGCAATTTGTCGATCGACGAAGCGATTGAGTTTTTCAGAACGCTAAAATTGAGCGAGAAAGACGCTACAATCGCCGTTATGATTTTGAAAGAAGTGAACGCCCGGCTCGGCTTTTTGCAAGACGTCGGCCTGAATTATCTAACGCTTTTGCGCGGCGCCACTACCCTAAGCGGCGGCGAAGCCCAGCGTATCCGCCTGGCCACGCAAATCGGCAGCGGCCTGCAAGGCGTTTTGTATGTGCTGGACGAGCCGTCGATCGGCCTGCACCAGCGCGACAACAACCGGCTTATCACCACGCTAAAAAACCTGCGCGATCTCGGCAACACCGTGCTGGTGGTCGAACACGACGAAGACACCATCCGAACCGCCGACTACCTGCTGGACATCGGCCCCGGCGCTGGAGTGCATGGCGGTCACATCGTGGCGCAAGGAACTCCGGCCGAGGTAGAAAAAACGCCCGCAAGCATTACCGGCCAGTACTTATCTGGCAAAAAACAGATCGCCGTGCCAAAAAAACGCCGCAAAGGCAGTGGCAAAAAGTTAACCATCCGCGGCGCGCGCGAAAACAATTTACGAAGCGTTACTGTAGACATCCCGCTCGGCAAGATGGTAGTAGTAAGCGGCGTGTCCGGCAGCGGCAAGTCCAGCCTGATTAACGACATTCTGGCCAAGGAACTGCAAGCACGCCTGCACCGCGCCAACACCGTTCCGGGTAGGCATGATGAAATTGAGGGTATAAAACAGCTCGACAAAGCCATCATCATCGATCAGTCGCCAATCGGTCGCACGCCGCGCAGCAACCCGGCAACCTACACCGGCCTATTCGGCCCCATCCGCGACTTGTTTTCCCAAATGCCCGAGGCCAAGCTGCGCGGATACGCCCCCGGACGTTTTAGTTTTAATGTTAAAGGCGGCCGCTGCGAAAACTGTTCCGGTGACGGCATTATTAAGATAGAAATGCACTTTTTGCCAGACGTCTACGTGCCCTGCGAAGTCTGCCACGGCAAACGCTACAACCGCGAGGCGCTGGAAATCCATTACAAGGGCAAAACCATCAGTGACATTTTGGACATGACTTGCGAGCAAGCGCTGGAGTTTTTTAGCACCATCCCGGCCATCGCCCGCAAGCTCCAAACCCTGGTAGACGTGGGCTTGGGTTACATCGGCCTTGGCCAGCCGGCCACCACGCTGTCCGGCGGCGAAGCCCAGCGTATCAAACTGGCTACGGAATTGTCGCGCCGCCCCACCGGCCGCACGTTGTACATTTTGGACGAGCCGACCACCGGCCTGCACATCGCCGATGTCGATAAGCTATTACACGTTTTGCATGCGCTGGTCGACACGGGCAACAGCATGGTGGTGATCGAGCACAACCTAGATGTCGTGAAAAGCGCTGACCATGTAATAGACATGGGGCCGGAAGGCGGGAGCGGCGGCGGCCTGGTTGTGGCCGAAGGCACACCAGAACAAGTCGCCAAGGTGGCCGAAAGTTACACCGGCCAATTCCTAAAAAAGCTGCTGTAAAAACCACACTCCAAAGCGCTTGCGCTCCCTACCCAAACCAATCTATACTATCGGCACTATGCAAGACCTAAGTGATGAAGAACGCCGACAAATTTTAGGGGAAGTCCTGATGGACGAACTGAGGGCGATTCGTGAGTACCTAGAAGACATCCCGGGCATCAAGAAAGATGTTGCTCAGCTGAAGATAGACGTGGCAGAACTAAAGATTGACCGCGAATGGATTAAGCGAATGCTCACCAAGCACGATGCGCGGCTGGACGACTATGCCGGTCGGTTAAGCCGGCTGGAACACGCGCGCTAGCGCCGCCCAAGCAGGTTTCGCACAAATAGCACAATAGTCGGCGCAAATAATAACAACAGGCCGCCAAGTGTTGCCGGCACGATGTAGCGCTCAATGAGATCGGCGAACTCCTTGCCAAGCCAATAGCCCAGTAATACCAACGACAACGTCCAAAATAACGCGCCGAACAGATTGTAAAAAGCAAACTTGCCCCGCGGCATATTGCCAATGCCGGCCAGCAGCGGCGCAATAGTCCGCACATAGGCGATAAAACGGGCGATCACGACGGTTTCGCCGCCGTGGCGGTGGTAAAAGGCCGCGGCCCGGTCGGCATACTCTTTGCGGAAAAAGAAACCCTCTTTTCTATGGAACACCCGCGGCCCGGTCTTTTGGCCGATAGTGTAGCCCACATTGTCGCCAGTAACCGCCGCCAAAAAGATCACTAGCATAACAGCCCACAGCGGCAAAATACCCTCGGCGGCCAGCACGCCCGAAATCACCAGCAGCGTATCGCCACCTGGCACGAACAAGCCAAACAAAAAGGCCGACTCGGCAAAAATAAGCGCCCCGATAATCGCCAGCGCCCCAATCACGCTGATGCTGCCAAGCAAGTTCTCGAAGTCCACCATTATGATTTTAGTGTAGCGCTAGACAATATTTAATGCCAGAAGTGGGCTTAAAGATCTTGTTTGTTTCGCGAGAAGGCCTTGAATCGGCGGGCGATAAAGTCGCGCAACCGTTTTTCGCGCAGCAAATGCCAGATGGTAGGACCAAAGGTGATAAGCATGGCAAAACCTAGCGCCAGCAATATGAATTTTTCAACAACGTGCGGATCGACAAGCTGCCCAAGGAAAAAGCCGAGCATTACTACGCCGCCTGTCCAGATAGCGCCGCCAACGACGTTGTACAGCACAAACCGTTTGCGCGGCATCTTACCAACACCGGCGACCATCGGTGCAAAGGTACGCACCACCGGGACAAATCGTGCCAGAATAATAGTTTTCCCGCCGTGTTTTTCGTAAAACGCTTCGGCGCGTTGCACGTACTCTTGCCGGAACACTAGGCCGTTTTTCTTGGTAAAAAGTTTTGGCCCCAGCTTGCGACCGATGGTGTAGCCGACGTTATCGCCAACTACCGCGGCAAAAAAGATGACCGCCAAAGCTGCCGCCAATGGGATGTGCCCCTGAGCGGCAAAGAACCCGACGCTGAACAACAGCGTGTCGCCAGGCAAGAAAAAACCGATCAAAAGCCCGGACTCGGCAAACACGATTGCCCCGACAATAATAAGGAAAGTCATAACGCTCGCCCCTTCGAGCCATGCGGAAACGTCAAGCATACATTAAGGGTAGCACAGTTTCTCTGCTATACTAGAACAGATGGGTGACAATATTAGGAGGAGATTCCACTTATGCAAGAGTTAGTTCTGAATTTGCAGCCCCGCGAAGTAACCGGCAAGGCGGTTAAAAAATTGCGACAAGAGAAATTGGTGCCAGCCGTAATCCACGATCACGGCAAGCCGTCGGTTGTGGTGATGGGAAACTATCTGGACATGTTGAAGGCGTACCAAAAATCCGGCAAACACCACCCCGTTAGCCTGAAAGCGGGGGCTAAGCATTATACAGCTCTTATTAAACAGGCCGATTTTGACCCGAAAAAGCACAGCCTGCGCCACCTTGTGTTTAATTCGGTAAAGGCCAACGAAAAGGTCGACGCCGAAATCCCGGTAAAGATTAAATACGCCGAAGGTAACGACCAAACGCCCGCGGAACGCGCCGGGTTGGTGGTTTTGCATCAGCTCGAAGCAGTCGAGGTAGAAGCGCTGCCAAAAGATTTGCCCGAAGCGCTGTTTTTTGATGGCGAGAAGTTAGTGTCTACCGGTGATAGCGTGACGGTCGCTGACCTAACGGTTCCGAGCAGTGTAACAGTAAAAACTGAGCCGAACCATCCACTAGCTACGGTATTTGAGCCCAGCGCTCTGCAAGCCGCCAACGACGCCGCCGGCGGTGACGCCGAGGAAGAAGTCGCTGCCGAAGAAACCGCGGACGCAGAGTCCGACACAGAAAACGCAGACGCGGCCGACGGTAGTACAGATAAATAAGCCAAGCGCCGTTCGCGTAAACTATTGAAGCGCGGGGTCGTATGCGTAATCGGAGACACGTAAGGCCAGCGCGCCGAATATCTTTTCATCGCTTGAATTACGGCAATTCCAGTTCATGGCGTAAAGCTGATTTGCCACGCCCAGGCGGCCCGATAGCTCTGGCGACATGGCCTGGAACGGCTCTTCCACGCTAAAGTCATCGAGCGCTAACGAAGTGGCTTCTTCTACACCGAAAGCACGGTAGAATTGGAAGAAATGCAGGTCATGTGCAGGCGGCAAGTCCCTCATTGACGGATAATCAGCCAGTTCGACTATTTTTTGCAGCCACCATTGTTGTTGCTCGGCCATGAATGCAGGGTAATTATCATCGCTTGGAGGAGGACTATATGTTTCGGTGCACAGACCGCGAAGGCATTCTTTTGTGAACGCGAAGTCTGCTAGAACTACGGTGCGAATGCCCAAGAAAGATATGACTCGGAGGATATCCGGGTGGGTGCGGCCGCCGATACAGGCATAGGGTTCGGAGTAGGGGTAGCCTTTCGTATCGTGCGGCGCAAGTGTGAGCGGGTAGTTGTTGCAAATACGCCACTGTTCTTCGGCGTTTCTGGCTTCGTACAGGTGGGATCCTGGATGCATCTGGTGCGGTTGGCTAGCGTCGCGTGTGGTTAGGTCGGTATCCCAATCGGCAAATCGCTGGGTACCGGAAACCTCATTCGCCTTCAGAATAGAAACGTTGAGGTTCGGGTTGGCACGCAATGCATCGCCGACGGCAAGGCTGGTAGGTTCGTTACGGTGGGCACCTTCGCGATAGGCAATTTGCACTGCTACTCTTCCAAAAATCCGCCGGATTGGTGTTGCCACAGCTTGGCGTAAAGACCCTTTTTGGCCAGTAGTTTTTTGTGGCTGCCTTCTTCTTTGATGGCGCCGTCTTCCAGCACCACAATCCGATCCATGCGCTGGATGGTGCTTAAGCGGTGGGCAATCACCAGCGTAGTGCGGCCTTCCATGAGCTGCCACAGCGCTTCTTGCACCTGCACTTCGTTTTCGCTGTCGAGCGCACTTGTTGCTTCGTCCAAAATGAGGAGGGGCGCGTCCTTTAATATAGCTCGGGCGATGGCTATACGCTGCCGCTGGCCGCCGCTGAGCTTGACGCCCCGTTCGCCAACCACGGTGTCGTATCCATTGGGTAGTGCAGCAATAAAGTCGTGGGCGTTGGCTTTTTTGGTGGCGCGGATTAGTTCTTTCTCGGTGGCGTCCGGCCGGCCGTAGGCGATGTTTTCGCGGACGGTTCGATGGAACAACAGCGGCTCCTGCGGCACGTAAGCGATGGCCTGTCGCAGGCTTTCCTGCGTGACATTGGCTATGTTTTGGCCGTCGACGGCGATGGTTCCGGCCTGCACATCGTCAAACCGCAGTAGCAGGCGCGTCAAAGTGGACTTGCCGCCGCCGCTTGGCCCAACCAGCCCAACTTTCTCGCCGGGGTTAATCTGGAGCGTGAAGTTGCTAAACACCGTGCCGTTTTGGATGTTCTCGGGATAGGCAAACTCGATATCGCTAATTGTAACCTCACCCTTTGTGACGCGCAGCTTTTTGGCACCCGGTGCGTCGGTAATTTCCACCGCTTCGCGCAGTATCGCCGTCATGGGTGAGGCGTTTAGCAGTGATTCTTCCACCTGGCGTGTAAGGCTATTAATTTCAAAAAGCCGGTTGATAAGCGCCAGCGTGTAGGCAAACGCGAAGATGCCAGCCGCTAGTACACCGGGATTGCGCCGTGTAAGGTATACGACGAACAGTAGCAGCACAAGCTGCATAGCTAGCAGTGCGCCTATCCGGTGGGCGCCGCTACGGCCGGCGCGCTGCCAGTCGCGGATGCGCAGGTTGCGTAGCACTGTGTTTAGTTCGGCATTACGCTTGCGTTCTAGATCTTCGCGGGCGAATGTCTTAACCGTCGGCGCGTTGACTATGCTGTCCGACAGGTGGGACGTTAGTTTTTTAGTCGCCATTAGCCGCGTCGTACGCAGCGCCGAACGCGTGCGGCTCTCCAGCCCCGCCCATACCAGAGTAATGGCTACGATGGCGGCCACCATCAGTCCGAGCGGCCACGAAACGATTAGCAGGATAACAATCCCGACAATAATACTAACGACAAACCCCAAGCTATTAACCAGCAAGGCAGTGGATAGCATGCCGTAGGAGCTGATAAAATCCAGGGCGTCCGAAACGAGCTTGCCGCTTACGCGGTCGGCATGGAAGCCGACGCTGCGCTGCATAAGGCGGTTAAACACCCCACGGTGCAAGTCGTCCATGGTGCGTGCCTGCAAGGACATAGCGTTGTTAAAACCGATCATGTTGCACGCCACACCTATAGCTGAGGCGGCAGCCAGCGCGATAAGCGGCCGGGATACGTCGCCTCCCTGTGCCAGCGCCGCCAAAACGCTGCTTGCCGAGAACGGCACAGCCACGCCGAACGCAATGCCAACACCAACCGGCTGCAGAAGCGACAGCCAGGCTTCTTTGCGGTGCCGGATGCTGGCTTTTAAAAATAGCCGGCAAATCTCGAATACAGTCACTTTATCGGGTTTGGTGTCCATTAATCCTCGTAGTATATCGTGTTTTCGAACGCTACTCTTCTATAAAGCCGCCGGATTGGTGCTCCCATAGCTTGGCGTACACGCCTTTTTGGCGCAGTAATTGCTGGTGCGAACCTTCCTCCACTATCGTACCGTCTTCTAGTACAATGATCCGATCCATTTTGTGGACGGTACTTAGGCGGTGGGCGATAACAATTGCCGTGCGGTTTTTCATGAGCTGCCACAGGGCGTCCTGGATGAGCTTTTCGCTCTCGCTGTCTAGCGCGCTAGTGGCTTCGTCGAGTACCAAAATGGGTGCGTCCTTAAGGATAGCTCGGGCGATGGCTACACGCTGGCGCTGCCCGCCGCTGAGCTTAACGCCGCGCTCGCCAACCAAAGTGTCGTAGCCTTTGGCCAGCTTTTGGATGAACTCGTGGGCGTGCGCTTTTATGGCAGCTGCTTCGATTTCTTTGTCGGTAGCATCCGGCTTGCCGTAGGCGATGTTTTCGCGGATACTGCGGTGGAACAGCAGCGGCTCCTGCGGCACGTAGGCAATCGCCCGGCGCAGGTCGTCCTGCGTAACAGCGGCAATATTCTGGCCGTCGATAGTTATGGCGCCGTTGTCTACATCGTTAAAGCGTAGTAACAGCTTGGTGAGTGTGGTTTTGCCCGAACCGGAATGCCCGACCAGTCCGATCTTTTCGCCAGCTCGCACCGAGACATTCAGCTTTTGGAACAAGCCGTTCTTTTCGCCCGATTCCGGGTGGTTGAAATCAACATCGGTAAATGCAATGGCGCCTTCGGTAAACCGGGCTTTTTCGGGCTGTTCCGAGTCTTTAATTTCCGGCTCTAGCGCCAGAATATCCATCATGTCCTTGGCGTCGCCAAGCGCGCGGTTAAGGTTGCGCAGCATGGTCTGGGCAAACTCCCACAGTCGCTGGCCGATGATGCCGGTGTAGGTGATCACCAAAAAGGCGGTGCCGATGCTGGCGTCGTAGAGCACTACAGCCGCCACAGCCATAACTGCGGCGGCAACACCGATGCTGACGGTAGTTAGGGCGAAAACGCTTTCGTGGCCGAGGCTTTTCCACATCACGTGGCGGGTCGCCAGCATGGTTTCGGTGGTTGCTTTCGCATAGCGGTCGTTCTCGTGGCCGCCCCCGGCGAAACTTTTTATCGCCAGCACATTTGTAATCACATCTGCTAAAAAGCCGGTTTGCCGGGTGTCGGCCGCGGCCTCTCGCGCCCGCGCCTCGCGGATATTACGTGTCAGCTTGGTGGCAATTATCATAAAGATAACCGAAAAGACCATCAGCGCAATCGCAATCCACGGCACGCGCGGAAGTAGAATGGCAAACGAGAATACGAACGACAGTACCAGTGTTAGCAAATCAAACACCATCGTATCCGAAAAACGGACGTATGAACTGACCAGCTTGTTTGCCTGCGACACCAGCGAGCCGGCAAAGCGGTTGGCATGGAAGTTGGCGCTTAGCCGTATTAGGTGCGCGAACACCTCGCGGTGAATGTTGCGCATAACGCGCATTTCCAGGCTCCAGATAAAGAATATTGCAATTCGCCACAGCACAATGCCGCTCAAGAACATTAAGATGGCATACCAAACCAAAGGTGTGCCAAAACTGCCCCACAAATCGCCGGGTGTAAAATTGCCGGTGCTCAGGCGATCAAGAATGTCGGCCAGAATTAGGGGTGGGATGTAGTACATCAGCAAAGAAGCTAGCGGCACAAACAATAGTGCCCCCAACAGATAGGGTTTGTACTGCCAGCCTTTGCGCAAAAAGTAGCGCACAGAGCGCATGGCTCGAATAGGATTAGGTGTTTTCATTACAGCAGCCTCCGGCTACCGAGTTATTATGATAAAAAAGTTAGTTATTGCTAAGAGATTCTGATGTAGGGCAATTATGCCGCGAGGGCGGTAACGCCGTAAAAAATCTTCTTGGTTGTCTCTGATACCATCGCTCCGCCCTTTCCTTTAAAAAAACATTACTTTCCATTGTACAGCACAAGCCAAGATTTAAGATAAAAATACGTAGCTTTGTTAACAACGTTTTGTCAAGTACTGATCTGTTGATGCTATAATAACAGGGATGCAGAAGATTGTGTTGTATTACAAGTTTGCGCCGGTTGCTGACCCCGAGGCGGTGCGGCTGTGGCAGCGCGCTTTGTGTGAAAAACTGAACCTGCGCGGGCGGATTTTGATTTCTAAACACGGCATTAATGGCACGGTCAGCGGCGACATCGACGATTTAAAGGCGTACGCCAAAACTACCAAAGAGTTCGCGCCGTTTAAAACGACTGTTTTTAAGTGGTCGGATGGCGGGCGCGAGCACTTCCCAAAACTCAGTGTTAAGGTGCGCGACGAAATAGTAGCCTTCGGCGCAGCAGATGAGATTGAGGTAGATGACAATGGTGTAATTGGCGGCGGCAAGCACCTCAAACCCGAGCAAGTTCACGAGTTGGTCAAAAAGCACGGCAAAGACGTCGTATTTTTTGACGGCCGCAACGCCTACGAGGCGGCGGTTGGTAGGTTCAAGAACGCCATTGTGCCGGACGCCCGCCACACTCGCGATTTTTTGCGCGACTTAGAAAGCGACAAGTATCAGAACATCAAAAACAAGCCGGTCGTAACCTATTGTACCGGCGGCATCCGCTGCGAAGTGCTTAGTATGCTTATGAAAAAGCGCGGCTTCAAAGAGGTGTACCAAATTGATGGCGGCATTGTAAAATACGGCGAAACCTACAGGGACGACGGCCTGTGGGAAGGCTCGCTATACGTGTTTGACGACCGCATGGGTGTAAAGTTTAGCGACAAAGCCAAGGACATTGGCCAGTGCGTCATCTGCCAGGGGAAAACCAGCAATTATGAAAACTGCGCGCTAGTCAGCTGCAATAACCTGGTGCTAATTTGCGAAAACTGTAAAACCACCACAAGGATTTGCTCAGATGAGTGCCAGAACGCCCTCGCCGCTTCTGCTGCCGCTTGATGATTATAGCGAAAGCCCGGACGATAAAGCGCGGGTGGAGCTGGAACTGTCTTTAGGCATGGTGCCAGTGGGCGACCCGGTGCTTACGCAAGTTGCCCGAACCGTCAGCCACAATGATATCTCGAGTCCGCGGGTTCAGAGAGTGATTGCGCGCCTTTTCGCCGCCGCAACCGGCCAGCGCGCCGCGCGTAAACTGGACGGCAAGCGGCGGATGCTTGTAGGGCTGGCGGCGCCGCAAATCGGGGAAGATTTGCAGATAGTGGTATTCGATACCAAAATCGGCACCGACCGCAAAAAACCCGGCAAGCTAGAGTGTTTCATCAACCCCGAGATCATCTGGCGTAGCCGTGAAACCGAGGAGGGGCGCGAGGGTTGCTTTTCGGCGGGGTCGGTCTGGGGTTTGGTGCGTCGCCCGGTGGCAGTAAAAATCAAGGCCTTCATCACGGAAGGCACGCGCGCTACCCGCATTTTTGAGGGCTTCCAGGCGCGTATCGCGCAGCACGAAATCGATCACCTAAATGGCATTCGCTTCCCGGACCGCATAAAATCCGACAAAAAACGTCACTGGGTGCACGCAGAGAAACTCAGTAACTATCCTATATACATCAGCCAATGGCCCCGACACTGTTCATACGAGCAGTGGCTGCGACTAAAGTTGGGTTGATTCTTCTTGCTGTAATTTGCATCCCCCAGTCCATCCAAGCTCGGAAATAACAAGACCGTCGGGGACGACAACCTCGGTTCGGACTATTAAAGTTCCAGAGCAAGCAACAAAGTCATTGCAATTTATTGCATACACATCGCCGGTTTTTGAACGAATGCCAGCTTCATCGAGATTTGCAAAGCAAGAGTTGGGTCGACCAATGACCGTTCCTTCAGGGCAGTTCTCTATAAATGCGCTAGCACGCCGGCAAAAACGCCCAGTGCCAATTTTCGGTTTTTCCATAAACAGGGAAGTTAGTTAAAAAGGAATCTTAGCCTTCTTTGGTGCAATATACAAGGCTTGCGATATAATTAACAGAGATGAACAAGCGACTACAAGATAAACTGAAGGATTTGCCCAAAGAGCCGGGTGTGTATTTCCACAAGGACGCGCTCGGGGAGATTATTTACGTCGGCAAAGCGGCGCGATTGAATAATCGTGTGCGGCAGTATTTTCACAAATCGCGCGTGCGTGATCCGAAAACCGATGTGTTGGTAGCCGAAATTGCCGACACCGATTGGATGGTGGTGGAAAGCGAAATCGAGGCTTTGTTTTTAGAGGCCGAAATGGTGCGCCGTTACATGCCGCGCTTTAACATTTTGCTGCGCGACGACAAAAGCCTCAGCTATATTCGCATTGATTACGACAGCGATTTTCCGACCGTTTCGACAACCCGACGGCCACTCGATGACGGCGCGCGCTATTTTGGACCATATCTCAGCAGTTTTACCATCCGTCAGGCGCTCAAGGCTTTACGTCGAGTTTTTCCATTTGCTACCAAAAAAACGCCCGGGCAAAAGCGCGCAACGCTGCATTATCATTTGGGGTTAGACCCCGGACTAGAAGAAGGCAAAACGTCGCTGCAAGATTACCGGGCTAATTTACGAAAATTAATGGCGGTTATTGAAGGTAAACGCAAAAATATCGAAAAAGAGATAGAGAAAGACATGAACCGCGCGGCGAAAGCGCAGGATTTTGAAGAAGCCGCCCGTTTGCGCAACCAGTTTTTTGCGCTAAAAAACCTCAACAAACAGGTGATTTTTAGCGATAAAGAATTTTTAGATATTTCCAAAGACCACGCGCTAACCGAGCTGGTGGATTTGCTAGGCATGTCCAAAATCCCGCGCCGCATCGAGGGCTACGACATCAGCCACATGCAAGGCAGTGACGTGGTGGCCAGCATGGTGGTGTTCACCAACGGCGTGAGCGATAAGGGTGAATACCGCAAGTTCAAAACGCGCAAAGACCAAAACAACGATTTTTTTAACATGCACGAGACGATTACCCGCCGTCTGAGCGAGAAAAATATCAAAGCCTGGGGCAAGCCGAACTTGGTGATTATTGACGGCGGTAAGGGCCAACTCGACGCCGCCACTCGTGCACGAAACGAAATGGGTCAGCAAAACATTCCGTTTATCGGCCTTGCTAAAAGGGAAGAGCAAATTGTCATCAAAAAAGGTTTTTCCGGTGTTAACCTTCAACTAAATATCCTGCAAAAATTGGGCGGTTACACCACCGAAAGCGACGACTTTACTCTGTTAAATGTTCCGCACAATACTAATCTCGTAAAACTGCTCCAGCGCATCCGCGACGAAAGCCACCGCTTCGCCGTCAGTTACCATTCCACGCTCCAGCGCAAACGTCAAACTACCAGCGTTTTGGATGACATCCCCGGCATCGGCCCAGCCACGCGCAAAAAACTCATCCGCCACTTCGGCTCGCTGCGAGCGCTAGAAGAGGCGAGCCAGGCCGACGTTGCCGCCGTGATTGGCTCGGCTAAGGCTAGCCTCATTATAAATATAAGAAAAACATGATTTGCTATACTGCGCTGTATGGATACGCAATTCGAAGTTGAGTTTTTTGTTGGCAATCGCCAGCGGCTGCGCCAGCTTTTTACCGGCACGGCGCCGATTATATTTACAGCTAACGGGCGGTTGCAGCGGGCTAGCGACGAAGCGTACGCGTTCCATCAGGATCGCAGTTTTTGGTACCTCACCGGCATTGACGAGCCGGATGTAGTTTTGGTGATGGACAAAGACAAGGAGTACCTGATTGTCCCCGAGCGTGAAGCGGTGCGCGAAGCGTTTGACGGCGCGGTTGACCCCGCCGGGCTGTCGGCGACTTCGGGTGTCCAGGAGGTATTGAACCCTACGGACGGCTCGCGGCGGCTCGAGGCGCGTCTCAAGAAAGTGCAGCATGTCGCCACGCTCGCGGCCGCGCCGGCCTACCTGGAAACTTGGGGCATGTACGCCAATCCGGCTCGAGCGGCGCTTGCGCAGCGGCTGAAAACCGCCAACCCGCAGCTGCAACTGCTGGATTTGCGCAAGCATCTGGCCAAGATGCGCATGGTCAAGCAGCCGGCCGAAATTACCGCCGTACAGAAGGCGATTGACATAACGCTCGACACGCTCCGCGATGTAACTAAGCCCTCGGCCTTGGCCAAGTACGGCCACGAGTACGAACTGGAGGCCGATATCACCCGTGGCTTCCGGAGGCGCGGCGCGCAAGGCCACGCCTTCGACCCCATAGTCGCCAGCGGCCAGCGCGCCTGCACGCTGCATAACGTCGCCAACAATCACGCCTTGTCCAGCGACGAGCTGGTAGTAATAGACGTAGGGGCAGAGGCCGGCCACTACGCCGCGGACATCACCCGCACCAAGGCCGTAGGCGGCAGGCCGTCGCGGCGCCAAAGCCAGGTTTTTGAGGCGGTACGCGAGGCTCATGCTCACGCGTTATCCCTTTTAAAGCCAGGTGTTGTACTTAAAGATTACGAAAAACAGATGGAGCAGTTCATGGGCGAAAAGCTGCGCGAGCTGGGGCTTATTAAAAGCATCGACAAACAGTCAGTACGCCGCTATTTCCCGCACGCCACCTCGCATTTTTTGGGTTTGGATGTGCATGACGTCGGCGACTACGCGAGCCCGCTCGAGCCAAATACCATACTAACCGTCGAACCAGGCATCTACGTCCCGGAAGAGTCCATCGGCATCCGCCTGGAAGACGACGTGCTGTTAACCGAGGCCGGCAATATCGTCCTTAGCGCGCGCCTGCCGCACGAATTGTAAATATTTGTTATACTAAACATAATGAAAAACCAAGGTTTTTTTATACGGTTTTTGTTGCGATGGGGGATGTGTACGCTGGGGCTGTGGATTGCCGCGGCGATACTGGGCGACAACCTAACATACGACGGCCGAGTGTCGGTACTTATTATTGCCGGGCTTATTTTGGCGGCCGTTAACTCCGTAATCAAGCCAATCGCAGTGTTGTTTGCACTGCCGGCGGTGCTGCTCACGCTCGGTCTGTTTATGCTGGTTATAAATGCGCTGATGGTTATGCTTGTGGCCTGGCTGTATACGCCTTTGGAAGTTTCGGGCTTTTGGTCGGCTATGCTTGCCGGGCTTATCATTGGAGTGGTAAACTTCCTGGTGAGTGTTATCCTTGAGGATGCCGACCAAGGCAAGAAAGCGAAACGGGCATGAGTATTTACGGTTACATCACCATCGCGTCAATGTTGCTTATGACTTTGCTGATTTTAGTGCAGACCAGGGGCGCCTCGCTTGGCGCCGGTTTGGGCGGTGGCGCCGAGGTCAACACCGTCCGCCGCGGCACGGATAAGACCATCCACCAGATTACAATTGTGGTGGCTGTTGTGTTTTCCTTGTCAATTATACTCAGCATCATGATTGGGTAAGTCGCTATGCTTAGCCGCGCGTACAAACTCCGCTTCCGCCGCCGCTTCCGCTTGCAGAAAAAACAGGTTGGCGAGCTAGGCGCTCAGGCCGAGCAGCACCTGGAAAACAATTTTTTCAAACGCCTGGAGCGGCTGATACACGTGCGCCGGTTTGTTTTAAGCTGGCTGCTGCTTGTAGTGATGCTTACCGGTGTTTCCATCGCTCAAAACCGCAGTTTGAGCAGTTATTATCAGACGCCACAGCCGATTGCCGGCGGCACTTATATCGAGGGGATGCTGGGCAGTTTTTCGACGGCTAACCCAATTTATGCGACCGATCTGGTAGACGCCACTGTTGCCGAGCTGGTCTTCTCCGGGCTTATGACCTACAGCGAGAACAACCAGCTGGTAGAGAATCTGGCCGAAAGCCTGGCCGTGAACGACCGCGGCACGGTGTACACCGTGCGGCTCAAGCCCAACCTTACCTGGCACGACGGCCGTCCGCTTACAGCCGCCGACGTGGTGTTTACCTACCAGGTTATCCAAAATCCCGACGCCGACTCGCCGTTGTTTAGTAGCTGGCAGGGTGTGCAGGTGGCAGAGGTCGACCCGTTGACCGTTAGCTTTACGCTGCCCAACTCACTAGCGTCCTTCCCCTATTCACTTACCAACGGCATTGTGCCAAAGCATTTGCTGGACGGCGTGGTAATGGCCGACATGCGCACCAGTTTGTTTAACACCGCTAACCCCGTTGGCTCGGGGCCGTTTATGTGGCAGGCGATTCAGGTGACCGGCGGATCTGTCGACGACCGCCAGACACAAGTCGCCCTGCGGGCGTTTCCCGGATACCACGCTGGCCAGCCGCGACTGAGCAGTTTTGTGGTGCGCTCGTTCCGCAACCCGCAAACGCTCATAACCGCGTTTGAAAAACAAGAATTACACGCGATTGCCGGGTTCGACGAAGTCCCCGAGCAGTTGCAGGGCGAAGAAGGCCTGCGCCGCTACAATTTGCCGCTTACCGCAGAAGTAATGGTGTTTTTCAAAAATAGTCTGCCGCCATTTAACGACGCTAAAGTCCGCCAGGCGTTTGTGCGCGGCACCAACACCGTGAATGTAATAAACAGTCTGAGCTACGCCACCGTCCCGGTGCGCGAGCCGCTTTTGCGCGGCCAGCTGGGCTTTAACCCGGGCTTCAGGCAGTCGGGCTACGACCCTGCGGCTGCGGCTGGTCTACTCGACCAAGCCGGCTGGTCGGTCGGCGCGGATGGAATCCGCAGCAATGACGGCGCGCCGCTTACATTCCAGCTAACCACGCAAGAAGGCGGCGAGTACGACCGCGTCGCTCGCGAGCTGCAGCAGCAGTGGCGCAAAATCGGCGCCGAGGTGGAAGTAATCACCGTCCCTAGCGGCGCGACATTCCAGAGCACCCTAGCCAACCATAGCTACGAGGCGCTTTTGTATGGCATATCCGTGGGAGTAGACCCCGACGTATTCGTGTACTGGCACAGCTCGCAGGCCGATGTGCTGGCGCCCATCCGGCTCAACTTTTCGGAGTATAAATCCGCAACAGCCGACGCCTCGCTGGAGGCAGGCCGCACCCGCGCCGACCCGGCGTTGCGTGCAGTAAAATACCAACCATTCCTGCAAGCCTGGCAGTCCGACGCGCCCGCGCTCGGACTCTACCAACCGCGCTTTTTGTACATCACCCGCCAGCAAGTCTACGGCCTCACCGAGCACACCATCAATAGCGACGCCGACCGCCTAACAAACGTCCACAACTGGATGATCCGCACTAACTACAAAACCCCGGAATAGTTATTTTTTGAGCGTCTTGTTGTGCTTAAGCGCCAAGCTAACCCAATACTCTAAGTCTTTCTGTGTTTCGAAGGCGTATCGGTAAGAAAAATATACCCCTTGTACTCCCGGCCACGGTAGAGACATTTCATTCTGCCACCAAACTGTCCATGTCTAAGATGACCGTGCGAAGCATACACTAGTGTGTCAGCAGATCAAGCTTATCGAGTCCTAGCAATGCCACCTCAACATCGGTCATTTGGCCGGAGCGTACAAGTTTAAGAAAGTCGGGGAGGTCAATAAGCTTAACGTTCAGGAACTCACTGCTATCTAATTGCTGGTCGCCAACACGCGTACAGCCGGTCGCTACAAAGCAGGAGCGCTCCATCGTGACGTATGCGTCATCAAAACACGTAGTCACGAACTCCACTTTTCCTTCGTAACCAGTTTCCTCTCGCAGCTCACGCGCGACAGCCTGCTCCGGTGTTTCGCCTTCATCCTTATAGCCGCCCGGTAACTCATTCAGTACTTTGTTCGGGCCCGGGCGAAACTGCTCAACGGTTATGACTTTGTTATCTTTGGTTAGCGCCAGCACGCAAATTGCTGGGTTGGTAGTTTTAATGTAGAAGTTTTTGGTGTTGCCGTCGGGCATTCGGTAGGTGCGTTCTTCGACCTGCATGAATTTGTCAAAGACGATTTTAGAATCTAATAATTTCCAGTTGTTCACGCACCCTCCCTAAAGCTCTCGTTTTGTATATAATATCAGGTTATCCAAATCCGAAGTGTCTATTATGGAATCGGCTCTGTCCGCCAAGACATAACTTTCTTCATCATCGGTAACACTTTAGATAGCCAATAAGGCAAGCGCATCGGCGGCGGACGGCAGTACCTGACCCCCTTCGATCCGCACAATCTTTGACACCGACCAGGTTGTCTCGGTTACATCAGCTTGGCTAAGACGAGAATCGTTTCAGTAAGCGGCGAGTTGTCCAGCAATCTTATTGGTTGCCAGAATTGCTACCCGACCATCGGGAGCGGTGGGGTGATATTGAGCTGCGACAAACTCGTCGAGGTTGTCGAGAGCATATGTTCAATCATAGGAAATCGCTCTGGTTGTAAACTAAATGGCCAACGATGCAAATCGCTGCCCATCAAAGGCATAGCTGGTGCGCGAGAGAGGACTTGAACCTCCACGAGTGTAACCTCACTAGCTCCTGAAGCTAGCGCGTCTACCAATTCCGCCACTCGCGCATGTAAGTGAACAGGGGTAATTGTAGCGCATTGCCCGCGGGCAGGCAAGTTTAAGTTGGCAGACAACGCGCTAGTGTTATACTAAACATATGTTGCAAAAGTAAAGAAAGGTAGTTGTATGAATCCTGACCAAAATCCGCAAAACTCTAACCCTGGCAGCGGCGCGCCCGCCACTCCGCCCTCGGCCGAGCCGACTCCGCCACCTCAGCAGCCGATGCAAGACGACCCCGGGATGCCCCCGGTCGGCAACGAACCTCAGGCTCCAATGGGCGGCAACAAAAAGTCGATGATGGTGCTTTTGGTTGTTGTGGCGCTGGCCGTGGTGGTCGGCGTTTTGGCATACGTTTTGATTTAGCCCGCTGATTCCGCCACCGGCAGGCTAGATATGCTATGATGAGAATACAGTAATTCCGGAAGTGTATGGGGTCAAAAGTCGCTTATTATTTGCAGGAGCATTTGTCTGGTGAGGTGATTACCTCTCCGGATGCTCGACGCTACTTTTCCACCGACGGCAGCGTGTTAACCATGACGCCGGCGCTGGTGGTGTACCCCAAAAACGAGAACGACGTGCGCAAAACCGCGCGCTTTACCTGGCAGCTGGCGGAGCGCGGCCGGGTTATCCCCATAACTCCCCGCGGCGCAGGCACCGACCAAGGCGGTGCGGCCATTACAAGCGGCATTATCCTGGCCTTTACCGCTCATATGAACCGTCTGCTCGAGTTCGACGACAAAAGCGGCGTGGTAGTGGCAGAGGCCGGCGCTAATTACGGCAAATTGCAGCAAACCTTGCACACTCACGATCGTTTTTTGCCGCCATACCCGGCAAGTATCGAATATTCCACCATCGGCGGTGCGGTCGCCAACAACACCAGCGGCGCGCGCGGCCTAAAGTACGGCAGTACGCGCGATTTTGTGCGTTCCTTGCGCGTGGTGTTGGCCAACGGCGAAGTTATCGAGACCGAGCGGCTGAGCAAGCGCGACCTCAACAAAAAACTTGGCCTTTCCACCTTTGAGGGCGAAATCTACCGGGCGCTCGACAAGCTGCTGGAAGAAAACCAACAGCTGCTAGAGAAGTTAGAGCTGCCGGTAACCAAAAACGCCGCCGGCTATGGACTGCAGTACGTGAAGAGCAAGGACGGCGCGTTCGACCTCACGCCGCTGATTGTCGGCGCGCAGGCAACACTGGGAATTATTACCGAAATCGCGCTGGAGACCGAGCAGTACGTCCCTAATAAGACGCTTGTTGTCGGATATTTCGACGATATCCCAAAGGCCGGCCAGGCCGTGCTGGAGCTGCGCGATCTGCCGGAAATGCCCAGCGCCATCGAAATGGTCGACGAAAAGCTATTAGAGCTGGTGGACGCCGCCAACCCTAACTTGCTAAAAGGCGCTAGCCAAAAACCGTTTCCCAAAATCGTCCTGCTCGTGGAGTTCGACAATCCCAGCGACCGGACGCAGAAGCGCCTGGCCAAAAAAGCCCGCAAAATTATGGAAAAACTGGCCGCAAGTAGCGTTGTAGAAACCGAGCCAACAGCGCAGGAAGAGTTGTGGAAAGTCCGCCAAGCCGCCTCCGCAGCCGTGACGCACCACGATGGCAATGCGCGGGCGCTGCCGTTTATAGAAGACGGTATTGTGCCGCCCGAGAAGTTTGGCGAGTTGCTGCAAGGCATATACCAATTGTTTGAGCGTCACCGGCTGCCGGCCGCGGTGTGGGGACACGCCGGCGACGCCAACCTGCACATCCAGCCCATGCTCGACCTAGGTCAAGTCGGCGACCGCCAAAAAGTTTTTAAAATGATGGACGAATACTACCATCTGGTGATCTCGCTCGGAGGTTCGACGTCCGGCGGCCACAACGACGGCCGCGTCCGCGGCGCCTACCTGGAGCGCCTGTACGGCTCCGAGGTGTACCAGCTTTTCCTTAAAGTCAAGCAAATCTTCGACCCTTACGGCACGTTAAACCCAGGTGTTAAAGTCGGCGCCACCGTCTACAGCCTAAAGCCGCTGCTGCGTTCCAGCTACTCCATAGATCACCTCTACGACCACTTGCCAAGGTCATAAAGTCGTGGGCACCGTTGAAGTTTTTGTAAATATTGTTGGAATCACCGGCACAATGCTGCTTTTGCTTGGTTTTACCGTGTAAATATAGGCAAATGGAACGATAAGTCGTTTTGGTACGAATTCGATAACTTACTAGGCGCTTTGTTTATTATCGTCTACCAACTGTATTATCATGCCTACGTTACGGTGGTCGCCAATGTTGTTTGGGGCGCAATTGCGCTGTGGGGGATCGTAATGTTCTTTAGGCGTGTCCAGCGGCATCGAAGTAAAAAATTAAACAACACTTAAAAGGCGGCACAATGCGCCATCCGTTAGTTTGACGATTGCTTCGCATCCCAAAATTTTCTATTGGTGCGCGAGAGAGGACTTGAACCTCCACGAGTGTTTAGGTACTAGCTTCTGAATTTAGCGCATCAAGCGGTTTCAAAATAAGCCGCACGGCTTGATTGACGGGGATCAGTATCGTCTTCTCTCACTGCATCTAGCCAGGAGCGGGATGAGGCCGTTTCTGGATCGAACTTCGCTCCCCAGGTCGCCAGCTCAATCAATATTGGAATTGTCGCGCTGCCTTTATTCGTTAGTATGTAAACTTCTTTTCGTTTATCTGTTTTGTGTGTTTGCTTGGCTAAAATGCCTACTTTTACCAGATGCTCGAGGCGCATGGCAAGCGTGCGGCTCGAAATTCGCTCTTTTGAGGCCAAGAATTCGCCGTAGGTACGCTTTTTGTAGCACACTATGTCGCGCATAATTAACAGCGACCAAGGGTCGCCAAATGTCTCTAGCGAAAAATTAATAGGGCAATGTGATTTGTTGTCGGTTCGTTTCACAAAGGCAGTATAACATGTTTACTTTAATTATTAAAAGTATGTTATTCTGGAACTATGACTAATCAACATCGCTATCATTTCGAAACAATCACAGAAATAAGCAAACTTATAAAAGAACAAAAGTTGTCGCCAGTGACCCTGGTCGAAGAGTGTTTGACACAAATCGACAAGCTAAATCCGAAGATCAATGCTTTTATAACAGTGCTAGCAGATCAGACACGTAAAGATGCGCAGCAAGCCGCTCAAGAAATCAAGGCTGGCAGATGGCGTGGCCCGTTACATGGTGTACCAGTTGCGTTCAAAGATATGTACGACACCGCGGGCATAAAAACTACTGCTGCTTTTGAGTATTTCAAAGAGCGCGTGCCGCAAAAGGATGCTGCGGCCGTTCGCGCTTTAAAAGAAGCTGGCGCGATTGTTTTAGGCAAGACCAATATGCATAAACTCGCAATGGGCACAACATCGCTCGATAGCGCCTTTGGTCCAGTTCGTAACCCTTGGAACAACAAATATATTGCCGGCGGCTCGTCCGGTGGTTCTGCGGCTGCAGTGGCCAGTGGCATGACTTTTGCTACTGTCGATACCGACGCAATCGGCTCTACCCGGCTGCCGGCAGCGTGCTGCGGTGTAGTGGGCTATAAGTGCACATGGGGCAAGTTGGATAATAGCGGCATTCTCGAGGGCGAGAAGACCGACGAAGTTATTCTTAAACTTGCATCTGTGGGCATCATTACGCGTAGCGTCGACGACACAGCTCTTGTTGCAGACGCCCTAGGCAAAACGTCGTATGCGAAGGCTTTGCCTGGCAAACCCGAATCACAGCGAATTGGTGTTGTGACGAACTTTGGAGCCGATGATGCCGTGCGCGAGCATTTTGCGGCGGCGGTCAAAGTGCTTGAGAAGTCGGGCTTTACAACTTCGCCCACAGAGGCGCCATTTAGTGAAAATCCAGATATGAAGCAGATTGACAAGAACCGTAAAAACGCAGGCGACATCTTTGAAAAAGTTGACGTACTTGTGCTACCGACCACGGCAACAGTGGTGCCGACCGTTAAGAATATCGGCGATGATCCGCAGGCCCTCTCACCACAAAATACTTTTTTCGCTAACTACTTTGGCCTGCCCGCAGTATCGATTCCTGCGGGTTTTGATGCGAACGGGCTGCCTGTAGGTTTGCAGATCGTTGGCAAAACAGGCGATGACATTAGTGTGCTGCAGGTTGCCCTTGCGTTTCAACAAGCAACCCAATGGACCAAACGACATCCTTCTTTGTAGGATTACAGCAGATATCAAAAAGGTCTCTTGATAAGACCTTTTGTTTATCTACTCATTGGTGCGCGAGAGAGGACTTGAACCTCCACGACCTTTCGGACACTAACACCTCAAGCTAGCCTGTCTACCAATTCCAGCACTCGCGCAAATAACCCTAGTAGCATACGCTTTTTGGCTCCTAATTTCAAGTTGCCAAACAGGGGAGATTTTAGTACAATAGCGTAGTATTTCCAGGGCGATTAGCTCAGCTGGCTAGAGCGCCTCGTTTACACCGAGGATGTCGGGGGTTCGAATCCCTCATCGCCCACCAATCGCTAAGGCTCCGCTTACCGGAGCTTTTTATATTTTCGGCATTGCGCTATACTGCTTGGTATGGCAAACAGTAAGGAGCAACAACTGATATGACCTGGCTTATAATCGGCGGTATTGTTTTAGTAATCATTATTCTTGCCGTTATGTACAACGGCTTGGTTCGTTTAAACCAGCAATCTAAAGAGGCGTGGAGCGACATAACCGTGCAGCTCAAACGCCGCTACGACCTTATCCCCAACCTTATTAGTGCGGTAAAGGGCTACGCCAAGCACGAAAAAGAGGTATTCCAGAAGGTAACCGAAGCCCGTGCTAACGCGCTTAACGCACAGGGGCAGGGCGTAAAAGAGACGGCTAAGGCCGAGAACCAGTTTGAGGCAGCGCTAAAGAGCATCTTTGCAGTTGCCGAGAACTACCCGCAGCTGCGCGCCAGCGAGAACTTCCAAAAACTGCAAGACGAGCTAACCGACACCGAAGACAAAATTATGGCCGCGCGCCGCTTTTACAACGGCGTGGTACGCGACTTTAACACCAAGCGTACAGTGTTCCCAACCAACATCTTCGCCAAGATGCTCGGCTTTAAAGAAGACAAAGAGTTCTTTGAACTCGACGAGGCCGAGATGGCCAGCGTTTCCAAGCCAGTTAAGGCTGAGTTTTAATAGCGATATCTACCGCCCGGACGACCTCTTAAAGATGCTATAATTACAGGGATGTACAGCGAAATCGCCAGTAACAAACGCAAAACATGGCTAATCATGGCCATGTTTTTGGTGCTTATTGGGGCGCTTGGATGGCTGTTTAGCGGCGTGTACGGCGAGCCGGGATTCTTTTACCTGGCGCTGGTGTTTGGCGGCGTGTACGCGCTTATCCAGTACTTTGCCGCGGCCAAGATGGCGTTGGCGCTTAACGGCGCGCGCGAGGTTACCAAAAAGGAAGAGCCGCGGCTGTACCGCGTGGTCGAAAACCTGGCCATTACCACCGGCATGCCCACGCCCAAAGTGTATGTTATTGACGATCCGGCGCCCAACGCCTTTGCTACCGGCCGCGACCCAAAGCACGCCGCCGTGGCCGCCAGCCGCGGCCTGCTTAACGTAATGGAAAAAGACGAGCTGGAGGCGGTGATGGCGCACGAGATGGGTCACGTCAAAAATTACGACATCCGTGTGATGATGATAGTGTTCGGTCTGGTGGCGGCCATTGGCCTGATAGCCGACATGTTTTTGCGGATGATGTGGTTTAGTGACCGCGACCGCAATGTGTCGCCAATTTTTCTGGTGCTTGGGATTGTGGCCGCTATTCTGGCGCCGCTAATTGCCGTTCTGGTGCAGCTGGCTGTATCGCGTCGCCGTGAGTATCTGGCCGACAGTTCCGGCGCGCTAACCACGCGTCATCCCGAGGCGCTGGCACGGGCGTTAGAGAAAATCCGCGATCACGGCTCCAGCATGAAGCGCCAAAACACCGCTACCGCGCATTTGTTTTTTGCCAACCCGCTGAAGGGCAAAAGCCTCGGCAAGCTGTTTAGCACCCACCCACCAGTCGAAGACCGCATAAAGCGGCTGCGCCAAATGGGTACGCACGCTTAGTTAGATGCCCGGCAGCCTGGATACACCCTTTTCGGAGCACACTCTTTACTTAAACTTCCACTGGAAGTTTAAGTAAGCGTTCGGCTGAAATCGGTTATTGCAACCGATTTCACAGTCTCCGCAAAGGGCATAGCCAGGCTGCCGATTGCCTTCCATCTGGTACAATAATGCGTATGGCAAAACGCTTTAAAAAGCAGCCGGCTGCTGTGCGCGAGCAAGAGGAGAAGCCGGCGAAGACCGAGTTTAAAAGCTACCAGTCGTTCCAGCTGCAAAAACGCATCAAGCCGCAGGGCTTGCCGAGCTTGCCCGGCAGCTTTAGGCTGTTCATTCAGGCACTGGGCGTTCTTAAAAAACACGCCAAGCTGTTTTTGGGTATGGCGGCAGTATACGGCCTGCTGTATCTGATTTTCGTGCAGGGGCTTACCGCGTTAAACGGCTTGGACGAAACAAAAAAGGCGCTGGAGCAAACCTTAACCGGCAATTTTGCCGGCCTCGCCGCTGGAGCGGCATTGTTTGCCGAACTGCTGGGCAAGTCATCGGCGCTGGGTGCCACGGCCAACACCTACCAGTTTTTGATAACCATCATCGCCAGCCTGGCGCTCATCTGGGCGCTGCGGCAGGTTTATGCCAACAATTCGCCGCGCATCCGCGACGGGTTTTATTTTGGTATGTATCCGCTTGTTCCGTTTTTGCTGGTGCTTATTGTGGTGGTTCTGCAGCTACTGCCGTTTGCCATTGGCGGCACGATTTTTAATATGATCGTTAATAACGGCATAGCCGCCACAGGGCTGGAGGTAGCGCTATGGGGAGTCGGCTTTTTTGTGCTGGCGCTTGTTTCGCTGTACCTGGTAACGTCGTCGGTGTTTGCGCTGTACATCGTAAGTTTGCCGGATATGACGCCCCTGCCCGCGCTGCGCTCCGCCCGGCAGCTGGTGCGCGGGCGCCGCTGGCAGGTTATGCGTAAGATACTGTTTTTGCCGCTGGCCTTGCTGGTTATTGCGGCGGCTATGATGATACCGGTTTTGATGTTCGCCACGGCCATTGCTGGCTGGGTGTTTTACGCCTACATGGTGTTGGCTCTGGCTGTTTCGCACAGCTACATGTACCGTTTGTATAGAGCATTGATATGAAAAAACCTACGTTTGCCCAGGCCAAAACCCGCGCCGCCAAGCTGCGGCAGCTGATTGCCGACTACCGTTACCACTACCATGTGTTGGATGAATCAACCATGAGCGAGGCCGCCGCCGACAGCCTTAAGCACGAGCTAGCGCAGCTGGAAGAGCAGTTTCCCGAGCTGTCAACGCCGGACAGCCCCACGCAGCGTGTGGCTGGCAAACCGCTGCCCGGCTTTACCCAGGTTAAGCACGGCACACGCATGCTCAGCCTGAACGATGCGTTCGGAAGGGCGGAAGTTGAGGCCTGGCTGCAGCGCCTGGAAAAACTGGCGCCCGGCCGCAAGCTGGAGCTGTTTGCCGACATTAAAATGGACGGCCTGGCCTGCGCACTGGTGTACGAAGACGGCGTTCTGATGCGCGCTGTCACCCGCGGCGACGGCTTTACGGGCGAGGACGTCACCGCCAATATCCGCACCATCGACAGCGTGCCAACGCAGCTGCGACGCGACAAAAAATTCGCCGCTTTTTTAAAAGGCCGCACCGAAATCCGCGGTGAGGTAGTAATCCACAAAAAAGATTTCGAGTTGCTAAATCGCCAGCGCGAGGAGGCCGGTCTGCCGCTGTACGCCAATCCGCGCAACACCGCCGCGGGCAGCATCCGCCAGCTCGACCCCAGATTGGCTGCCGCACGGCCGCTTCGTTTCCGTGCCTGGGAAGTCCTTCGCGACAACCCAGCCGAAGTGCCCACGTACGATTTTGCCTACCAAGCAATTCGCGCACTTGGTTTGGCGGCCAACACGCAAGCCGAGGTCTTTACAAATCTCGATAAACTTATGAAATTTGCCGAGGAATGGGAGAATAAGCGCCACGACCTACCCTACAACACCGACGGTTTAGTTGTTAAACTAAATGACCGCGCGCTTTATGCCGAGCTGGGCGTGGTGGGCAAAGCACCGCGCGGCGCCATAGCCTACAAGTACACCGCCGAGGAAGGTACGACCGTTGTAAAAGACATCGTGATGTCTATCGGCCGCACCGGCGCGGCCACGCCCGTGGCGGTGTTTGACCCGATTGTTGTGGCCGGCACCACTGTGCAGCACGCGTCCTTGCACAACGCCGACGAAATCGCCCGTAAGGACGTGCGCGTCGGCGACACGGTAATCATTTTTAAAGCCGGAGATATCATCCCGCAGGTTTCAAAAGTTTTGCTGGAGCTGCGGCCGAAAAACACGCGCAAGTTTAACATGGAAAAAGAGCTGAAGCGCCAATACCCCGAGCTGACTTTCGAGCGGCCGGAGGGCGAGGCGGTGTACCGCGTTAAGGGCGCGAGCGGCACGATTTTGCTTAAGGGCGCACTGGAACATTACGCTAGCCGCGGCGCGCTGGACATCGAAGGCTTGGGTGAAAAAAACGTCGCCGCGCTGGTGGATGCTGATTTGGTGCGCGATCTGGCCGATATATATACGCTTACCAAAGAGAAAGTGATCGAGCTGGAGCGCTTCGCCGACATTTCGGCCGCCAAACTGGCGGCGGCGATCCAGCAAAAGAAAACGCCGGAGCTGCCGCGGTTTATCTACGGCTTGGGCATTCGACATGTTGGGTCGCAAACGGCTATTGACCTGTCGGAACATTTCGGCTCGCTCGAAAAACTGGCGCAAGCCACGCTGGATGAGCTGCTCGAGGTGGAGGGCGTCGGCACCATCGTAGCCGAAAGTCTCTTGGCCTGGTTTGCCGACCCCGACAACCAGCGGCTTCTCGAAAAGTTTGAAAACGTGGGCGTAAAGCCGCACTTTACCTCGCACGCCCGCGGCCCGCTGCACGGCCAGAGCTTCGTGGTCTCCGGTACGCTGGACGGCATGGGGCGCGATGAAGCCGCCGAAAAAATCCGGATCCTAGGCGGCACATTCCAAACCTCGGTGGGCAAAGATACCACGTATCTTGTGGTTGGCGCCAACGCCGGCGCGTCCAAACTGGTAAAAGCCCAAAAGCTGGGAGTCAAACAAATCGACGAAACAGCGCTACTAAAACTGCTACAATAAACCAAAAGGGAGGGTATATGTTGGAAGAGTTAAACACGGCCATCGACATCTACAACGCCAAATGGCAGAAGCTGGTGGCCGCCAGGCGCAACAAACGGTTTTTTGAGCAGCTAAAGCCCACGGCCGTGGGATGGAAAACCGAAGATTTTGTCGATTTTCAGGGGCGGTTCCACGATCTGCGCGACGACTGCGACCAAATCCACCTCGGTTGGATTAACGATCGCTGGATTGCCACCATGCACCTGAAAGACGGCGGCCAGTTGGGTCTGGATCTTAGGGTCATCAAGCTCATGCAGCGCCGCCCTGACTCAACCGACGCCGTTGGCTTAGATCACATAGATTTCCTAATACCCGAAAACGTCGACGCGCCGACTATCCTGGCGGCCGAATCCGGCCTGTCCTGGACCGACGAAAAAAACGGTCAGTTTTGCAAATGGATTTCCCTGTGGTTCGAAAACACCGAGGCCAAGCTGCGCACCGACACGGTAGTCGGCGTGGCCATCGCCGAGCTACAGGCGATTAACAAGAATCTGCAGGGCAGGTGATAGGGTCCGAGGCTGTCGCTTGTTTTTGCGGTGGTTCTTGCTATCATGTGTAAACAATGAAGCAGCTGACATTTATCACCGGCAACCAGCGCAAAGCGGATTATTTGGCTAAGTGGTTGGACTGGCCAGTCACGCATCACAAACTAGACCTGGACGAGATACAGTCTCTCAATTCGCACACCGTCGCCGAGCATAAGGTGCGCCAAGCGTACGGCATTTTAAAATCGCCGGTTTTGGTGGAGGACACCTCGCTGGTATTTACCGCCATGGGGCGGCTGCCCGGCACATTTATAAAGTGGTTTTTAGAAGAGCTCGGTAACGAGGGGCTGTGCAAGGTTGCAGACACGCTGCCGCACCGCTCGGCGGTGGCGCGGGTAACATATGCTTACTGTAGCGGCGACAGCGTGCATTTTTTTGAAGGCAGCACCGAAGGCAACATAGCGGCCAAACCCCGCGGCGCGCACGGTATGGGTTGGGATCCGGTTTTTATCCCAAACGGCAGCGACAAAACCTTTGCCGAAATGTCCGACCACGACAAAAAAAGGTTCTCGCCCCGCGCCAAAGCTCACAAACATCTGCACGACTTTCTGTTGCGCCAGGTTTAGTACACACGCATCCCGGTGGTACAATGAGGGCAACAACCCTTAAAGTCAGAGGCCGCCATGATTAAGTATTTCTATAAGAGTCTGCGCAGCGAGAAACTACAGGAGCTGAGTGAATACAAGCGCGGCGCGTGGGTGTACGCTGAGGCTCCGAACCACCACGAAGTCGCCAAACTGGTTAGCGATTTTAAATTAGACGAAGGGCTTATAGAGGACGCGCTAGACGAAGACGAAATGCCCCGCCTCGAAAAAGAAGGCGACCAAAGTTACATTTTCATGCGCTTTGCCTACAAAAACGCCGACGGCGACATCGAGACCGTGCCGCTGCTTTTTATCTTTGGCAAGGATTTTCTGGTTACCGTGTCGCTGGTGCGCTTGCCACCCCTCGACGCCTTCCTCGGCGGCAAGGTCGAATTCGCCACCACTCAGCGCGCCAAGCTGGTGCTGCAAATCCTCGGGCAAATCGTCGAGCAGTACGATGGCTTTATTAGCAAAACCAGCAAGCAGATCAAGCTCATTCGTTCGCGCCTGCGCGGCCACGAAATCCGCAACCAGGATTTTGTGGACTTTGTAACGATAGAAGACGAGCTGAACGAATTTTTGTCAGCGCTAATGCCCGCCAACGCCACGCTGCGCCGCCTGCTGCTTGGCCGCTACATGCCGCTGTTTGAGGAAGATCAAGACATCGTAGAAGATTTGCTACTCAATAACGAGCAGTCCATCGAGGCCTGTAACTCCAACGTCAAATCGGTTACTAACATCCGCGAGGCATATAGCTCCATCAGCACCAACAACGTAAACCGCACCATTAAACTGCTCACCGTCATTACCGTGATGATAATGCTGCCCAGCATGATTTTCGGTCTGTACGGCATGAACATCGACTTGCCGTTCCAAGAGGAGGCGTGGGTTTTGGTCGGCCTGGTAGTTATGGCCGTTGTGCTTAACATTTCCGTAATCGTCATCGCCCGCCTGCGCCGGATTTTGTAGCTTTAAAAGCGGTAGTATATCTGTTAAAATGATGGTGTTCCGTTACGCGGGGCTGTAGCTCAGTTGGCTAGAGCGCTTGCATGGCATGCAAGAGGTCCAGGGTTCGAGTCCCTGTAGCTCCACCACAACGGCTCTACTTGAACCAAGACCCGAAAGGGCCGCAGCAAGTAGGTCGACATCTGAATAGTTGTTCCAGCCAGCCTCTTCCGAAAGGAAGGGGCTGGCGTCGTGTGAGGCTCCATCCGATCCCCGGATGATCTCTGCTGTCTCGCTGCGCCGGTAGTAGGTGCGAGCCCGTTCTTGTGCCTCGATGAGCGGCTTGGCTGCTTCGCTCAGCTCGTGCCCGGTGATCTCCCCGTTCTCGACATACAGTTTGGCGAAGATGACCTTGTTCATGGCCTTCTTGAGGCTGGTACCAGCTTTTCGGTAGAACTCCTGTGGGTTGCTCAGTAGCTCCATAGCGGTCAGGTAGAACTGGCGGCCGGTTTTAAGGTTGTTGGTAGCACTGGCCAGTTGTTCTTGGATGTCGTTGCGCTCCTTGGTGACCCTCACTAGCTCCTTTTGGATCTTCGCTTCCGGCCAGCCTGGCTTGCCGACGAGACGGACATAGTTGGTCTCCTCGGCATCCAGCTCGACCAGGCGGGCATTGAGCCGCTTCTTGAGTGCGTCTAGGCTCCCTAGCTCGCTGAGTAGGGTGTCTTGGAAGTGCCCTCGGACGCGGGTGATGAACTCCGCCGACAGGCTGACGGTGGCGTAGTGGTTGAGTACGGCGTCTTCCAGCTTGGTTACTGACACGTAGGGCTGCTGGCAGGTGTGCTCTTGACGGCCCTTGCAGAAAAAGTAGAAGTAGGTGCCGCCATTGCCGCGCCCCGGCATGATCATGTAGCGCTTACCGCAAGATCCGCACCACAGGGTGCCCTTGAGATAGTGGTGATGCTTTCGCTGACGAATGTCTCCGCCGCCATGCAGGGCAAGGACGCGCTGAACCCGGTCGTAGAGTTCTTCGGAAATGAGCGCCGGGTGTCGTCCGTCGTACTCCTCGCCATCGTGCTCGATTTTGCCGACGTAGTAGCGACTGTTGAGGATGTTATAGAAAGTGTTGAGGCTCAGGGGCTTCGACGGGGTACTCCGGGTACCTCGTGTCCTCAACCCGGCATTGTTGATCTTTTCGAGGACCTGCGGAGCCGCGTACTGGCCGGTCGCGAATAGCTCCAGACCCTGAACGAGGAGCGGCGCGCGTTCCTGATCAACGATGACGGTGCGGACTTCGCGGCCCTCGAAGGTTTCGCGGACGTTGAGGTAGCCCAGCGGTGCGGCCGTGATAGTGCCGCCCTTCTTGGCCTTAGCGCCCATCTTGTACTTCACATCAGCATTGCTGCGCTTGACCTGGTATTCGTCCACAGCGTGCAGGATGGATTCGACCATCTGGCTTTCGAGTGTGTCGCCAAGATCCACGATCGTGGACACGATGCGCACGTCGAGCTTCTTAAGCTCCTTCTTGGTGATAGCCGCGTCGATCGAGTTACGGAAGATCCGGTTGAAGTGGTGGACGATGATGTAGTCCACGTCGTTCTCGGCCTTGATGCGCGCCAGCATCTCTTGAAACACAGGCCGTTTCTCGATCTCCGTTGCTGTACGACCGGGTTCGACGTACTCATCCGCCACTTCTGCGCCGAGTTCGGCAGCTTTGCGAACGCAGGCGTCACGCTGAGCGGGTAGCGAGATACCTTCGGGGTCGTAGTCGTTGTTGACCTGACCCGAGGTGGACACCCGCAAGTAGAGCACTGCCCGCTTGGGGCGGCTAGCCTGGCTTGCTGCGTCCTTGATCGCGCTGTTACGTGCGCGCTTGCTCATCTGCGACCCTCCTTTCGATTTCTACGCGGCCAGCGCCACGGATTCCTTGCGGAAGTAAGCCTTGATCGGTTTAGGGTCGTTGTCGATGTAGCCCAAGAACTTCAAGCGCCGTTCCATCGCTTCCTCGGACACGTTGAACAGCGTGGCCAGCGTCGGCACATCTTGTAGTCCGTTGGCCCACACCCGCTTTACCCAGTTGCGTGGCATGAGCAGGCAGGCCGCGAAATGGTTGCAGACGCTCTCGATTTGTTGGCTTTGCCGGTCGGTGTCGCCAGAGCCAAGTCCTTTGTGGATGACGGGCGCAGCGGTGTAGTCCAGGAGGTGCTTGCACTCGTGCGCCAGGGTGAAGCGTCGCCGTGGGTGCGCGTCGTTCTTGTTGACCATCACAAAGTACTTACCGCGCGAGAACGTGGTGAACCCGGCTATGCCGTCCATCTTGTGGCGCGGTGCCAGCTCGACAACGACCCTTGGTAGGTCGAGAATCCAGCCCAGGTTGACATCTGGCTCTGTCTGGCCGAGGAGTTGAAGCGCGCGATTGGCCTGTTTCTCAGCCAGGATGTAGCTCTCGCTGTAGGTCAATGGCCGGTGCGGCACGAGTGCCCGCAGTTCGCGGATGATGTTGGTCTTCGCCTCCTTAGTTGTCTTGGTCATGTTGTTGCCCTCCCTTGGCTTTACGTTTGCTCGGTTCCTGGTGATGCTTGGCGATCAGCGCCTCAATTTGCCGTTTCAGCTCTGGCAGTTCTTCATCGGTGACGCCGTATCCTTTGCGCAGCATGATGTCTAGGCTTGCGGCTTCTTTCGGGATCGGTAACCCAGCGATGAGGAAGAGGTCGGTTTCGTTGAGTTCCAGTGCCCTCGCCAGGCGAATGAGGTCATCTGACGGGGGTTCTTGGTACCAATCGGATTCCAACCGGGAAATGTTCATCCGGCCGACACCTGACGTGGCTTCGAGCTGAAGCTTGGATAGCCCGGCTTCCTCGCGAGCTGCCCGTAGCGTCTCGCCAAGTGTCGGCTGTTTGTCGGCTTTGGATTTTCTAGCTTGGTTTGACATGTCTTGCTCCTCTTTACATAGAATCCTATCACAAGATCGCACAGTTGTGTGCAGTAGAATGCACAACACTGTGCTACCTGTTACTGTTGCAACGCCTCGGTTATGGCCGCTATCGCTCCACTGTGGACAGTCACCACAAACAACTCCCCAGCAGGCTCAGGCAGCGACCGCAGCAGCTCACCCACCGCGCTCCGTCGCCGTTCATCCGGCACCGTGATGAGGACACGCGGCAGTGGCCCACGGTTCGGCCCATGTTCCTCGTTCCTGGCCAGGTCGAGGTAGAAGGCGAGCTTGCGCCGCAGCGTCGGCAGACTCTCCGTCGCCTGGTCAACCTCAATCGCCCACGAGTCCTCAACATCGCCGTTGCTCACCACGGCCAACGCATCCGGCTTGACCCACTCGCCCTCGCTATCTCGCCACCAGGCCGCAGGCTCCGCCCGAAAGTCGTTGAGGGTCAACGCATCCGTACGGCTTGCTTCCGTCAAGCTCACGTACAGTTCAGCCACCACGAGGGTATGAGCGAGGAACCGCTCTGTAGGCACGCCGGGTTGACGGGTGCGAGCAGTTGCCGCGCCGTCAGCCTGCATTGACAGCCATCGCTGTCCGACTAATCCTAACGCGAAGATCATCCCGGCCGATCCCGCCCGCCCGCCCCCAACCCGTCGTGGTAGCGCAGTCAGCAAACCTGCGGCTGCGAGTCGTTCTAAAACCCGACGCCTCGTGCGGTCCCGATGCATCCCCCCCAAGTGCGCGAAATGCAGCCGCTCCACCTGCCTGCCGGTCAGCACTCGCACCTTGGCCACGTCCGCCAAGATGGCCATATCCCGCTCGCTCAAGGTCTCAGACAGCCGGCCGACCGCCGCCCGAGTCGCCCGCCGCTCACCCATGACTGCTGCCTCGGTCAGCAGTCATATTTCGTTGGCAGTAGAGGGAGTTTGGGAGATGCTGACCAGGGAGGCAGTGAGTCAATGGGCGACGCGACCGGGGCAGCGATCGGGTTAGTAGTTCGGTCATTCGGCACCTCCTTTCCAGCTGTCGTCTGAGGGCTTCTTGCGGCGCCCGTAGGTCTTGGGCTTGGTGCCCGTGCCCGAGCTGGCGTCATCCGGCGTACGGCCGCGTTCCTTCAAGGAGGCTTCTACTTGGCTGCGGAGTTTGCCGTGCTGTTGGCGGCTGGTCTCGGCTAGGGCTGCACCGTCGCGGATGGACGGAGGGAGGGCAAGCGTGGAGCCGGTGAGCGGGGCGAGCGTTTGGCCGTCAACTAGCGGACGCATGGCGAACTCGTAGCGAGCTAGGCCCATGAGGTCGTCAGCCGTAAGCCTTGGCGCGTAGGAAGGGGCGAGCGTTGCAGCATCTTCGCGCATGGCTTGGAACACGATCTGACTGCGCACCGTGCCAAGTAGCGCGCTCTTAACCTGCTTGTCGTCGATCTGGCCAAGGTGCTGATGCGCGAGCGTGAACGAGGCACCCAGGCCGCGCGCTTGGGCGAGCATGTCCGCCAGGTCTACCGGGAGCTTCAAGACCGACTGGGCTTCGTCAACGTAGAGGTAGACCGGGTGCCGCTCGCTCGGGTCAAGCTGAACCCGGCCGAGGATGGCTTGCCACAGCGCCGCCAGCAGCATGGTGCCGAGGAGTCCGGCAGTCTCCGCGCCGAGTGTTCCGGCGCTCAAGGGCACGAGCAAGACCTTCTTCTCGGCCAGCACGCGGTCAAGGTCGATGCCCTCAGATTGGCCTAGCATGAGCCGAATCGGGGTGCGCAGCGTTGCCGCGCGCAGCTTGTTGAGAATCGGCCCGATGACCTTGAGGCGTTCCTCGGGGCGCATGCCGCGATACCAGTGCCAGAAGCTTTCGAGTCCGGCCGGAACGCCGTCCTGCTCAGTGACGAACTTACGGAAGTTGTTGATAGTCAACAACTCTGGCGTTTCGATGAGCGTGAACGGTTCGCCGTTCGCCCCCTTGGTGTTGATGAGCGTCAATAGCGCGCCGCGTAATACGTCTTCCGAGCGTGGCCCCCAGAAGTCCTTGTAGATCTCATGCCAGATGTGGATGACGTTATCTACTACCAATTCGCGGCCCTGCTCGTCATGGGCACTTCGCATGATGTTGAAGCCCACCGGCCGCACCGTCGAGGCCGCGTCCATGACGATCACGTCATCTGCACGGTGTTCCGGGATGCGCGCCAGCACATCCGCGCACAGGTCGCCCTTGGGGTCGATGACCACCACGCCGTTCCCGGCAGCAATGTCTTGCGTGATCAGGTTGGCGAGTAGCGTTGACTTACCAACGCCGGTCGGGCCGAGGACGTGCAGGTGCGCCATGCGGTCATGATCAGTCAGAAACAGCGGCGTTTGCATGTCGGGGTAGTTGCTCACGCCGACTTGAACGCCTGTCGTAGGCATACCGGGCGGAGGTGGAAGCTGGCGCGCCAAGCCCAAGGCAACGCCAGGTAAGGCCACGTCGCCTACCGGAATGGGTAGCAGGCCGCAGACTTCACGGGTGTTCAAGATGAGCGGCCAGTGCATGACCGGCATCGTTAAGTCCCGAAGGCGGCTCGCCGCAGCGCTTCCCGGCATCCACCAGCGCGGGTTAAGGACAACACCGGGGCTGTTCTCGCCCCGGTGCTGACCCCAGACACGGCCGAGGATGGACGAAGCACGCTTGCGCGAATTCGCCTGTACGCCGATCCGAAGCGAAGCGTGGAGTAAGGCTTCTGTTTGCTTCTGCCGCGCGGAACGGATGGTGTCGCCGTCCTTGAGTTCTTCACCGCTTATCCAGCCTGGTAGCTCATGCCTAGCTGCGGTTGAGGCGATCGGCTGCGGTGTACCTGCGCCGGTCAGCAACCATTGCACTACAACGGATTCACCTGGCTCAAGGGGTTGCAGCGTGGCGAGTAACGCCGTAGCCACACCCTGCGCCCGCTGCACGGACATTTGCCGGTTGCGGTTGGTCATGGCAGCCTCAATCGCCGTGGTGAAGCTCGCCCGTTCCTTGAGGTAGTCCGGTTGCTCCGTCAGGCGAACGCCCGGTAGCGCCGCGCGGAGACCGCTCAAAGCTGTGTCGCGCAATGACTTCGGCACGAGCAACAGATACCGTACGCCCTCGCTCTTGGACACGACCTCGAACGCGAACGGTGGACAGGGGAGCAAGGCCAGCGGGTGCCGGTGCGTGGCCGCCGCAACGGTGTTGAGCCAGCCTGCTATATCCTGCGGGGTCAAACCTAGTGGCATCTGAAGTTCAATGGCAACAAGCGACTTGCGCCAAGAGCGAGCTTCTAACGACCGTGCCGCGAGCACCAGGCCCACCACGAGTAGACCGGAGGCGAGGATAAGGAATGCGAGAGTCATTGGCGTTCCTTCGGCTGATGAACCCGAGGAATGCGAGCTGGCAAGGTTTCGTCTTCGTCGATCGCCTCGCCCTTCGCTTCTCTTGCGAGTTGGCGGCCCATCAGGATGACGAGCTGTGCCAACAGGTCTGCGTCGATGTCGTCACGCTGGCGACCTCGCACGCGAAGCCTTCGGTTGTGCTGCATACATTTCTGCCTCCACTTATGTGTTTTGCTGCACAAAACTGTGCAGTCCCTATTTATTCTTATGCCTGCATGGGCGTGGCTCGTCAAGCCTTGGCTGTTGTGGAATGATCTACAAGCCAGAAGCCCATCCGTCGAAACGGATGGGCTTCTGTTGTTATTCGTTTGTTGCTTCGTCACTAGTATCCGTTGCAGTGCAACGGTTTATCTGCTCACCTCGCAGCTCACGCGCTAGATCGCGGAGCTGCTCCTCACGCTCGCGACGTTCGGCATCTTCTTGCTTGCCGCCAACCATCCGGCGACGGGTCTTTCTGGGCAAGGCATAACAACCTCCTTGTTGGTCGAATGGGAGATCACCGGCGACGGAAGAACAGCCACCCGAGACAGAACACGATCACGAGAGAGATGAGGGTTGGAAGCATGGGAGCGATTAGCTCCCACACGATTCGAGCGCCCACCGCGATCAGGATGAGCAACAGCAAGGCCGAGAACACCTTGCCGCCCCAGCTCGAAGAACCGTAGTTGTTCATCGCGGCCCACCTGTTTCTTCGTTGGCCGGTCGCTTACTGGCGAGCAAGTGCCACATGTTGCAAAGTTCCGGGTGAGGTGGTTCGGGAGACAGTCCGCGTTTCCCGAACCACTGCCGGAACCGATCTAGGAACCGGCGCACTCGCTACCCCCGCTTGCCCTTGCCTCCGCCAAGAACCTTGTTGGCGTCCCGGAGGAACTGGTACAGCCGACCGGCGAAGAACGCCGATCCGATAAGCGCTAGCTCGATCGCGACCCTCATTGCTGCGGCCTCCGTCCCGGACTCGGACGGGAAAGCCGCTGGATCTGCTCCTCGGCCTGTTGCACGTCGGCGGAGATGTCCGACCAGACCTGACGAGCCTCCGAGAATAGGTCCGAGCTGCTGTCGCTGCCCGGCTCTTCGCCGGTCAGCAGACCGAACAGATAGCCGGCCCCCGCACCGCTGAGAATCGTCAGCAGAATGAGGAGGAAGGTAGTCACCAGTCCACCTCGTTCCCGAACCTGGAGACTCGCCGTGCGATACTGGCCACCGTCAGGTTCACGATGGCCGCTACCGCGTCGGCCGCGTCCACATTGCTGTGCTCGGCATGGTGCTGGAGCTGCTTGAGGTATTGAACCTCAGAGATCGCATACTCGCCTACAGCAGAGACCGCCCTGATCTTGGCTTGCTCCATGCGAGTATCCGCAGTCAGCCGAGTCAACTCCTGAGCCGTCCGTCGAGAGACGACAGCTCGGTCAACTCGGCGCATGATTTCACTCATGGCCCTCTATTCCTTCTGTGAAAGAACGACCAGGCGGGAATCCGCCTGAGAGGGCCGCTTGAACCTAGGAAGCGCGGCCCTTGCCTTGGCAATTCAATTTCTATCCCTGATTGCCATCCCCAGTAAGCGGGAGTCTTTTACCCCGTGATACGGCACGCTCGGGAGAAGAATCTCCCCAGAAAACTATTAAGCCACCACAGACGTCTGTGGTGGCTTAATGCGCGACTTTGATCATCTACTTTAAGCTTCGTGCCTGCCAAAGAATGGCGACAGTCTCGCGCGCATATCCCTTGCCATGCATGATCCCTGTTTTACGCTTGATCCAAGACATTTGCAGGTCGAACATATCGTCAAATTCGGCAACGAATTGGTCGTAGGTAGGAAGGATGTTGCCAACCTTAGCTACGGGATCCCATGCCAGGCGAAGGCTCGATTGGATGTCGCTGAGGGGACCGATTTCGCAAGTACCGTAGTAGCCGTCCCTATCGGTCGCGAGTGACACTAAGAGAAGACCGCCGGGCTTGAGTATTCGATAAATCTCTTGCCGGTATCCCTTCCGTTGTATGTCAGAGAGCTGATGAAAATAGACGAAAGTATCTGTTGCTAGGTCGAAAGTGCCATCTTCGAAGGGGAGAGGCTTAGTCACGTCACCGCGCAGGAATGTGACTCGCTCAGAGCCGGGACGCTGTCGCGCGATATCGAGCGCTTTTTCGGCAAAATCGAGGCCAGCGACCTTCTTGAAACCAGATTCGGCCAGGGCTAGAGCATTTCTACCAGTACCACATCCTAGATCAATAGCCGAGTTCATAGGTCGCGTAGCGATATACGGAAGGTTGGATAGTGCCCATTGGAGGGTGCTCGATGGCTCATCTTTGTAGCTCGACGGAATACCTTGGCGAGAATATTCCTGATTCCAAGCATTAGCGAAGTGTTCTGTCATGACAAGTGTTCCTTTTCTTAATGGTACCTAATTGGACATACCGCGCGCAAGCACTCACTGTTCGCGACAGCCGTTCCCTACGGAATAAGGTGCAGCTGAGCAAACCTTGTCTCCGTCGCCCCCATCTCCAGAACGTTGTTGCGTCGAAGTACTCCCAATGTGTAACGAGCGGCGCGCTGTACGTCGGCCGTGACTTGCTTGTCGTTATAAGATTCGCTCACGATTTCTGCCACTTCCTTGCCATCAAAGCCCATCTGCCGGAGCAGATGTTGCTGCGCTCTTAGATCCGGGCATAGGAAGGCGATAATGAAGTCCGCGAAGCACGGGCCAAGCTCTTGCCGGACATGTCGATCTAGCTGGTTCCAATAAAGATCAAACACCTTTACGAAGTAGGCATGGTGTGTACGCTCATCTGCCGCGTGATCTGCCATGGATTCGCGAACGACCATCGCTACCGTCGGGTCGGCAGGAAGTGCGGACAAGGTTCCAGATATCAGGGTCTCCGAAACAAACGCCGCACAGAGATCAACTAACCCGGAGAGCGTTGAAGGCAAACGAGATTTTGCCTCGCTGATCGCTACCTCGAAGCGCGGTCGGCGCATGGAAGCTCCGCGAACGTTGGAATATCGCTCAATCTGGTGCTTGATGTCGGCCGAAAAGAGTGCGTGGTAAGCCTCGTCACAGTAGATGCGATAAGCATCGAGCTTCATTCTGTTAGGTACCGTCAAGCCGTATGCGTCGCGCGACAGTCGCAGAACAACTGGATTCACGATTTCCTGCTCTAGAACCGCTGTAAAGTCTAGGTATTGAAAGAGCCGACGAGTTAGGAGCTCGTGAACCACCTTGGCTCCCCTATCTACGACGATTGGATGAGTTGCAATAGGCGTCAACTTGGCAGAGAAGAAGGCGTGGCCCTCACTGACGTCATCAAGAACTCGTCGAGACTTACTACGAACGGCGCTTTGGTTATCCCAAGCACGCAAGACAGACTCGTAGGGCTGTGGGTTGTGCGTACGCACGTAAGTTCACCTCCCGGACTCACTCTGTACAGATAGGCGCGACAGCATTTTCTTAAGCGCTAAGATTGAGCTTCTTGTCTGGTGTTCGGAGCTATCGACTGCGTTTCGGATGCGTGTAAGTGCATCCGGACGATCCACGATTTTGCCACCAATTGCGCCGAGAAGCCTGCCAAGACGAAGAGCTTCTAACTCCCACGTTGCTGGGGGATTTGGATGTTCAAAACGCTGAAGTACTCTTTCAAGCGCAGAGTTGAATTTCGTTGCTTGCTTAGGAAATTCGCCGTTGTAATCGAAGGTAATGTCCCCATAATGGACTGCTTCGAACAGGATGTCCACGGCATATAGTCGCTCGTCCTTGCTCATCAACCACACATATTTGTCGGTAGTGTCCGCGTCGCCTGTGCTGGTAATCAGGCCCGCATATCCAAGTCGAATCGACAACAGGTCATCGGAACCAGCGGCTCTATGCAACAGATCTTCCACTAGTTCTTGGTCAGCCTGACTGCCGAATCTTGCGAGCATATGTATTGCGTGCTGAGACGGCAGTTCTGATGGTGTGGCTAGGTCTCGGCCCTCAGCGGTGTGCCTGATATGCCGAACAGCCAGCTCTCTTTGCGCTTGTGCGGTGTCGCTGGGAAGGTCTAGGTGAAGAATTAGACCAAAGAAATGGTTCGACGGGTATTGAAGATGGACCTTGATATTATCGGGCGAGACCAATTGATTGTAATTTCGGGCTGACGCGGCATCTGTCCATGTACGGAAAATGAAATTCGCACGAGTCATGTTGTACAAAAGGACCGACGGATAGCTGGCGTCCGTCGATCGTTTTTCCTCAGATGTCTTGGCGAGAAGTAGGTCAAACACGTGGGGTGCTACAGTGTCCAAATCCACTTTCATTGTCCGACAGAAATCGCGAAGTCTGCGCTCAAGCGCATCGGCGAAATCCTCGCATTCTTTGAGCTGCATCGCATATTCAAGGTCTTTGACCGTACCGATATGGGCTGCGATTTCAGCCAACTGATGTTTGGGAATTTGCTCGCGGCTATTGACCCATCGCTGGACTTCTGTGCGACTCCGCCCAATGGTACGGGCAAGAGCGCTATTGGAAATTCCAGCTTCCCTCAACTTACTTTCGAGCCATTGGTTTGGCGTAGAGATGCCAGTGCGGGCGTTCATGCTCACCACCTGCAAGAGGGATACAAACTTGTAGGCAGCACGCTACCTTCGTGTAGTACCCGCAGACAGATGGGAGAGATTTCTCCCCCAACAGCCAACTGGCTTGCCAAGTTGCCCGGTTTTCGACGGTTTACTGGGGTCAAATCATCGTGTTAACGACGAACTATCTGATTGCGACTGAATTTGTTGATTGCGTTCATACCCAGCGATATCGTCTCTATACGCCCGTGGAGCTAACCGTGAGCCGATACAACATTTTTCCCTCATTCACCAAGTACCCGTGCCTCTCGTAGAACGCAACCGCCAACGGATTGTCCCTATCCGCAGTCCACTCCACCCGGCCACAACCAGTCTCCTTGGCGATCTTCACGAGTTCGTCCATGAGCAGCTTGCCGACACCGCTTCGCCTGTCCACTTCAGACACATACAGCTCCTTGAGATACAAGGATTGCGTCAGGTCGGCCGCAGGCCACAGGAACGAATACGCCGCATAGCCCACCGCTCGGTCGCCGTCCTTGGCGAGGAGAACGTGTGCCGCAGGCTGCTCCCGGAACACCATGGTCGAGATTTGTGCGATTCGCTTCTCGACCGGCTCAAACTCTGTCCCGCCGTAGAACCGATCCGTCTCCTCCAAGAGATCGGCAAGCGCCTTCACATCTTCCGGCTTGGCAGGAACGATCGTGATCACGGTCGGTTGTCTCCTTTGCTGGACGTAAGCAGATCGTGAAACTCGCGGGCAACCGGGAGTGCCCTCTGGCTCCGTGGAAGGGATTGGAGCACTTCGGCACCGCGTAGCAGCGCTAACCCTTGGCGTTGCTCGTGCGTGAGGTCGAGCAAGGCATTGGTGGCCACCCGCATGGCCTCATCCGCTTCGCGGTCGTGGGCGAGGCAGGCCGCCGCGTCGAGATGGATGAGTGTGCGGTCAAGGAAGTCGCGGTACGGAACCAGTGAGAGTGCCCGTTCTTGTGCGACACCGGCCGCTGCTGTGTCGTGCAGGTGCGTGTAGGCGTTGCCCTCGTGAAAGCGAAGCTGCGCCTCGTTGTAGCCGAAGGCGGACGGTTGCAGCGCGTCCGCGTTCAAGGCGAACAGCGCGGTTTCCGCCCGCTCAACTGCGGCCACCGCGTCCGCTTGGTTGCCTTGCGCACCAAGGGCTCTGGCTTCCAGGGCTGCGGCAAGCGGTACGCCGACGCAGAGGCTTTTTCCTGCGAGCGCTTGTGCCTGCCGGGCAACGGTTACTGCTTCGGCCAAGTTGCCTGCGTAGTAGTGCACGTAGGCTTCTTGCGCTCTGACCCACGAGCGGGTGTCGTTGTCCCCGGCTTCGTCGGCTGCGACTCGCGCGGTTCGTGCCCAGCTTCGCGCCGCCAGCGGTTCGTTGAGCTTGATGAGCGTCAAGAACATCAGCCCGGCCATTTGTGCCGTTGCCCGGGTGAGCCGCCGCAACGCTGAGGCAGAGTGCCGCCGTTCCAGAAGTCGTTGCAGTTCAACGAAGTCCGAGGCTAGCTCAGCTAGCATTTGGCCAGCCGGCCGAAAGCGTGTCGCTTGGCCGTGGCTCTGAACGGTCAACTCCCACTCGTCCAGGCTCGCGCCGCTGACACTCTCGGTGCTCACAGCATCGTGAAGGTTACGGCGTAACTGTTCGACGTGGTAGAGCACCGCGGCCGGGGTGGATGGCGGTTCGTACCTGGGCTGTTCCGGGACGGGAGGGCTTGCGACTGCTGCTAACTCGGCCTCGCTCAAGGGTATGCCGATGAGCCGTTCAAAGTCGTGGCCCCAGTGCAAGGCGGCTACCCGTTGCGCCACTGGCCGCGCGCTGCCGATGTTCCCGGCCATCCAGCGCGAGAGCTGGCGGGGTGAGAGCGTCGCGCGCTCCTCATGTACGCGAGAGGTCTTTTCGAACGCCTCGCAGGTTTCCTCGATCGTCCGGCGCGAACGGCGGACAAGCTGCTCTAGCAGCGTACGCGGAGGCGGACGATCCATATTGTCCACGGTAGAGGCTTCACGTTCCTTGGGCGAGGTCACCGCCGCTCCGAACGAGGAATGTCAGCCTAATGTCATGGTCTCGTCACGCCTCCGGCCAGTGTCAATCGTCGATATGGCAGGCATGCTGCTGTCAAGGTCGTGTTACCTGCCACGGCGTTTGGCTCGCAAAACGCGTGTGCGGAAGCAGAGCCCGGCTGACATCAACGTGTGCCAGCGGTCGGCCGGGCTCAGATCCGAGCTAACGGAGGTGCGGACATGACTAGGCATCGTGTGACGAACGAGCGAGATACGAGTGCTCCCTCATGGAACGACTCGACGACTGTCGTGCGGCTGATTCGTGATCGCATGCGCGTCCACGGTTGGGCGACGGAGCCAACGCGAGAGCTTCCGGCCGTTGGGCCAGCCTGCAAATTGGAAGAGCGCCCGCTCGATCTCGGCGTGGGGCTATGGCGATGAGCGTTTGGACAACCCGCGCGAATGAACTGGTCAGCTTTGGCGATCTTGTCGCGCTCAGTGTGCTCCGCCATGCAGATGCTGTCGGCCGCATTGTGGCCGAAGCCGACAGCGGCTTGATCAAGTGCGTCATGGTGCGGGGTAGCAGCGTCAAGCCAGGTGACTTCATCGAGGTCGAGGAAGACCAGCTCCTTGTCAGGGTCTACAGCTAACCAGGGGTAGACATGACGACACCGAAACTGCGTTTGGTCGTATCCAACAAGGCCGTTGAGCAGCCCTGTAGCTGCCGCACCTGGGGATTGCTGCACCATGTCAGCCGCGATTTCATCTTGCATGACCTCATGGAATGGGCGCGGCTGCTGCATAACGTGCAGCTCAAGATGCTGGTGCGCGGTGACCATGTGGCTATTTGCGAGTTGCTGGCCGTACGCCCTGGCCACGGACGCGCCCGCGTTGTGATGACCGAACTCTGCGCTTGGGCGGATTGTGCCCGCGTAACCCTGGAGCTAACCCCGTCAAGCCATTGGGGCTCCGATGTGGAACGACTCACTAAGTTCTATGAGTCCCTTGGTTTTGAGCCCAATACCGAAGCACGGCAACCGTTTCGCGTCCAAGAGTCGATGATCCGCTACCCAGTTAAGGGGCGTGGCCATGTCCGTCTCTAACCGCTGGGGAGTTCGGAGCCGTGCAACGAGCCATGCCTACATGATGGCCAAGACCCAAGACGGAGCCGAGTTGTTGCAGGCTGCTACCGGGCGCCTGGATGTCTTCGAGGTGGTGCAAGACGTTGACGGCGAGCTGGTCGTGCATCCGACTCGGCCAGGTGCGCCGCCTGTACCGGTGTTTGCCGCTAAGGCTGTTGATTCGGTTGGCGAGGACGAGGAAATCGTGCGGCTTGCGATCGTGCTGAGTGACCCGCTCTACGTTGTCGAGATACCCCCGATGACGGTGACGGCTGCGGAGATACGGGAGCGGGCTGAAGCGGAGCTGCGCGCCAGTCCCTTGCGCTGGCATTGGTACCGGATGCGCATTTGGTTGTATCACTGGCGCCGGGTGTGATGCATCTCCGTTGAAGATCCACATCTGACGAACCAGGTACGACCAGCAATTTACGAGCAAGCCGTTAAGCCAACAGCACGCTCTTGTTGGCCCGGATTTCCTGGCCGTCAGCGAGTGCTACGTATGGCCACATGTCCTCGTAGGCGATGCCTCGCTCCCGTTCCGCGCGACGTACCTCATCGGCGGGCATCGCAAACCGAGCGGGCGGTTCGCCTGGCCGCAAGACGTGCGGGAGCGGTGTTGACCAGTTGGGCGGGCGAGTGATCACCATGCGTTTATCGCCAGGGAGCTTGATGCCCCAGCCAGTGATCGCAATTGGCCGGTCGCCAAGATTTACCACATCCACCATTACGAAATGATCGCCTGGTTCTTGTCTGCCGCTGGGAAGATCGTAGACCGGAAAGCCATTCGAGACAGTCACTTTAACCTGGTGGCCGCTAGCCTTCGGCTGGCCTTTGATCGTTTTCTGTCCGTAGTAGATGGCCGCTAAGAGACTCAAGACGCCAACGGCCAACCCACCGACGGTTAACGGGTCCACTTCCGCTCCTCGCTTTTATGGATCGACTAAACGAAATAAGGGTAGGCCACAGCTGCGACACCTTGTTTTGAGCACTTTAGATATTTATTTACGCACGTCCGACGTGGCCCAGACCGTATGCTCCCGCGCGCACCGCTCCCTCCGCTGGCGCTCCGGTCGCTGCCAGGTCCGCGCTCCAAGCTGTCCTGAAGAACAAAGACGAGCGGAGCTTCGCCCCGCACCCCAACCCTCCCTCGGAGAGCAGCCGTTTCTGATCTTGGTCAGGCAAGGTAAGCGCACACGGGAACCTCTGGGGCAGCAAGGCCAAACCGCTACGCGGTCGCTTTCAGCGAGCCTTGCTGCCCCAGAGAACCCCGCGTAAGAGCGAAGGTGCCCGACCGAGGAGATCAGCGCGAGCCTAGAGGTCTCGGCGTCGTACGCCGTACTTCCGAAGGATCCGCTTGATGCTGCTACGGCTGATTGAGAACTTTTCGGCCAGCTCGCGCGCGGTCGTGCCGTTCCGGTACAGCTCGGCTATCTCTTGCGGGTCATCTACGGCCAGACGCTCAGTGAGCTTATGTGGCCCGCTCACCACCCTGTGAGGTTCGGAAAGTCCGGGTTCCTCGCTTTGATCGTTTTCACGGATGCGCCGGACGACGTCTACCAGCGGTTCCACGAGGTCATGACGGTTCGAGTAGCGGTGGAGTAGCTCCACCAAAGTTCGGACGCACTTCAAACAGAACCCTGACCGGATTCGCACGCCCGCGGCAATCTAAAAATTCCTCGAAACATCCGTGGTAATTATTAGAGAAAATATAACATTTATGATTATGAAAAATACAAGCGTTATTGTCCGTCCCGTGCTCATAACGGCGGGAATATTGCTGATTCCGTTCCTCGGAAATATGTATGTTGATGGATGGACTTGGTCTTGGACCGCTTTCGCTTTTTTCGGTGTCGTCTTGTTGAGTGCGGGTCTCGCATACGAACTTGTGGGTAAAAAAGCCAAAGCAGGAGTAATTGGTGGTTTCGTTTTCGGCGAGGTGGTTGCTTGTGGTGTAATTGCAGCATTACGGTATATGAATCCAGGTGATGATGTGGCGGGAGTCGTTATTATCACCTTCCTTCTCTCCGGATTACTTTTCGCGTCTATCGGTTATCTGATTCAAAATTACCTCAAAAGAAAGTAGAGGTGTTAGGGAGCCGGCTCGCCGTTCTGTAGCTTTAAAAGCGATAGTATGTCTGTTAGAATGATGAGGTTCCGTTAGGGGTTGTAACTCAGTTGGCTAGAGCGCTTTCATGGAAGAGGTTCAGGGTTCAAGTTCCTGTAGTTTCACCACGCAAATTGTAATATGTCAAAAACTACAGAATTTTTGGGCGTCTGGGTTGTTACTTTTCATGACTGTATTCAATCATGTAATAAGCTACGTATTCACGGATTTGTCCATCGCGCCGCTGATCACATAGTTTTTCAGAGCTTCCGGGGATCGGAGGTATACGCCTTCTTCCGTTTAAGGGTTGATGATTATATCGTAGCAGGGTCATGGGAGTTGCAGGTTCAAAATAGCGGTGCAATCATGCGTTTGTGGGGACTCGTTGAAATGTCGGCCGCCGGACAAGGTGTTTGCGACATGACGGGGCAATGGGTTAGTTATGGAATCAGAGGTGACCAACCTAGAGTTATTTCTGGACAGTGCGACATCCAGACTCTACACGGCCGGAGTTTTAACCATTTGAGCCAATCTCTAAAATTTTTTGCTGTTTCTCAGGTGCACTTAGAAAAAGAGAGACCACGGCTTGTATGAATACACTTAGCGGAAGCTGGCGCTTAAGGCATTGGTATCCTAGCCCGGATGACGACTATGAGGCCAGTACTGAATATATTATGGATGCTCAGCAGCACGGTGACACCGTCGTTTTTACCAGCCGTCCATACGACCGTAGAACAGTCTACCTGATAGCTCGACTAAAGATTGTTGGAACCTTGGCCGTTTGTAGCTGGTATGAAATTTCGAGGCCAGATGGCCCATATGGAGGAAGGGCGTACGAAGGAAGTGGCTTAGTCGTTATTACCCCAAATGGACAATTGGAGGGCATGTGGGCGGGCGCAGGCGTCGACCATCAGGCCGGCAAGCCTCGCATCTACACCGGCCGGTGGGAGTTTGAAAAAATATAACGAGCGTAAAAGTAAAGCTGCTACAATAGGGGCATGTCTTTTAATAGGTTCTTTGCTAAAAAGTATCTCGTGCGGTGGCTGGTTGGGGGCGGGCTGCTGCTTTTGCTGGCGGCCGGCGGTTTGTGGTGGTGCAGGCTGGCGGTTGCTCCGGAGCGCGTGTTTTGGGGGATGATCGAGCAGAGTTTTAAGACTTCCGGCGTGACGATGAGTTCCACCATGCAGCAAGGCGAGTCGTCGTTGGAGCAGCACCTGCAGTACAGTCTGGGAGCGCAAAACCGCGCGCTGTCCAGCAATACTCTCCGCCAGGGCGGCGCGGTGGTGACCACCGAAACGCTTGGCACGCTGGGCGCCGACTACACCCGGTACGCGCATATCCAAACCGAGCGCACCAGCGAGGAGGGCGGCCCGCTAGACCTCGCAAACATTCTTAACGTCTGGGCTAAAACCGAGCAGCCCCCCGGCACCTCGCAGCTGCTCAGCCAAACCATTTTGGGTTTGAGTGTGCCGCTCGGCGCCATGCCGGTACCTATCGGCTATCTCAGCCCCGACCAGCGCGAAAAACTCATCAACCAAATTAAGAATGAAGGCATGTACGAAATCTCGTTTAAAGACGTCAAAAAAGAGAAGAAAAACGGCCGTCTGTATTACACGTATCAAGTAAAAGTCCAGTCCATTCCGTACGTGCATTTGGTGCAAGAGTTTGCCAAAAGCATCGGCCTGCACGATCTTGACCAAGTAAATCCCAACGATTACCAGGGGCAGCCGCTTACAATCCAGATGACCGTGGACGCAAGAGCCAAACAGATTACCGAAGTTCACGTTCCGGAAGTGGATTTCCGCCAAACTTTTTCCGCCCACGGCATACCAGTTTCGATCCAGCCGCCCGAGCAGAGCGTGCCAGCCGAGGAGCTGCAGCGGCGCCTGACAGAACTGTAGTATACTTGGAATATCATAAGAGTAATCGAGGGTAACAGCGTGGATCCGCAAAAACTTCCCGACGCCAACCGGCCTACACCAACCAACCCGCCAAGTCCGTCCGGCTTGGCAAATGATATCTCGACGTCCGAGGAAAGCAGCGTGCCGCCGGGCACCGTTGTAGTGGGGGGACAGCCTGCTCCGCCGACTGCGCCGGGAAACACTCCTACGCCACCGGCACCGGAAAACGCAACCGCTACGCCCGAGGCCGATCCGAAAATGGCCGCCTTCATGCGCGGCGATACCCCTAGTGACATGCCGACTCCCGCAAAAAAGAAAACAGGTATGATCGTCGGCATTGTCGCGGCAGTACTATTGTTGGTTGGCGGCGGCGCGGCAGCCTACGTTGCGTTTTTTATGCCAAAACCAGATAAAGTATTGCAGGCGGCACTGGTGAGCACATTTACCAGCGGCAACCTCAAAAGCGCGGCGTTTGAGGGTGAGCTGTCTGTAGCCGATTCGTCCAGCGACTTTGCTTACACTGTTGGGTTCGAGGGGGCAAGCAGCCAAACTGCGGCTCAGTTTGCGCTGAGCGTCGACATCCCCTTGCTTTCACCGGTAACGCTGGACGCGCGCACCTTGGACGGCGGCCAGACGTACTATGTGCGAGCCGGCGGTCTGGCCAGCACTACCAGTTTGCTTGCGACCGAGCCGTCACTAGCGCCATTTGCGCCGCTACTAGCCAGCCTTAATAACCAATGGTACGAAGTTGACCTAAGCACCCTAGAAGAATTATCTGGCACGTCGGAAGGGGTCACCGGCAGCCTGTCCGACGCCGAGCGCCAAAGAATCGTCGACGCCTACAGCCAAAACCAATTTCTGACCGTTACTGAAGTGCTGGCCGACGAACCAATCGCCGGTGTAGATAGCTATCACTACAAAGTAACCGTAGACGGCGACAAACTGCAAGCCTTTTTAGATGCCGTCGGCAGCGTTGAGAGTTTCGGCATTACTGGCGCCATGCTGGACGGCTTGCAAGACATGCTGCTTAATGTAGATTTTACTACCTATCTGGCAGACGTATGGATTGCCAAAGACACGAAGTTTTTTACCCAGTTTGCGCTTGCTACGCAGAGCGGCGAGACGTCGCTTAACATGCGTTTAACACTGAAGGACTTTAACAAAGAAGTCACCGTCGAACAGCCGGAGGGCGCGCTGCCGTTCCAAGATGCCATTACCTCGTTCTATCAAGTGTTGTTGGGCGGCAGTTTGCCGCTTTTGTAAAGCAGTGTGCCCGATAATCTATTGTTGCAGTAAGGGCAGCCGCATTTCTGCCTCACATTCTGAGGTATCATAAGACTATGCAAGTTGTTGTAGATTCGCTGCTGACTCACTATACCGCTACAGGCAAGGGCATGGTGGTTCTAGTGTTGCACGGTTGGGGCGATAGCTCGACCGGAATGCAGGGGTTGACAGCTGAGTTGGCAAAGCACCACCAGGTTATCGCGCTCGATCTGCCCGGCTTTGGCGGTACTGAGGCACCCAAAACGCCGTGGGGATTGTCTAACTACACCGCATTCGTCCAGCGCTTTTTACAGAAGATCGATAAAGCTCAGGTGCGAGCCATAATAGGCCACAGTAACGGTGGCGCTATAGCCATCCGCGGCTTGGCCGGGGGCAGCCTGGAGGCCGACCGGCTGGTGCTGCTGGCCTCTGCCGGTATCCGCGGCGAGTACAAGGGTAGGGTAAAAGCACTGCGCGTGCTGACTAAAATAGGCAAGGCGCTCAGCGCGCCGCTGCCTGCATCCGTCAAGCAGAAGCTACGCCGCAAAGTTTACAGCTCTGTCGGTTCGGACATGCTGGTGGCCGAGCACTTGCAAGCAACGTTTAAGAAAATTGTTACCGATGATGTGCGCCAGGACGCGGCCAAGCTGACCACGCCCACTCTGCTTATTTATGGCGAGCAAGACGAGCAAACACCGCCGTGGATGGGCGAGTCATTCCACCAGATCATCAAAGATTCGACCTTCCTGCTGATGCCCGGCGCCGGACATTTTGTACATCGCGACCGGCCAGAGCAAGTACAGAAGGCAGCAGAGGAGTTCATCGATGCGCGGGCTGCTTAGTTTGTATTCGCCGCGCTACCCGGCCGTGCTGGTGTACATGCTGCAGAGCACCGAATATCAGGTAGCGCCGTACCTTAAGTGGTACTGGCAAACGCAGGATTTTTCGCAGGTGATGTACCGCCGCACGCTGCATCGCACGAAGGCGGCGCGCCTGCTGCTGCTGGCCGCCAGGCTGGGAATCGCCACGCAAGTGTTGGCCGGTTTGCTGCTGGTTTGGCTGTGGTTTTTTGCCGGCGTGGGGGGCGGTCTGGCATTTGGCTTGGCGCTAATTATCGGCTATCCGGTGCTGTGGGCGCATCTTATTGTACTGCCCTTAGTGCTAGGCCGGATTTTTATTGCCGGACCCAGCCAGCGTCGGCAAATAAACGCTTCGCGAAAGATTTTTGCCGATTTTAGCGGCATTACCATTGCCATCGCCGGTAGCTACGGTAAAACCAGCATGAAGGAGTTATTGCTTACCGTGCTGGGTGAGGGGCTTAAAGTAAAAGCCACGCCCGCCAACAAAAACGTCAGCATTTCCCATGCGCAGTTCGCGCAAAAGCTGGACAGTAACGAGGATGTCATTATTGTCGAGTATGGCGAGGCCAAGCCCGGCGACGTGGCGCGTTTTGCCGATATAACCCGGCCGGACTGCGCCGTCATCACTGGGGTTGCCGCCGCACACTTGGACAAGTACAAGACGGTGCAGGCGGCCGGGCGCGACATTTTTAGTCTGGCGCATGCCGTGCCAGCGGACTCGGTGTTTGTGAACAGCGAGTCCCCCGAGGCTAAACAGTTTATTAAGCCAGAGTTTCGGCGATACGACCGCCACGGTGTGCTCGGCTGGAAAGTCGAAAATGTGCACATCGGCCTGGACGGCACGCGTTTTACCCTAAAGCGCCAAAAAGACAAGCTGGCGCTGCACAGCAAACTGCTCGGCCGGCACCAGATAGGCCCGCTAGCCTTGGCCGCCGCGCTGGCGCTGGCGCTGGGTCTGAACCACGCGCAAGTCGAGCGCGGCATAGCCAAAACCGCGCCGTTCGAGCACCGCATGCAGCCCTACCAACTGCACGGAGCGCATGTTATCGACGATTCGTACAACGGCAATCTGGAGGGTATCCGCGCCGGCACCGAGCTGCTGCGCGAGCTGCCCGGCAAACGTAAAATCTACGTCACCCCCGGCTTAGTCGATCAAGGCAAAGACAGCTCGCGCATCCACCGGGAAATCGGCCGGCTGATCGCCGAGGCTCGCCCCGACATAGTGGTGCTCATGCAGCATTCCGTAACCGCCGACATCCAAAAGGGTCTGGATTTGGCCGGCTTCAAAGGCCAGATCATCATAGAGGACGACCCGCTCAATTTCTATCAAAACCTGTCGGCATTCGTAGCGCATGGCGACCTGGTAATGCTGCAAAACGACTGGCCGGATAACTATACCTAAATCCGTAGAAAAATTCACATTCAAACCGACGTATATCAGGGAAGACCGCGGGCTAAATGTTCTTTCGATCGAAGACATACCTCTGCCTGAAGGCTTTGTATCCCGAGCGGCCCCATTATTGATCTGTTTAGAACCGCACGGCTGGGGCGGTGATCATCGTCACGATCGCCGGGAACTGTGGGTGGGCTATGGCGAACTCTATTTAATTTGGCGCGACGAAAAGGGTCAGAAACAAGAGGTAAAAATGACCCACAGCGACGGAAGATTACGGGCATTTCTTGTAGCCCCGCAAGTGCCGCATTTGATAGAAAATCGCGGTAATAGCCCAGCGCTGCTGTATGAATTAAGGGATTTTGACGACGGCCCGGCTACGCCACTTGAGGGCAAGGAAAGTCTACGATGAAGACAACCGAAATCACCCGTGAAGAAATTAATCAACTGGTTTATTTAATGAAGAAGCTCAAGCCTGGATTTTTGCCGCCTGAGGTATTTATCGAATGGGCTCGCATAGGCGTAGCACCAATTCTGGAGGTTGTCCCGCTTCGCTTGAGACCGGACGGCAAGCCGGAAGTATTGCTGACAAAACGACAGGAAGACGACCCTATTTGGCCCAGTCAACTGCATACTCCCGGTACGGTCATCCGGGCTACCGACACCGAAGGCGGCGATTACCCTGACGCATTCAAGCGAGTTTTGGAAGGCGAGCTTGAAGGGATGGGGTTAGTCGGCCAGCCGGTGTACGTGCAGAACTTTTTGCATCATAGCGGGCGCGGAATGGAATCTTCAATGGTATTTTTTGTTGAAGTTGCCGAATCGGAGACAGACGGCCGATTTTACCCGGTGTACAACCTCCCTTCAAATGCCGTCCAGACACAAATTGATTTTATTAAGATAGCTGCATCAGCTTTCCTGGCGTCAAAACAAAACGGGTGATGCTTTTAAGTAAATTTGCAAGTTTGCATTGACTACTCAAATTGTTACGATGGTAGGTATGAAAACGATCGCGATTATTTTTGGAGGCAAGTCGGCCGAACACGACGTGTCGATCGTTACCGCCATCTCCAGTATTATTAAGCCGCTGGAGTTGACCAAGCGGTTCAACGTGGAGGCGGTGTACGTGGCCAAAAACGGCGCGTGGTTTTGGGACGACAAGCTGAAAAACATTGATGTGTTTACCTCCGGCGGGATTGAGCAGTTTATGGCAAAAACTACCCCGGCAAGCGTGCAGTTTGATGGCGGCATGACGCTTGTAAAGGGTGGTGGCCTTAGGGGCAAGCGGCAAAAAATCGACGTAGTTTTCCCCTCCATGCACGGCACCTACGGCGAGGACGGCGCGCTGATGGGTCTGCTCGACATGGCCGGCGTGCCGTACGTTGGCTGCGGGGTCGAAGCGTCGGCAATCGCCATGGACAAAGTTACGACCAAACAAATAGCGCTGGCCAACGGCCTGTCTACTAGTAAGTTCGTGTATGTTATGAGCGAGGCGCTTAGGCGCGGCTTGGACGACGCGGTTCGCCTGGCCGACAGCCTTAAGTTTCCTCTGTTTGTAAAGCCGGCGCACCTCGGCTCGAGCATCGCCATCGCCAAAGTGGCAAACGACACCGAGCTACGCAACGCGCTGGAGGTAGCGGCGCGCTACGACGACAAAATCGTTATAGAAGAAGCAGTATCAAACCTCATCGAGGTAACGCTGCCGATCATCGGCAATCACGAGTTAACACCGGCCTATCTGGAGCAGCCGCTGTTAAACGCCGAAGATTTCTTCGACTTCGACACCAAATACATGGGCGGCGGCAAAAAAACCGGCGACCCCGGCGCCAAGGCGGGCGGCCAACGCGGCGCGCAAGGCTACAGCAAACTGCCGTCCGACATCCCCCAAGACCTATACCAAAAAGCCGAGGAAACCGGCCTGGCCGCCTACCGCGCGCTGGGCTGCAGCGGCACCGCGCGCGTAGATATGCTCATCAACAGCAAAACCGGCGAGGTGTTTGTGAACGAGATAAATCCGCTGCCCGGCAGCCTTTACGCTCACAACTGGCGGCAAAAAGGCGTTAGCAATGTTGAGCTGGTTACGCGGCTGGTCGAACTTGCTGAGGAGCGATGGCGCGAGCGCGAGCAGCTCAACACGGTGTTTGCCACTAATTTTCTCAAGCAGTTTTAGGCTTCGCAAGCGGCGCGGCATTTCGTGAAAGCCATAACCGTGTCGTAGACTTAGGAAGCAATGAAGATAACCACCCGTTTGTCGCGTACGCGATTAAGGCCGCAATTTCTCAGCTTGGCGCTGCTGGTGCCGGTACTAGGACTTTATTTTTTCAGGCCGCAGGCCGTTACGCCGGAGGTGGTTGCCGACCCGGTCGTGGCTGTCACGGCCGAGCCCGTAACGCCGCGCGTAGATTGCGCCGCCCTAAAATGTATTGCCTTGACGTTCGACGACGGGCCGGACGCCAACATAACTCCGCAAATCCTGGACATCCTCAAAAAGCACAACGCGCATGCCACATTTTTTGTGCAAGGAGTGCGGATTGGCGGTAAAGAGGCGATTTTGCGCCGCGCTTTTGCCGAAGGCCATGAGATCGGCAACCACAGCTGGAACCACCCGTACTTTACCCGTATCCCGCTCGACCAAGTGCAAAGCGAGATAGAATCCACGCAAAACGCGGTAATAAAAGCCGGTGTGCCGGCGCCGCGGCTGTTCCGCCCGCCGTATGGCGACATGAACGAGGCCGTCCTGGCGCATATTCCGCTAACCGTGGTGCGCTGGAACATCGACCCCGAAGATTGGCACCCCAAGCGCCAAACACACCTGCTGGAACACATGGCCGCCCACGCCCGGCCCGGCGGCGTGGCGGTAATGCACGACACCGAGCCGGCCACGCTGGAACGGCTGGACGGGTTGCTAACCCAGCTCGAAGCGCAGCAATACAGAGCCGTAACGGTAAGCGACGCGCTGGGGATCCAAGCCGGCCAGCCCGGGGTTTACTTTTCGCGGTACCGTGTAGGACTATAACAAAAGGAGGTTTGCATGTGCCGCAATATAAAACCGTTATTTAATTACGACCCGCGCGCTAGAGCGTTTCGGCAAGAAGTAATGTACCGCAAACACCATCGAGGTTTGGCCGATTATTAAGATATCGGATAATCGAGTCCGTACTGTGCTGACCCACCCTCACTTTTTCCGGCACCTCGGAAGCGCCGAATGTGCTACACTTTGTAGCTCATTCGGTGACCCGCACGTGTCCTAAAAAAGTGAGGGTGGGTCGGCGTACTGCGATTATACGAAATTAGCATGGTATAATAAATGCAAATGAGCACGAGTAGAACTGCTTTGCAATTTCTCCTCGCCCAATAGGGCATATATTCTTATTTCCAGTATAATTAAAGTCAAATCCAAGAGGAGTTTTTGAACGTGAAGCGGTACAACCCTAAAGAAATCGAGCCGAAGTGGCAGCAAAAGTGGGCGGACAGTGGGGTTTACGAGGCCGAGGACAACTCGGACAAACCCAAAAAGTATATTTTAGAATACTTCCCATATCCCAGCGGCGTAGCCATGCACGTTGGCCACGTGCGCAACTATGCCATCGGCGACGTGCTGGCTCGCCATTCCCGCATGAGTGGCTACAACGTGTTGCACCCGATGGGGTGGGATGCCTTTGGCTTGCCCGCCGAGAACTACGCTATTAAAACCGGCATCAGCCCGCAACAAGCAGTAGCTCAGAATGTTGAGCGCTTTAAGGCGCAACTGAACCAAATGGGTCTCGGCTACGACTGGTCGTGCGAAATTAACAGTACCGATCCTGATTATTACCGCTGGACGCAATGGTTCTTTTTGCTGCTGCACAAGCGCGGTCTGGCCTACCGCAAAGAAAGTACGCAGTGGTGGTGCCCAGTGGACAAAACGGTGCTGGCCAACGAGCAGGTCGAGAACGGCCAATGTTGGCGCTGTGGCAGCATGGTCGAGAAAAAAGCGCTCCCGCAGTGGTTTTTTAAGATCACCGACTATGCCGACCGCCTGGCCAAAGACCTCGACGAAGTCGACTGGACCGACAGTATCAAAAACATGCAGCGCAATTGGATTGGCCGCAGCACCGGCGCGGAAATCCATTTCGCCCTGCACAAAGTCGTTACTCCTAATCCAGACATGGCTCGCACCTATATCATGGGCCAGAAAAATATAACCAAGGCAGACATAGAGGCTATTGGCGGCAGTGTTGCTTCCGTTACCGATAGCGGTTACTTGTGTGTGGAATTACCCGTAGCCCGGGCGCAAGACTTCGAAGAGCTGATTAATCAAAAAATGGAGCCCGGCTTCTGGAATGAATACCTTGCCAACGATCAAGTGGTGTTTATCTTTAAGCACAAAAATGGTGATCTCGAGCGCTTTGTTTTGGACGACGCTAACGCCTACGATATTTGTAAATTAGGTAACCAGTTCAACAATCAGCCAGAGCCCGATGCGACAGAAACGCCATGGAGCTGGCTGGCCGGCAACAAATGGTACGCACCGATTGTCCCAAAGCTGAAAGTCTTTACCACCCGGCCAGATACCATTTTTGGCGCGACATTTATGGTAATCGCGCCGGAGCATCCGTTAGTGGAAAAAATTACGGCCGATGAGCAACGTGAAGAAGTAAATAGCTACATTAAGCAAACCCAGGCCAAAAGCGACGTCGAGCGCCAAGAAACCGACCGCGAAAAAACCGGCGTCTTTACCGGTGCGTATGCTATAAATCCAGCCAACAACGATAAAATTCCTATCTGGACGGCCGACTACGTGTTGGCCGGATATGGCACCGGCGCCATCATGGCCGTGCCCGCCCACGACGAGCGCGACCACGCGTTTGCTAAAAAATTTGACTTGCCGATAGTACCGGTTGTAACCCCTATTTTCCGCGAGTACAACCGTGAAGCAACCGACCGACCCAGTGCCGTAGTCATTGCGCGTGACCCCGAGAACGACACTTACTGTGCTATGGAATGGACGAAAATGTACGTCGGCGATTGGTGCTGGCCGGGGGGAGGCCTGGACGAGGGCGAATCCATTGCCGACGGTGCCGCGCGCGAGTTCCGCGAAGAAACCGGCTACACCGACTTTGTTATCGACGCCGTGCTACCGGCGGCGACTTCTATCTATTACGACCGCTCCAAAAAAAATGATAATCCGGCATTTCCTCTGCAGCGTTCTGTACGTCACATTGTACTGGCTACGCTGAAGTCGCACGCCAACGACGGCCAAGCAGGTGAGGATTACGAAAAAGAAGCGTTCAAAATACACTGGATATCCAAAACCGAAGCGCTGGAACGCATGCGTGAAGATTGGCGGGCGCAAGCCGAGTACGCATTTGACGGCGCGATCCACATTGGCGAAGGTGCGATGATTAACTCCGGCTCGTACAATAATCTGCGCACCGAAGACGTGCGCGAGAAGATCGTTGTCGACCTTACGGCAAAGGGCGTTGCCAAAATCCGCACCAACTATAAAATCCGCGACTGGCTGATTAGCCGCCAGCGCTACTGGGGCGCGCCAATCCCAATTATCCACTGCCCGAAAGACGGCGCCGTACCCGTGCCCGAAGATCAGCTGCCAGTAGTTTTGCCAGAGATGGAAAGCTACGAGCCGAGCGGCGATGGCCGTAGCCCGCTGGCTCGCGTTCCGGAGTTTGTAAACACCACTTGCCCCAGATGCGGCGGCTCGGCCACGCGCGAAACCGACACCATGGACGGCTTCGCCTGTAGTAGCTGGTATTTTTTGCGGTACGCCGACCCGCATAACAACAGCCGCGCCTTCGACGCCGATAAAGTAAAACACTGGCTGCCGGTCGATGACTACGTCGGCGGCGCTGAGCACGCCGTGATGCACCTGCTATACGCCCGTATGTGGACAAAAGTCATGCAAGACGAAGGGTTGATTAACTTCGGTGAGCCGTTCAAAACCCTGCGCAATCACGGCATGATTCTCGCCCCCGACGGCCAAAAAATGAGCAAAAGTAAGGGCAACACCATTGAGCCGGACGTACTAATCGACCAAGGCTATGGCGCCGACGCCATCCGCATAATGGAGCTGTTCATCGGCCCCTGGAATCAGGCCGCCAACTGGAACGTAGAGGGCATGGGCGGGTCTTTCCGCTTTTTACAGCGCGTGTGGACGCTGGCACAGGAGTACAACGAAGCAGGCGAAAGCGTCGGTCAAACCGATGACACGCAGCTTAAGCGCATCATGCACCGTGCTATCTACCGTGTGAGTAAAGACCTGGACGAAATGGGATTTAACACCGCCATCGCCGCGCTAATGGAAACGGTAAACGAGCTGTATAAAATCAAGGCCGCCGCGCCAATTACTAAAACCGACTCTTGGGAATGGGCGGTCAAGACCCTGCTGCAATTGCTTGCGCCGTTTGCGCCGCACATTACCGAGGAGCTGTGGTCGCAGCTGGGTCAGAACGGCTCGGTGCATACAAGCCAGTGGCCAAAACACGACGAACGCTATCTGAGGCAAGACACTCTGACCATCGTAGTGCAGGTAAACGGCAAAGTCCGCGCCCAGCTAGAAGTTGGAGCGGACGCCGAAAAAGATGCCATTATCGCGCTGGCTAAAACTCACGAACGCGTAACGCCACACCTGGAAGGCAAAGAGCTAAAAAAAGCGATTTACGTCCCGGGCAAGCTGGTAAGCCTGGTGGTATAAGACCACCCGCCCAATACTCACCCTCAGGCATTCATGAAGGTGAGCACAAATCTGCACAGTCATCGTACTTGCCATCCTCTATCTGATAAGTTATAATAAACCGTAAGTTTTTATCTGTAAAAATCGAAGGAGTCTTTTTACATGGGTAAACCAAAGAAACGAACATCGGCTCGCCGCACAGGCACTCGCCGTAGCCATTTGGTGCTGGAATTGGCGCGCAAAGTTAATGCCAAGTCACCGGTGAAGGCATACACCACTCGCCGCGAAAGCGGCAAACCTAAAGCGGACGCGACTGCCAAAGCTGCTTAGTAGCCTGCGTGGGCTATACTAGGTAAGAGGATACTTATGGCATCGAACCGTCACCTTGGCCGTATAATCGCGCTGCAAACTCTCTTTGAGCAAGAGTTTCGCGAGCAAGCCGCCGATAAAGATTTTAGCCTTGAAACCGTCCTTCACCGCAACATAGACCGCTACGCCTCCACCGTTGACGACAAAGAGTTTATCGAGCGCTTGGTTCGTGGCGTCAACAAGCACGCGCTCCAGCTGGATAAGGCCTTGCAGCCAATCGCGCCCGACTGGCCGATTAACCAAATTGCCCGCATGGATCGCCTTATCCTGCGCATGGGATTGTACGAGCTTACACACGAAGCCAGCGTGCCGCCCAAGGTAGTCATAAACGAAGCGGTCGAGTTGGGCAAAGCCTTTGGCAACGAAAATTCGTCGAAGTTTATAAATGGCGTGCTCGGCACCGCGCTGCGCCAAAAAACCGGAGAAGCCGCCGAAGAGAACATCCCAAAACCTGCTAAGAAAGATAACACTACGCATGAAAAAGCCGTTTAACAGTTTAAAGCGCTTTGTACAGCGCCGGCCAAGTATCCAAGAAGTAGTCCACGAAACCACCGCCGGCGGCGTAATTTTCCGCCGAGGCAAGGATGGCAAGCTAGAGATTTTGTTGATCCAAGACGCCAAAGACCGCTGGACAATCCCAAAAGGCCACGTAGAGCCGAACGAAGAGCCCAGGCAAACCGCAGAGCGCGAAATCCGCGAAGAAACCGGCCTGCAGGAAATGAAAGTCCACAATTGGCTGGGAAAAGTGAGCTTCCGTTACCGTCGCGGCCAAACGCTGGTGCTAATGACCATGCATATCTATCTGGTGCAGGCGCTGGGTCAGACCGACCGGTTGCACCCAGAGGACTGGCTAAATGACATACAATGGTTCCCAAGCGGCGTGGCAATTGATAAAATTGCTTATGATGACATCGGAAAACTCATTTTACTGGGCATGAAGAAAATCCGCGAGACGAGGCTTTAACGGATGGACAGTAGCGCCTACCAGCATTTTGCCCAGAGCGTACTCGGTGTTAGCTTTGGCAACCCCGGCTTGCTGATCACCGCCTTTACGCACCGTTCGTATCTGAACGAGCACAAAAAAAGTGCCTTCGAGCACAACGAACGGCTGGAGTTTTTGGGCGACGCCGTTCTTGAGCTGATCGTTACAGAGTATTTGTACTCTAATTTTAGCGAGCCGGAGGGTATTTTGACCAACTGGCGCAGTAGCCTGGTGCGCACCGAGAGCATCAGCGCCGCAGCCGCCCGCAGCGGATTCGAACCGCTGTTGCGCTTGAGCAAGGGCGAAAAGCGCGGCACCGAGCGCGCCCGCGCCCAAATCCTGGCCAACGCCTACGAGGCGGTCGTCGGCGCGCTTTATCTCGACAAAGGTTACGAGCCGGCCAAAGAGTTTATCGCCAAATCGCTCATCGTGACATTCAAGGACATTCTGCATACCGGTTCGTGGCTGGACAGCAAATCGCACCTGCAAGAAGTCGCCCAGAGCCGCGAAGGCCACACGCCAATCTACAAAGTACTGAGCGAAGAAGGTCCCGATCACGATAAAGTATTTACCGTCGGCGTGTACGTGGGCGGCAAGCTAAAGGGTAAAGGCACCGGCTCGAGCAAGCAAATCGCCCAGCAAGAATCCGCCCAGCAAGCGCTGGACGTCTATCGTAAAACGCAAAAAACAGCCAGTTGACATCAGAGGTAGATATCTGTAAAATAGGCATTAAGATTTTTGTTAATCTAAACAAAGGAATAATCAAACAGAATGTTAGCTATTCGCATGCAACGCACCGGCCGCAAAGGACACGCAATGTTCCGTGTTGTTGTGCAGGATTCGCGCCTTACTCCGACCAGCGGTAAAATTGTAGCCCTACTAGGCAGCTATAACCCGCACGCCAAAACCACTACTCTGGATAAAGAAAAGGCCGCAACCTTCCTAAGCAACGGCGCGCAGCCTTCCGACCGCGTAGCTATGCTGCTAAAAAGCGAAGGCGTTAAACTGCCAAAATGGGTAACAGTCGACACCAAAAAAGCCGGTAAATTAAAGAACGCAGAAAAACTCCGCAAGAACCGTCCGGTCGAGCCAAAGGTTGAAGCAGCGGAAGTTCCTGCCGAACCGCCAGCTGAAGCTGAGACCGTAGCCGAAGCTCCCGCAGAAGAGGCTCCAGAAGCCGCCGAAAAGCCGGCCGAAGAGACCTCTATAGAAGCCTAGCCCATCCAGCGCAGCCTGCCCCGGCAGCAAAAATTGCCGGTTTTTCTTTTAAAGCGGGCGGCAACCTTGCTATACTACTAATACCAGTAAGTGAGGAGCATTCCCATGAGCAGCATCGACCAGCAATTTGTAGAGTTTATAGTTAAGTCACTGGTAGGCAAGCCGGACGCGGTAGTGGTAGAGCGCCGCATCGACGAGAAAGGCGTGTTACTGGAGCTGACGGTTGACCCCGAAGACCTCGGCCGCGTTATCGGCAAGCGCGGCGCCACCGCGCAGTCGCTCCGCACCCTGCTGCGTGCGCTCGGCACTAAAAACGACGCCCGCTACAACCTCAAAATTGTGGATAACGGCGAGCCTCGGCCGGAAGGCGCCGGCCGTCAGCAAGCCGTTGCGTTCGACGACCAGGCAGCAAGTCAGCCAAAGCGCGACGACGACATGGCCGACTTGCGCGACAGCGACGATCAGGAAGCCACGCCAAAACGCGACCGCCAAGAGCCGGAAGGCAACATGGTCAGCAAAACCCGCCGCGAGCTGGAAGAGCTGGACGACCTCGACGTATAGTCCGCACAACACTTGCTTCCGCAGGCAAACGTGTGTATTCTAGAAGCAGTCGAAAGACGAATATTCCAAAAACAAAAACATTTACGCGCTCATGCGAGCCACTTCGCCCTAAAACGAATTGGGAGCCATATATGTGATAAAAATACCCGGTTTTCCGGGTATTTTTATGTTCAGCATGCGTCCCGCAAGGCGACTCTAGCCAGGGCGACGGTGCATAGTTTACCGCATTTTTCTGGCACGAGATGGTCTAGCGAGCTAATCAGTGCATCGGGAGGCACGCCATCCCTTAGTTGAAGACCTAAACCCAGAGTAGTCGCACTACACTCCACGGGACCCGGACAGCCTATAGGCGGTTCGGTAATATCTGGTTTAAAAAACTCAAGTACGTCCATTCCGTTTTGAATCAGGACACCCGGTGACACAAAATAGTCACCATGAGAAAAGCACCGAAGGTATCGGCCGTCGAGCGGAGCGAGCTACAGATACTGCACGAGAAAGG
>JBOHNU010000004.1:0-96970 GCA_050730855.1 Saccharimonadales bacterium (SeqCode) | reverse complement strand
TCAACAAAAAGCCCAGGAAGATCCTGGGCTACAAGTCTGCGTTACAATTAGCTTACGAGAAAGGAGTTATCTCACCGGGAACAGAGGGGTAACTGTCCTGATTGAGGGGTGAACGTACATGCGGCATTTGTAGCTTATTTTATCACTTTATCGAGGTTTGTACGAACAGAACTCATTCCCAGCCGCCGCACTCTTCCGGCTGAGGTAGCCTAAGGCGATTTTATCACGAGGCTACTAAAAGACAGGGTCATGGTATACTCATTTTCATGGCATCTAAATGGCAAACTCTTGCTTCGAAATATGTACTTGAAAACCCATGGTATAAGGTCAGACAAGATATAGTAATACGCCCAGACGGTAAAGAGGGAACATACAACGTCGTTGAGTCTGGCAGAAGCGTGTTCGTGATTCCTATAACGTCAAGCGGCAAGATCGTACTTATAAAGCTTTACCGCTACACGACGCAACATGAAGGGTGGGAAGTACCCGCTGGAGGTGTTAATAAAGCCGAGGACGTGCTCGTGGCCGCCAAGCGTGAATTGCAAGAAGAAACAGGCCTGACAAGTGAAAATTGGGATAAAATTGGCACATTTGACAGTATGAATGGCATGTCTGACGCTGCCGCGGAAGTATTTGAAGCGAGAAGTTTGACTCTGACGTCGCAGAATGAGCAGGCTGAAGAAGGCATTACCAAAGTGGGCGAATTCGCCTTTGAGGAAGTCTTCAAGATGATCAGAAACGGACAAATAGTCGATGGCCTCAGCATAGCCGCGATCATGCAGGTTTGTGTTAAGTATGGCATGGTGTCTAACTCGAAAGGGTGAGTACGGAAGCTTAAAAAATCATCAGACAGAGTGGGGAGATTGCATATGAGCAAGCTAAGAGTGTTGGCGCGTAAGCAAGTGTTCGACCATCCTTGGGAGCGCATTTTTATAGAAAAGGTTGAGACCGAAAATGGTAAAACTTTTAATTACCTCATTTCTGAGCCCAATGACTTTGTTATTGTAGTGCCCTTTGTTGGGGCCGAAAAGCTTTTGATGGTTGAACAGTACAAGCACGGAGCCCAAAAATATTTGCTCGGCTTCCCAGCGGGATTTATCAATAAAGGCGAATCGCCTGAGGATTGTGCAAAGCGAGAGCTACATGAAGAGGTTCACTATACCGCCGAAACATTTCGCTTAGTCGCAACCCTTTCCGAAAATCCTACGCGTTGCAGAAATTCATATTACATAATCTTTGCCGAGAATGCTCGGCCGACAGCTGCGAAACAGCATACAAATCCGGATGACCTCGAAGGTGATATTACTACTCAGCTCATAAAGCGAGCCGATTTACTACGCCCTGACATACTACAAAAAATTAAGGCCGGGCCGATGCTCTCGGCCATACCCTTTATAATGGGAGAAAGACTATGACGACAAAGGAATTGCAGCAGCGCGCACTAGAGATTCGCAAGCAATTTGCTATCTACGAACGCCAACAAGGCAGCCCTGAGTGGGACACGCGGGAAATAATGGAAGGTTTCGTTGTGGACGTCGGCGACCTCATGAAGCTCGTTATGGCTCAGCAAGGCCTGCGTAAAGTCGAAGGTTTGGACGAAAAAATTGCCCACGAACTTGCCGATTGCTTGTGGTGCGTCCTTGTGTTGGCCAGTAAACTTGGTGTGGACTTAGAAAAAGCCTTCACAGATACAATGAACTCCCTGGAAACCTCCGTAGCAACCAAGCTAAGAAAAAGTTAGTAGGATAAGTAGACGCGAATCAAAAATCAGTACTCACAGCGTAGAACAGGACAGTCGCCTAGACTTATGCCCACCCAAGAATAGTTTAGCTTACCCGGCGGCTAAGGCCGTGAGTTCATTCTCTAAACACTATACAAACTAAAAACAGCCCACACGGGCTGAAATGTTCTTGGGGCGAACGACGGGGATTGAACCCGCGACATTCGGGACCACAACCCGACGCTCTACCAACTGAGCTACGTCCGCCAGAATAGGCCAATTGTACCATAAATAACAGATGTAAGAAAGGTCAGTACTAATTAGGCATGGCGCCTATATATTCAACTGCCCACAGGCCTTTTCGGCGCGTGACAAGCGTTTCTGAGGTGTTAGGGGTTTTTGCTTTGTATATTTGCTCCCGACCCCAGCCTCTAATGTGGCCGACTAAACAGCGAATAGCTACCCCATGGCCAAAAACAAGCACGTCCTCGGGTGTCTCCTGCTCCACACCACCATCGGCAATATCTTCCAAGGCGGCGAACATATGTCCCCCGGTCTCACGCATGGAAGTGGAAGTGCCGCCCGACGCCTTGAAGTCGACGTCTAGTGCTTCCATTTCCGCACGAACCTCGTCGGTGTAGATTTCTTCACGTACTCGTCCTACCCATTCACCTTGATCCAACTCTTGCAGACGATCGTCTTCTTTAATGATATCGAGGGGTAGACCCCATGGCACCCAGAGAAAGCTCTGCTGTGTGCCGTGTGCGAATAGCCGGTGTGACGTAAACCCGCCGCGGCGTAATGCCCCTTCGTTTTAGGGAAAGCCCGCGTTCAATTGCCTGCAGAATCCCGATGGGATCCGACAAAGGTGTTTCGTTGCTCCGTCCGCCGATAATATGCGCGCTATTGGCGTTCCACTCTGATTCGGCGTGCCGAATAAGATGAACGTTAGTATCTGGAGAGGTATTTCTACTACGCATATGACGATTATGGCGCTCACTATTCCTTGGGAACTATGGTACCCCGGGTTGGATTCGAACCAACGGCCTCGAGCTTAGAAGTCTCTTGCTCTATCCAGCTGAGCTACCGGGGCAGAAATTTTGCGAAACTCGGGCGAGCGTGCACGGAACACCCCGCACGTTAGCCACAAAGTGGTGCGGGTGGGGGTAGTCGAAACCCCATTGCTAGTTTGGAAAACTAGAGTATTAGCCGTTATACGACACCCGCTCGTTTCTATCCCAGTATAGCAATTTCTTGATCTGTCGGGTAGGGCAGCCTTAGCTGGTTTTTTTGTCGAGGATTTCGTTGATTTGTGTTTGCGTTAGCGGTGTCCATGGCGAGCTGGTAGCGTTGGACGAGGCGGCAGCTGGGCTTTCGCCTTGGTTCCACCATTTGGCCTGATAAGGCACGCCTTCGAACAGAACACGGTCGCCGGTGTTGTAAACCTGCGTGCCAATCCATTCAGGGAAGGTACCGGCAGGTAGTTTAGTTTGCTCGATTGGTTTTTCGCCGGGCAGCACTGGGCCAATAAGCTCCCAAGGTGTTTGCCATGATTGCAGCACGGGGTTGTCTGGTACTTCGCCTTGGTTCCACCATTTGGCGACGTATACGTGATGGTGCCAGACGACTTTAGCGCCCTGCAAGTAGGCCTGGTTTTCGGTCCAGATAGGATATGGGCTAGAGGCCGGATCGTCAGGAACTTGCTCGCCAGACGATTCTGCGCTGGTTACGGCACCTGAGCTTTTTGAAAGACTGGTGCTAAAACCCTTGCCAAGCATAGTGCTGTAGTCGCCTTTGTTTTGCTCCACGCCACTGCAAGAGTCTGATACGATTTTGAGGTCAACGTAGTTAGCGCCGCAAGTGATGTCGCGGTTGGCCGACCACATAGACATGCGACCCATGCCCTTGCCGCGGACGAAGTCGTTAAACCCCTTAGCGTCTTCCAGCGTAAACACTTCTTCGGTTACGTCGTTTTGGCCAATCATTGGTGTTGCGCCAAGTTTGGTCCACAGCGTAGCGCTGTTTAGGTGAATGCCGGCGCGGTCGTATAGAATGCCGAGTTGGCGATGTGTCTGGATAAGTGCGCTCTCAGAGGCGGCCTGCATGGACTGGCCTTCTTGGCGGCTACCACCGTAATCCATGGTCATGACGTTTACGCCGGCTAGGTCAATGCCGCCCGCCAGTAGCCAAGAAATAGCGTTGGTTCCGTCTTCGGTTAAGCCGAATGGTGCAACGGGCAAGGTGACCCATACGGCGAGATTTTTGCCAGCAGCACGCCGTTCTTTTTGCAGTTCAGCAATAGCGGTGGCGCGGCGGACACCAGCGGTGGAGTCGGTCAGGCCGGATTGTTCAAGATCGAGGTCAATGGTGTCGATGTTGTATTTATCGACAACTGATTTATAAGCGTTCTTCAAGTCGATGGGGTCGGTACATTTGAGTGCCAGTTCGTCATTTAGTAAGCCACCAAACGAGACGGCGATACTGCCTTCTTGTTGTTGCAAGCGAGCGATGCGGCGGTCTAGGTCAAGCTCGGAGCTTGCCTGATCCATTGTGTATGCGGCGCCCCACGATGGAGTGCAGGGGTCGCTGGGCGACGATACAATAAACGAAAGTACCGCGTTACGGTTCTCGGTAGTGCCCAGTTGTTCAAAGCTGTAGGTCGGGGTGGCGGTCACGTCGACGTAGGCACCAAACCAGGGTGCGGCTGCACCGGTCGGCTGTTCTGCTTTCCAGTATTTAAGGCCGTAGAAACTTCCGGCGGCGATACCGGCAACAAGCATTAGTGCGATTAGAACGCGCCAAGGTGATAGGCGACGTTCAGGTTCAGTTTTTACAGGTTTTTGCTTCATGATCGTGATGCTCGCTTTTTCGTTTGCATTTGATTACGTAGTGCCAGTGGTACTGCTTCTTGCGCGTGACCATGGTATAAAATGGCTTGCCAGTCTAGCGATGGTTGGCTAGTAGCGGCGGCAACAGCTGCCTTAGGACGGTTCTCGACGTATAGCCACTTGGTTAGCCCAAGCCATGTGTCAACAACCGTGTTCCAGATACCTATGTAGGCCATGATTGCCCACGCCGCGACAAATACGTTAAACCCGGCAAATACAGCATTAGCCCAGTTTTCGGCTTGAACGTCACGCCATAAGGTAAAGGCTGAGAAGCCGACGATGATCAGCGGCATGATTACATATAGCATTGGCGATGCCGTACGGTTTTTGATCTTTGGCGTGCGGGCGAACGGAATTTTTTTACCACTCAGGGCTTGCTGGAGAGACTTAAGTACGCCGGCTAGGTTTACCGGTAACAAGATAAGGTTAAAGCCGTAAATCCGGAAGATGTCGCTGCGCTTGTAGCCGCAATACTTGAGGTCGCTGGCCATAGCCAGGAAGTATGGCAGCGCAGCAAGCAACACGAGGGGGCTTAGCAATCGACTGTCGTACGGGAAGGCAAGTAGGAAGATAAGCCCAAAACTAGCCCAAGCAATTGACGCCATGTAGTTTAGGCGGATTAAAACCTCGGCGCGGGAGACATGTTCATTCTTACGACGGCGGTCACGAATTTGCGCTAGCAGCTTAGGTAAGATCAGTAAGCCGCCGTTTGCCCAGCGTCGGCGCTGCACAACGAGTGAGCCAAAGTCGGGCGGCGTGGCGCTGTAGCTCAGGCGCTCCGGATAGTTTACAAGTGTCCAGCCGTGGCGGGCAAGGTCGATACTGGATTCGGTGTCCTCGATGACCGTACGATCCTGGACATAACGTTTAATTTCGAAGCCGCCAACCCACTCGCTTTCAACGATGTCTTCGAGTGCTTGCTTGCGGATAACTGCGTTGGCGCCAACCCAGAAGGTAGCGTTGTAGTAACTCATGCCTTGGTGCAAGATATGTTGAATGTCTGTAGTCGCGCCAGCCAAACGCTCAATGCGCGAGCCAGCGCCTCGGAACGAGGAGTACGGAGTTTGGGTTACAGCTACGCGTTCGTTGCCTGGCTGTTGTAGGAGGTAGACCAAACGCAGACAGTAGTCACGAAGCAAGATTGAATCGGCGTCCAAGGTCAGCACAAATTCGCTGTCTGGGATAATAAGGTCATCCTTGCGTGGCTTGTCGGTATTAACGAGGATCGGCCCGTCTGGGGTTTGTTCTTGGCGGTAGCTGCCACCCATCAGACCGATGTATGAGTTTAGGTTCATCGCCTTGTTTGCTTCGTTGGATAGCGAGGCGTACTTCTTGCGCTCAAACACACTTAGCTCGGCGGTAAAGATCCAGCACAAACGGCGGTACAACTGGCGGACGCGGTCGGTCGGCAGCTTAGCTCCTGCTTTGGCAGAAGCGGCTAGCGCGTCGGCTGTTAACTGGAGTTCGTGCGCCAGCTCGCGTAATACCTGATCGGCGAAAAATTCGTCTACGTGGTCTTCAATAATTTCTTGATCGGCCAGTTTGTACAACCCGGTTGCTGCCCAGGCATAGTGACCTGAAATATTTTTCAGAACCTCGGCGCCAACGTGGGTTGATTTTTGGTTTTTCTGCTCAAAGGTAGCCAGCGCCTCCGTAAAGCGTTTGCGTGGCTCGGCCATCAACTTCGTGATGTCGTTACCGACCTGTCGGGTGGCATTTAGCTGGTCGGCAACGGTTGGGTTTGTGGGATTTGGTTTGTCGTCAATTAGTAGTACGACTCTCTTTCCGGGATATTCCTGCAACGCGGCAGACAGTAAGGTCTTGCGGATAACTTCGGTTTCCTCGGCGTACGATGGCACGAGCATGGTAATAGATGAGTCGCTTTCGGCAGCAAAGTGTCGGTCAAGCTCGGCACGTGGCACGCGTTTGTGCGTACTAAATCGTTGCAAGGCACCCTGGCGGGCAATCAGATACATTAGGGCAGAAAAAGTAAGGAAGGTTACGACAATCAGGTAGCCAAACGCTTGTAGTGTAAAGTCAAAACTCTGCGGTCCTTCAAAGAACTGGCGCAAGATTGTGGCAATAACGTAAGCCGCCCACAACACGACGGTAACCACAATAGCCAGCCGACTCATCGCGATCTTGCGAGTTGTTGGCCGATCATGCACGATCGGTAATGGTTGGGTATTGCGCTCGGCGCCCCACTGACGTCTTCGTTTCATTTGCTTCTTGGCTACGTTATTGCTCATGCCCACACTTCCTTTTAACTGAAGTAAGCCAATGCAAAAGTCGGCCACTCCAAATTTACATAATCATATCATTTATTTTTACAAGATGCAAGCGTTAGGGCGTTATTTGCGCTACTTGGCATAGTCTTTGCGGCGGGAGTGAAGGAAGTGAATTGCGCCGAGGGCGCCCAGGATGCTTAGGCCGATTGCAATGCTCTTGGCGGCAGTTGGCGAACCGGTTTTAACTAAGGTGGTAGCTGTGCCAAGCACGTGAGGCGAGGTCTGGTCGCCTAGAATTTGCGGTTTGGCTTTGTTGCCGAAGTCAGCGGCTATTACCTGGCCGGATGTGTTGATGGCGAACTGGTGGCAGCCGTCTTTGGTGCCGGGGTATGTTTGCTGCCAGGTGGTTTTTTGCGTTTCGCATACTTTGTAGGCGCCTGGCTGGAGGTTCCCGAAGCTGTACCTGCCTTGGGCGTCCGTTTTGGTAACTTGCGGCGCGGCGCAGGAGTTGACGCTAAGGGTCTGGGTGCTCAACAAGTCGCGGTTTTCGCACACTGTTGTAAGGGTAACTTCCCAGTCCTTCAAAAGCGGCTCGTCGTTGTCGCGCTGGCCATTGCCGTTTATGTCGTTAAACTTAACGCCTCCTACCTGACCTAGCTGGAAGTTGCCGAAGTTGCCGTATTGTTCGTCGCCCTGGCCGCCTAGCTCGGTGTAATGGCAGTCTTCGCCTAAGGGATAAGTTTGCATCCAGCCGTCTTGCTGGCCTTCGCAGACTATGTAATAACCGGCTTGCAAACCTTCGAAGCGGTAGTAACCGTATTGGTTGGTGGTGGCGGACTGCTCGCTACCTTCGCAGACAACAGTTTCGGAACCCTCGCCTTCGCACAGTTCGGCTAGGCGGATGATCCAGCCTTCGAGAGTGCCTTCGCCATCGTCCCATTGGCCGTTGCCATTAGTATCTTCGAACTTGTAGCCATGGATGGCGCTACGCTGTTCGTTTGTAAAAGTACAGGTGGCGTCGTTGCCAGCCTTGAGGGTTACGTTTACGGAGCGGTTTTGCCAGTCGACGCTGTAGCTGTCGGCGCCAGAGCAGACGAGGTTTGTCAAATCCCAGTTGGCCAGCGCATCTTCGCTGACAGTGTAGATACCAGGGTTCAGGCCGCTAAATTGCCGGGAGTCGTCATCTTTGAGGCTAAAGTTGCCCAAGGCAGATGAGAAGTTGAAGTCTTGGCCTTCGGCGGGATAGGCGTCTTTGACTATTTTGAGTTTGGCTTGCTTGGTGTTGGTGATGTGGCAGGTTGCGTACAAATTATCGGCGCTAACCACTACGTTGGCGCAGGTGTTTTGGGTTTGCGCCCAGCCGGCTGGCAGCGTTTCGTTAACGGTATAGGTGCCTTGGGTGACGTAGAATGTTTCGTATTCACCGTCGGCGATCAGTTTGGTCGGGTCGCTCAAAACCGTGCCGCTAACAGCGGCTGCCTCAATGGCGAAGTCGGTTTGATCACCCGCAGGGTCGGTATGTTTGTATACCTTGAGCTTGCCGTTCTTTTGGTTTACGAATGTGCAGGTTACGGCATCGTCGTGATCGATGGCTATTGTTGCCTTGCGGTTGGCTTTGTCGGTAATGACATTGGCGCCTTCGGAGCAAACTATGTCGCCCAGAGTCCAGCCGTTAGTGCCGTTTTCGGTGACTATGTAAGTGCCGGCCAGCAAGTTGTCAAACGATTTGGTATTGGAATGCTGGTTGCCGCTGTTGCCGTCGTCGTCCAGAGTAAAGTTTTGATCCCATGGGCTGTTTTGCTTGCTAATTTTGAAGTAAAAGTTTTGGTCGTTGTTTGGCTGGGCATCTTTGACGATGGTAATATTGCCGTTTTTGGCTTGGTTGCACAGGGTTATTTTTTTAGTTTTGCCTTTCTCGACATTGATCTCGACAGGAAGTGTGGTGCCGCGCGGTTTGGCGCAGCTGTAGTGACTGTCGTGGGTGTAGTACCAGCCGGTAAAGACATAGCCGTTCACCATTTTTTCGGTGACTGTGTGCGTGCCAACCGTGGCTGCCGCATGGCTGCCCATGGTGTGCGCGGGCGTTTCGCCATCGACACCCCAGCGGAATCCTAGGCCATTGGCCGTGCCGTTCCCGCCTTCGTATACGTTGTTGCCGTCACTATCCACTTTTTTATTTACTTCGATTTTGCCGTATTCCGGTGCCTGGCAGTTCGGTCCGGCTGTTTGGTAGCCAAAGCCGGCGCTTGGCCCGCCGCCGGTTTTTACAAAAATATTGGCCGTTCCGGTCGAGGCGTAAGCCTGCTTAAACACCACCGTTACGGTAAGTGGCAGGTCGTCGTCTTGGAGGTCGTCTACCTTGATGGTTCCATCTTCCTTCAGCTCTTTAGTACCGGCGGTAATCGTTACGGATTTAAGGGCGTGCTTCGTCCAGCAGCCGTTAAGCGTGATGTGGCTAATCTCTTCACCGCGCCCTGGTTTGGAGCCGGTAATTTTCCAGACGAAAGTATCTGTGCTTGCCGGCGGCAAGGGGCTGTGCAAAACAGCATTATATCCCCCGCTGGTCGCGCCAGCGAGGGGCGCAAAGGCGAATTGCGTTAACAATAAAACGCCAGCGGCAAACACGCTGGCAACTCTGACTATCTTTTTCTGTAGTGTTTGTACCATTGGGTGGTCTCCTTGGGCGTACGCCCCAACTTACTTAAAGGATGATTGGAACACTTTTTTGTTGTTATAACGAATTATGTGATTATTTTTGCAGTAATGCAATAGTTTTTGCGATCGATAAATATACTGCTCCTATAATACGTCTGACCGGTAGTATAATGTAGATCATGGATAGGTTGCGAGTCGTTAATAACTATTTAACAGTTGCTGTTATTGCCATCGCGCTGTACATTATTGCCGCGCCATTTTTGCCGCAGGTTGGCTGGTGGCTTGGGCACGAATCTCCCGTAAAGAACTTAGTGCATAGCCCGGCGGCCAACCCGGATGATTTGCCTCCGGCTCAGCAGCAAGTGGCCGGGGACAGGCTGTTTATCCCCAGGCTTGCCATGCAAGAGGCTATCTATGGCGGCGGCATAGGAGCGCTAAGTAGTGGAGTATGGCGCGTGCCGCACACCAGTACGCCCGACAAAGGCGGGAATACGGTGTTGGTTGGCCATCGTTTTACCTATAAAGACCCTACTGGCGTGTTTTATCACCTGGATAAGGTGGAGCGCGGAGACCGGGTTACGGTGCATTGGCAAGGTAAAGTTTACCAGTATCAGGTGGCCGACATCCGTGTGGTGCCGGCGACTGAACTTTCGGTGGAGGCTGGCACGCCCGAGCCGCAACTGACTCTCTACACCTGCACGCCGGTTTGGAGTGTGGAGAACCGGCTAGTGATAGTGGCTAAGCTGCTAGAGGAGGCGGTATGAAAGAGTGGCAGCGGACGGTTCTGCTGGTAATCTTGCTGTTGGCGGCAATTGGGTTTTTGGTGTGGGCAAATCAGACGGCCGACAGTAGCTTGCAGCCGTAGCCCGGACACTGCTATTTAAATATCACGGAAGACCTGGATTTTGGCGCCCAGGCTATTTAGCCGCTCGGCAATATCTTCGTAGCCGCGGTTAATGGTGTAAATGTTGCGCAGCACGGACACGCCGTCGGCGGCTAACATGCCGATGAGCAGCAGGCTGGCGGGGCGTAATGCTGGCGGGCATACCACGTCGTTGTGCGAGAATTTCGTTGGTCCCTGAATGTACAGGCGGTGCGGGTCGGCTAGCTCGATGTTCGTGCCGATTTTAGTCATTTCGGTCATGTGGATGGCGCGGTTTTCGTACATCCAGTCATGGATGAGCGTGCGGCCGTCGGCAACGGCGGCAATCGGCACAAAGTACGGCAGGTTGTCGGCGTTAATCCCAGCGGGGTAGACGTTCGGATGGATTTTATCCTGCAACGCCTTTAGCTGGCCGTTGTGCTTGTGAACGGTCAGGTCAACCAGGTCGGTGTGACCATTTGCAGCCTTGTAACGTTCAGTTTGGTCAATGCGCAGACCCATTTTCTGTAGCTTATAAATCTCTAGGCTCAAAAAGTCGATGGGCACACGCCGGATGGTAATTTGCGAGTTGGTAACAACCGCGGCCGAGATAAACATCATGGCCTCGATCGGGTCTTCGGCCAGCGCGTAGGTTATGTTCTTCTTGATGTGTGGTACGCCCTTCATCGTCAACACAGTGCTGCCTATACCATCAATTTTAACGCCCAGCTTTTTAAGGAAGAAGCAGACGTCTTGGACGGAATAGTTAGCGCTGGCGTACTGGATAGTGGTTTCTTCGGGCGTGCGAGCGGCAGCCATGATGGCGTTTTCGGTAACGGTGTCGCCGGTTTCGTACAGCACAACGCGGCCGGCCGGCTTTTTCTTGACCTTAACCTCGTAGTGGCCGCGTGGAGAATCAACATGCACGCCAAATTTTTCCAGCGCAAACAGATGCGGCTCCACGGTGCGTTCGCCTAGTTTGCAACCGCCGGCGTAGGGTATTTCAAATAATTTATAATCATGCATCAGCGGGCCAAGCAGCATCAGAACCGAGCGGGTTTTGCGCGCCGCCTCGGCATCGATGTTCTCTAGTTTTAGTTTTTGCGGCCGGCGGATCTCCAGGTCGTGGCCGCTTACCCATTTAACCTGAACACCGATGCTGGTAAGAACCTCAATAATACGAAAAACTTCCTCAATTTTGGGGAAGTTTACAAACCTGGTAACACCGTAGTTTAGGAGGCTGGCGCACAGTAGCCCCACTGCGGCGTTTTTGCTATTTTTGAGAGTAATTTCGCCGGAAAGTTCGTGGCCGCCCTCGATGCGTAAGTTAACGCCCTTGCCGCTAAGCGAAATAAGCTGTTTGTTCAGTACGTCGCTGATGCGTCCCAGCGTTTCCATGCTGACGTTTTGCTTGCCGTGCTCGATGCGGTTGACTGCCGATTGGCTGGTGTGCAGGCGTTTGGCAAACTCCGCCTGGGTTAGGCCTCGTTCTTGCCTTATTTGGGCGACAAGCTGCCCTATCTTTGCGTTAGCGTTTTCCATACATCTACTGTAATACCATATTTGATATAACGCAAGCTACCTGTTTTAATCTTTACAACTTGCTTTTAGTGTAGCACCAGCCGCCAACTGCTACAATAAGCGCATGATATGACGCGGCGGCAACACCGGTAACGATTAAACAAGGATAAACTTTATGCAAGATACAGAAATAGAGAAGCTAATTGCCGCCGAAGTAAAACGCCAAAGCGAGGGGTTAGAAATGATCCCCAGCGAAAACCACACCTCGGGCGAGGTGCTAAAGGCGCTGGGCAGCCGCCTGACCGACAAGTATTCCGAGGGATACCCAGGCAAGCGCTACTATGGTGGCTGCGAAATTGTGGACAAAGTGGAAAACTTAGCCCGCGACCGTGCGAAAGCCTTGTTTGGCGTCAGCCATGCCAACGTGCAACCGTACTCTGGCAGCCCGGCTAACATGGCGGTGTACTTTGCGCTGGCCGACCCGGGCGACACGGTGATGGGCATGGCTTTGTACTTTGGCGGCCACATGACCCACGGCCTAAAGGTAAACTTTTCGGGCAAGTGGTTTAACTCCGTCCAATACAGTACCGGGAAAGATGGCTGGCTCGACTACGACGCCATGGCCGCGCTAGTAAAAGAGTATAAGCCAAAGCTGATTTTTGTGGGCGCGACTGCCTATCCGCGCATTTTTGACTGGAAACGTCTGCGCGAGATTGCTGATTTATGCGGCGCCTTTTTGATTGCCGACATTTCGCACATAGCTGGTTTGGTTGTAGCCGGGGAACATCCGTCACCCGCCGGCATTGCCGATGTTATCACCACCACCACGCACAAAACTTTGCGTGGTCCGCGCGGCGCGATGATTTTGTGCAACGGCAATCCGTCTAATCCGCTCAAAGCCTCCGAACGCACCCGCGAAAACCTGCCAACACTTATTGACCGGGCAATTATTCCAGGCTTGCAAGGCGGCCCGCACAACCATCAAACCGCGGCCATCGCCGTGGCGCTGCGCGAGGCAGCCCAGCCGGCGTTTAAGGAATACGGCAAGCAGATTGTAAAAAACGCTAAGCGCTTAGCTGAAAAGCTAACAGAGAAAGGCTACCAGTTGGTTACTGGCGGCACCGACAACCATCTTTTGCTGGTTGACCTGACAAGCAAGGGAATTATCGGCGCCGACGCCGAGAAAGCCCTGGGCGCGGCCGGCATAACCGTTAACAAAAACACCGTGCCATTCGACCCGCGCCCGCCGTTTAGCCCCAGCGGCATCCGCATGGGTACGCCAGCGCTCACTACCCGTGGGCTTAAAGAAGCCGAAATGGACCAAGTCGCCGAATGGGTCGACCGCGCCGTCCAAGCCAACGGCCAAGACGCAAAGCTAGAAAAAATCAAACAAGAAATCGAAGTTTTCGCTAAAGACTTTCCACTGCCAGCTTAGGCTTGCGCAATGGACTGGGCTCTTTGCGACCCGGTGATGGATCTTTGGGGGGTGTTTTGGGAGTAGTGCCGGGATTGGGTCTGCCTGGATCTGGTTCGCGCTTTGGCAGGGGTGGGTTTTCGCCCTCAAGATTTACTGAAGGAACTTCGGCATTAGTCAGGGTTGTTGCCGCTCCCTGCAGAGCCAATACGCTTAGCCGGTCTAGTGTTGTCGGTTGCCAGCCGCGAACTTCGGGTAGGGCGACAGGTTGTATATCAACTGTAGATTTTTGTAATTCCACAAGAACTCCTTTCTTATGAGACGAAACTCTATCGTAGCATAAGCGTTTTTGGAGGCCAAGACTTTATGGCAAAAGTTCCGGTTCTTGGTGGAGCGTTAAATCAAATTTGGCTTTAACCCCGTCGAGGATTTTTTGGCGGAAGGCGAGCAGTTGGGCGGTGGATTGGGCGTGTTCGTTTACAAGCACCAGCGGTTGCTGCGGCCAGGTGGCCATGCCGGTTTTAGGGTCATGAAAATCCTTAAATCCGGTTTGCTCTACCAGCCAAGCGGCGGGGATTTTATATTGGCCGTCACCGGCTGGCCAATGCGGCATGTCGGGGTGGGTGGCCTGCAGCGCGGCAAGCGCCTTTTCGGAAATAACGGGGTTGGCAAAGAACGATCCGTTGTTGGCCACCTTTGCCGGGTCGGGCAATTTGCTTTGCCGGATGGCGATGACCGCCTGGCGGATGCTGGCCGGGCTGTAATCGGTGATGTTGTGTTCTTCTAGGTATGTTTGCAGCGTGCCGTAAAACGGCGGTGGCATAGAGCCGCGCACCAGATGCAGGGTGATGGCGGTTATCAAAAACCGGCCGCGGTCGGCGGTTTTGAACCGGCTGGTGCGGTAGCCAAACCCGCAATCGGCGCCGCGCAGCGTCACAAATGCTTTGGTTTGGGTGTCGTAGGCTTCTACGGCAGTCAGCGTGTCGGCAATCTCTTGGCCGTACGCGCCGACATTTTGCACGGGGGTAGCGCCTGCCGTGCCGGGTATGAGGCTGAGTGCCTCGATACCGGTTAGCCCCATCGCGACCGTACGCGCCACCACCGCGTCCCAGTGATCCCCTGCCCCAGCCGTGATGTACACGTTTTGTTCGTCTTCGTGCTGAGTCTCGAACCGTTTGATGTTGTTCACTATAATCAGGCCGGGGAATCCCTCATCGCGCCAGACGATGTTGCTGCCGTCGCCTATCATCAGCATCGGGATTTGTTTTTCCAGCGCGAACTGCACGGCTTGCTCAACCTCCGGGCGGCTCGTTACTTCGACTAAAAAGGCTGCTTTGCCGCCTAGGCGCATGGTGGAATGTTGGGATAAGGGTACATTTTGTTGCACTTGCATGATTTTTATTATTGCACACACGGAATAACAGCATATAATAATACTTCGGATGAAAGACGAGCACAGCAAACTACCATTTATGCAGCTAGGCGACACACTTAAACAATGGCGTCAGCGCCGTAAGGAGTCGGTGGCCGACGTATCTGGCGCTGTCGAGATCGATGAGCAAACTTTGCTTAGGATAGAGCAAGGGAATCTGCGGCCATCCGAAGACATTCTTATGCTGCTTATAAGTCATTTCGGCATCCACGAGGATGATGCCGCCGGGTTATGGCAGCTGGCCGGCTACGACCGCCAAGACGAAGACCCCGTACAACCGCACGCCAACAAGACAATGGTGATGATCATGGCTGTCGACCCGCGCGTGGTTTACAGCGACGGCGTGCAAGTTATGGCCAACGGCAGCGGTGTTATTATGAACTTTGCCCAAGGCACCGGCACGCCTCAGGCGCTGGTAACAGCGCGCGTCGGCATGAGCCGTGAACAAGCCGCTATGGTGCTGAAGACGCTGCAAGCCGTGCTGGCGCCCGCTGTGCCGCGCCAGCTCCCGCCCTCTGTTCAAGAAAAGTAAACCGTAGTATAATGCTAGTGAAATACTGGGCATAGGCGCAGGTTTCGAGTTTGTCCGTCGGAAGTACAGCATCCCGGCGGATTGTCATTTTGGTTTAAACTCCCCATGCACCACTACCGCAAGACAGTCAAGAAATATTGGGATCGGCAGAAAGTGTCGGAATGCCCGTTTTGTGACAGCGTGACGTTGGGCAGGGCAATTAAAGAAACTAAACATGCCTACATTGTGTTTAATCTGACGTTTTACGATGTTTGGGAGGGACACGACGTTTCAGATCATTTGTTGGTTGTGCCGAAGCGCCATGTCAAAAGCATGAAGGAGCTGACAGAACCCGAACGACTAGATATTATCGATCTTATCGCCGACTACGAATCGCACGATTACAGCGCATACGCTCGTGGGGTAGGCAACGTCGTTCGCTCGGTGGAGCACCAGCACACGCATCTTATCAAAATACATCACAAACGCCCGAAGTTTTCGATTTACTTGCGTAAACCGTACTTTTTGATCAAGTTTTAGTGTAAAACAGAGGTGGATTTTGCTATACTGTCAGGTATGCCCGCGTAGCTCAGCGGATTAGAGCACTGGTCTTCGGAACCAGGTGTCGGGGGTTCGAATCCCTCCGCGGGTACCACGCAAAATAACAGATTAGAAAATAACCGCCAGAAGTAAATTCTGCAACTTTGTCTATTACTTGACGTGACTTTCATAAGTAACTACATAGTAATTACTATGCGTACGACAATTATTGCCATCGGCAACTCACGCGGAATCAGAATCCCCAAAGTACTGCTCAAAGAAAGCGGTATTTACAAAGACGTTGAAATAAAAGTGACGAGATCAGGCCTTAAGATTACCCCCCTCAAGACGGGCAAAGACAATGTTGAAACTGCTTTATTAAGCGAAGCATTCCTTCGTAAAGATTGGGAACGTCCGGAAGAAGACAAGGCATGGTCAAATTTGTAGTTGACGACGTGGTTGCCGTTGTGTTCCCTTTCTCTGACCTAAGCGGGCAAAAGCTTAGCCCCGCTTTGGTTCTAGCCGAGGCGGAATTTGGAAACATTATACTTTGTCAAATTACTTCAAAGGCATATACGAGTAAAACGGCGATTAAACTTACCAAGGAAGATTTTGCTGAAGGCGGGCTACCAATTACTAGCTATATTCGTCCGGATAAGTTGTTTACTGCCGAACTCTCCATAGTCGAGAAGGCAGTAGGTAGGCTGAATGGCGAGGCACGAAGAGCCACACTCTCACAAGTCAAAACCCTATTCAACGACAAGGCCTAGATCTTTGTGTAATTACAGATATAAAGATGCCGACAATTCGGCATCTTTTGTTTGATCATGGATTTCCTATCTGTTTCGCGGGTTCGAATCCTGCATGGCTGTAAATGATTTAACCGTGTATAAATCACTAGTATACTGCATTATACAAAAGACTGGACTTACTTGTATAGTACGGTATACTAGTAATATGAACAGAGACACTACGGAGTACATACAGAGACAGCTTGCACTTGGAAGGCAGCGGCTTAGAAAGTATATAGCTAGCCCTAACGGTCGTGTTTATCCACAGCGGTATATCTTTATAAAAACAAAGCAGTACCTGGATATTTTTCTAAGAACAAAGGCGGGCAAAAGATGGGTTATTATCCCAGGTCTTAGGGGCACCGGTAAGACTACTATACTAGCACAGTCACATAATTACCTTTATAAGGAATATGGCGAAAATATAAATCTTATTTATTTTTCTCTTAACGAAGCAGTAGAAACGCTCGGCAGCGACTTGGTGGACGTATTGAATGAATATGAGCGGCTTTTAGGTGAGAGCTACGAAGTTCTTACTAAACCTACGTTTATCTTAATTGATGAAGTCCAAAGCGACCCAAAGTGGGCGCCTGTCCTTAAGGCGTTGGTGGACAGGACGGAGAAGGTCTTTCTTGTCTGTACGGGGTCATCTGCCGTGCACCTGCAGGATACCGCTGACGTAACAGGCAGACGAGCGGTTATGGAGCGGATGTACCCGATGAGCTTTTGTGAGTTCGAGATGGTAAAGAATGACGTTTACCCAGACAAAGGACTCAAAAAACTAATCCTTGATGCGCTGTACAATAGCCGGGACGCGGAAGAATGCTACGCGCGTTTGAGCTCCTTGAGATTACGCGTGGATCAATACTGGGCTAAAGTTGATCGAAGCCACTGGCGATATTACCTTGCCGCCGGTAGCCTACCTTTCGTTCTAACCGAGAGATCTTACGCCGACATTTCTGATGCCATTTTGTCAAATATGGACAAGGTAATTACTAAGGACTTACTGCAGATTGGCAAGTTCACACAAGACACCGTTCCAGCAATTAAAAGACTGCTATATATACTTGCCGAGAGCGATGCTGTTAGCGACAATAAGTTAAGCGAGATACTGAAAATAACTCGCGTAACTTTAAATAATATTTACGACGCTTTGGTGAAGGCGGAAGTTCTCATCCGAATTCCTCCAAACGGCCAACAGACAACGGCTAGCAAAAAACCTTCGAAATACCTCTTCATGAGCCCTGCCATACGATCCTCATTATTCTACATTGCTGGCTCGTCCGACACTGCCTCTACACGAGAGGGTCGGTTGCTTGAAGATGTTACGGGACTTCATTTTTATCGTACGTTTGGAGCCTTGCGGCATGGCGAAGTTGTATACGATAGTACTAAAGGCTCGGCAGATTTCCTATATAAGGACGGCGTTTCCCAGATTGCCATCGAAGTCGGCAAGGGGCTTAAAGATGCTCGTCAGGTCAACGCTACAATGAAGAGACTGAAGTGCCGATACGGATTGACAATCTCGGTGCAGCCATTAATGCTTTCATCCGATAAGCAATCAGTTATGGTTCCTTGGGACTTTTTCGCTCTCACATAACTTCTCAAGATTTTCATACAGCCGGGATCTGGATACAGCAGGTTTCATCTTAGATATAGATAGAAGTTGACATTGACAGCACGACGTCATAACAGTAAAAATGGCAGTATGACTACTATCAGAAAAGAGCCACCATTTTCTTGCGAAGCTGCCCTCAAAGAACTTTATAATAATGGCACAATATAGCGTCCAAATCTTGCCGAGTATGCGCCGGATTGGGATTTTTGCTGGGACGTTTGATCCGGTTCACCGGGGTCATGTGGCGTTTGCGGTTGAGGCGCGGCGAGTGTGCGGCCTTGATGAAGTTGTGTTTTTGCCGGAACATAGGCCGCGCAGCAAAACCGGGGTAACGGCTATCGAGCATCGCCTTGCTCTGCTTGAGCTGGCTGTTGGCAGGGCTGCAGGGCTGCGCGTTGAGCGCTTGGAGTCGGCGCAGTTTAGTGTAGCGGCTACCTTGCCGGAGCTGCGTTCGCGCTTTCCGGGAGCGCAGTTTACGCTTTTGGTTGGCTCCGACGTGGTGGCGAGCCTGCAGCGCTGGGACGACATCGGGCGGCTGCTAAAGGAGATGCGTCTGGCGGTCGGCATAAGGCGCGGCGCGGCGCCGGAGTTGGTGGCCGACGCCATGCGCAGTCTGGAGCGCCGCTGTGGCTACGCGGCCGACTATACCTGTATCTCTGCTCCGGATAACGGCGAGGCGTCGTCGCGCATTCGAGATCATCCGGCGGGTGTGTCCCGCCTGCAGCCCGGGGTGCTCGGCTACATACGCCAGCATAATCTGTACCAGTCCGGCGCCAAGCCGAGAATAGTCGCTTAAACGAACCTCCAGGCTATAGCTTGACCACGGTTTGCGGAAAGCCTTTTTTAAGAGCTTGCACCAGAGCGGTCTGGAGTTGCGGAGTGCGGAAGTCGAGCGTTTCGACGCGCCGCGTGCTGACCCACGCCGGGGCGTGGATGTTCATCTCGAGCTTGTTCATAAAACCCTCTTCGGAACTCTGTTGTACAGCAATTTCGCCGTGTGGCGCAACCTCGCAGAGGTAGACAAACTGCTCGTTGTAGGGCTCGGGGTGCGGTTCGTAGAACACCGGCCGCATGGAAGTGATTTCGAGGCCGGTTTCTTCGCGGACTTCGCGAGCCAGCGCTTCTTCAAGCGATTCGTCCTTTTTGACCTGGCCGCCAACCAGCGTGAAGTACTCGCTGCCGTACTTGGTGCGCCGCATAACTAACAGCTGGCCGTCCTCGATAATAATTGCTCTGACTGCTTTTCCCATCGCCCTAGTATAATAGAGAAATGCTCCAGATAGCCAGCTTTGACGATGCCGAGACGCTACTTGCGCGTTTTGCGCCGGCTAACCTTCCCCGCCCAGCCTATACATTAGAGCACATCACACGCGCGATGGATTTTTTGGGCAATCCGCAAAACAAACTGCGGGTTATCCATGTCGCCGGGACTTCGGGGAAGACCTCCACCTGCTACTACCTGGCCGCGCTGCTGGGACAGGCCGGCAAAAAGGTGGGTTTAAGCGTGTCGCCGCACATCGAGGCGCTAAGCGAGCGGGTGCAGATTAACCTGACCCCGCCGCCCGAACGCGCGTTTTGCAGCGACCTGGCCAGTTTTGCGGATTTGGTGTCGCAAAGCGGCATTGTCCTTACCCGGTTTGAGTTTTTGGCAGCTTTTGCTTACTGGGAGTTTGCCCGCCGTGGCGTGGACTACGCGGTTGTAGAGGTCGGTCTGGGCGGCACGCTCGACGCGACCAACGTTGTCGATAATCCGCGCAAAGTGTGCGTTATAACCGATATCGGCCTAGACCACCAGGAAGTTCTGGGCGACAGCTTGGCCGAAATCGCTGGTAACAAGGCGGGCATTATCGGCCTGCACAATAAAGTTTTTTGCTACGACCAAGGACAGGAAGTGATGGATGTAATTGCCGACCGCGCCAAGCAGCGGCAAGCCGACCTGCACATAATCGACCAAGAGTTGGGTGATGACTTTGCAGAATTGCCCCTTTTCCAGCGGCGTAATTTTGGATTGGCGCGCGCGGCAGCGGCCGAAGTACTGGCGCAGGGCGGTGTGGCGCAGCTGGGCGCGGGCGCCTTGCAGCGGGCGGCAGTCACGCATATCCCGGCGCGGATGGAGCCGTTTACGGTGGCTGGCAAGAAGGTTATTCTGGACGGCGCACACAACGCCCAAAAGCTGGCGGCGCTGCGGGATAGTCTGCAAGCCATGTATCCCGGCCAGCCGGTGGCCGCTCTCGCGGCGTTTAAGGCCAAGCAGGCCAGCAGGGTAGAGCAGGCTACGCAAGTTCTGACCGGGCTGGCAAATCATCTAATCGTAACTACCTACGGCCATCCGAACACGGCCGAGCCTTACGGTGAAGACCCCGAGCTGGTCGCCGCGCTGTGCAAAGTCCATGGTTTTTGGAATGTCGAAGTTGTGGCCGAGCCGGAGCGTGCGTTCCGCCGGCTTCTCGCCCGACCCGAGCCAATCCTGCTCGTTACCGGCTCGTTCTATCTTTTTAACCGCATCCGGCCGCTTCTAAAGCAGGCTGAAAAGTGATACACTTTGGTTTTAGGTTTCTTGGGTGTAAATAGAGATGACATGGCAACTGCTGCTAATTGGTTACTTGGTGCTTGGCACTGCCAGTTACCTCTGGCGGCGGCAACTTGCCAAAACGTTTGCCAAAGCTAACCGGCTGGTAAATGCTTTCTTTTTTGTGGCTGTTTTGTACCCGATCGGCCTGCTGGTTGCCCTGCTTACCACACCCGACCTTTCCATTGGCTGGGCCAGTTTTTGGATGCTGCTTGCTGGCGGCGCGATATTCCCGTTCGCCAACTTGCTTACATACCGCGCCAATCGCGACCTCGACGCCGGGTTGTTTACGGTTATAAGCGACCTTATCCCCGTTATCAGTATTGCCGGAGGCTGGCTTTTGCTCCAGGAAAAACTGACCGGACAGCAACTGGTGGGCGCGGGAGTAATCCTGTTGGCGACGCTTGTAGTAACCTTGCCGCAGCTTAAGCACCACATGCAGTTCAATCGTCGGGCAATGGCTTGCGCCGGTGTAGCGGTAGTGATGATCGGCCTGGGGTTCGTATTTGAGCGGTACATGCTCACGCGCATGGACTTTGGCGCATATATTGTGATCGGCTGGGGGCTGCAAATGTTGTGGGGTGTGTTGTTTGCGCTGCCCGAGCGCAAATCGTACAAAATACTGTTCGAGCCGCAGATACGCGCCAAGCTGTGGACGTACAGCCTAAGCAGTACCTTCCGCGGGCTGTGTATCGTAGGAGCGCTGTATCTCAGCGGCAACGTGTCTGTAGTTATGGCCTCGGCCAGTTTTTTGACCGTGCTGGTCGTGATTGCGGCCTATTTCATCCTCAAAGAAAAAGAATGGCTGTGGCTTAAGTTGGGCGCTGCAACGCTAGGTTTTATCGGACTTCTGTTAATAAATATTAACTAGGGTTCGGCATATTCTAGTCGGCTTCAAATTCACGGAAGTTCAAGCTTGGTTATGGTGCCCATCTTTGGAATGAATAATTCAGATGAGGGGATGCCCAGTACGCGGGCAATTCCTGCTATTACTTGTCCGTGAGTAATCCAGATAATTTCTTTTGGCGGATGCTTGAGTAATTTTTGTGCGGCAGCTACTGCGGCTGGCGGAGCTTGAGTGTTTTTTAGCATGTCGTCTAGCACTTCCGGCGTGAGGCCGTTTCCAGCTTCGTTGAGCGATGTGTATTTGCTAATGTGTTGGAAGCCGGCATAACGGGCCGTATCAAAAGTTCGCTTGGCTTGTGATGTAGCAACTGGTTCGGTTTCTACGTTAATTCCGAGCTTTACAAATTGATTGCGGATAGCCTTGGCCTCTTGAACCCCGGTTTCAGTAAGCGCACCACCTTTAGGCCCAAAGCTTGCTTGGTTATGGCGGGTGCCCTCTGAAGTCGCGTGGCGGACAAGATAAATCGTGCGGGGCATGCCTAAAATTGTAGCAAGTTTGTCGCAAGGGGATGCTTCGTTTTGTCAATAGTCGTATGCCAGATACAATTAACTCCATACGCTACTAAATTATATGAGGAGTTGAGGTGAGCAGCACTAATAGTAGCCGGCAAGCTAAAGGATTTTTAACACCTGAAGAGATTATGGCGGTCGTTGGCAAAACTAACTTGGTTCTCGACCCGTACTCGCTGCTGATAAGCCAGGGTGTGGCTATAGGCAAGAGCAATGTTTTTTATCCGAACGTAGTTATTGAGAGGGCCGGCAGCGGGGTTGTATCGATTGGCGACGGCAATACCTTTTATCCCGGGACCTACATACTCGGATCGGCCGGCGCGGTACGCATTGCTGACGGAAACGAATTTGGTACGGGCGGTTGTACAATTAAAGCAAACATGCCTGACGCCGAGGTGGTAATCGGCAGTAACGGTCGCTACTGTGACGGGGTGAGTATAATGGGCAAGACCACGCTGGGGAACGGCAGCCAGATACTCGGCGCTATTACTGTCCAGAGCTGTGTGCTGGCGGGCGGCGGCACATTCCAGGAACCAGATCCAGACAAGCGGGGCGCTGTGCTTAAAGGCTTTGTCCTGGCTCGTGGGCTAAACTTGGAAGCAGGGCAAGTGGTCAATGGCGCTGGCACTTTTGCGGACGCGCCAGCGGAATGGCAGCGGGCGTATCATCCTAAGCCGCCCAAACAATAATAGAGGTTATAATTGCCTACTAGGTTAGGCCGCATGCTGCGTGAGGTGTTCTCGCGTCATCCAACAATTGTAGCAAGAATAAAAAAGACCTCCGAAGAAGTCTTTTATGGGTGTTTAGGATTGGAGGGCCAGGAGGGACTCGAACCCTCGACATTCTGCTTAAGAGGCAGACGCTCTAACCAGCTGAGCTACTGGCCCATCGCCAAACGTGACATTATTTTACCAAAATACCTCTGTTATGGCAAGGTGGGGTTGCAGCCTGTTTACCAATGTACTAAGCTGGAGATAAGCATAACCACAAAGGAGATACAATGGTTCCACAAACATTAGCAACGTACTTCGTTACGGATTACAGCGACACTACTACAGTAAGCGGCGGAATGTCTGCCTGGATGTGGGTGGTTACGTTCGCCGTGGTGGTTGTTATGATCGCCTCGATGTGGCAGATTTATACCAAGGCCGGACGCCCCGGTTGGGCGGCTATCATCCCCGTTTACAATACCTTGCAGCTCATCTGGACAGCCGGCAAGCCGTGGTGGTGGATTATCTTACTGTTTATCCCGTTTGTAAACATTATTGCCTTGATTGTGCTGTACTACAACCTGGCAAAAGCTTTTGGCAAGGGAGTCGGCTACACCTTACTGCTTATCCTGTTGCCGATTATCGGTTTCCCGATGCTAGCCTGGGGCGGCGCTACCTACAAGCTCAAAAAACCAAAGAATGGCATGTAGCAAGGATTTAGATACAGGGCGTTGCCTGCTATAATACCCCTGTGAAGTCCCTAAACGGCAAAGAACTCGCTGATTTTATTAAAGAGCGCCAGGCGCGCGCAGTGCGCGGCTTGCGCCAAAGTGCGCATGTGCAGCCCAAACTGGCCATAGTGCTGACTATCGACCACCCGACAATTAACATCTATGTGCGCGTTAAAAAAAAGTACGGCGCGGACATTTTAGCGGATGTGGACATCCATCGGGTAAAGCAAAACGACGCGCCGGCACTTATCCAGCAGCTGAATAATGACGATTCGGTACACGGTATTATCGTGCAGCTGCCGCTGGAGCGGCCGGAAGAGACCGATGAGCTGGTTAACCTGATAGCGCCCGGGAAAGACGTGGACGCCCTGGGCAAAAACGCCCGGTTCGACCCGGCCACACCCCTGGCAATTTTGTGGTTGCTGGCTGGCTACAATGTGGATTTGCAGGGTAAAAAAGTGTTGCTGGTAGGCCGCGGCAAGCTGGTTGGCCAGCCGCTGGAACGAATGCTCAAACAGTCTGGCGTTGATGTGTCGAGCACGGACCGCTCCACCGCCGACCTCAAAGCCGAAACACTCAAAGCCGACGTTATCATTACCGCCACCGGCAGTCCGGCCATTTTGTACCCGGCCATGATTAAACCCCGAGCAGTGGTAGTAGACGCCGGTGTTGCCGGGGAAGAGGGCAGAACCGTCGGCGACCTAGCACCGGAAGTGTACGAGCGCGACGACCTGAGCATAACCCCGCCCAAAGGCGGTGTTGGTCCGCTAACCGTTTGCGCTTTGTTCGAAAACGTCATCGAAAGCGCCCGGCGCAGCGCTACGTAGGCAGAGTTTCCGCGAACAAACGAGCAATATTGCCCGGCATTTCGTGGCCGCCCTTGGCGCGGAAGTCGTAGCCGCTGGGTATTTCAAACTGGTATTTTTTGGCCAGCTCGGGATATTGTTTGAACGTTTCACGCATGGCACTGCGCGATTCTTTGATGTCGCCCACGCAGTCCAGCGGCTTATCGCCCTCTATGCCGAGCAGTTTGCGGTAGGTTGGTTCTAGAGCGGGGTCGAGCAGTAAGTTTTTGCCGTCCCACAGCTTTTCTAGTTTTTTGCGTCCAACAAATGGCGTGAGCGCCAAAAACACGAACGCGCATTTAGAGCATTCGCCGCACCAGCTCATGTGCGTTTGGCCGTGCAAAAAAGCGCGGTTGCAGGAGCTAAAAACCTCTTTGTACTTATCGAACCCGATTTGTGCAAATATTTCGCCGATCCGTACCTCGCTGAGCGGCCGCAAAAATGAATAATAGCGCAGCGCATCGCCTTGAGTATGCTTGAGAAACGCCTGGTAGTCGCGCTCGAACTCCTGCGATTTGGAGTACTGATGGTTGACGGCTACGTCCCGGTAGTGCAGGGTCGGCTCGTTGGCGGATTGCTCGTTGCTCATCACCACGTCGCGGCGGCCAGCTAAAATGGCGACGATAGTGCCGACGCAGGCAAAAATGGCGCTGATGGGTATGTGGCCGTTGCTGGCATCCTGCTTGTTCAGCTCCATAAGCTGTGCGTCCCACTGGCGCTCGACCCAGGCGTGGGGCAGGGCGATTTTTTCTACCAGCGGCGTCAGTTGCGGGCGGTGGTTGACGCTCCAGGTCATTAGCTCTTGTTTTTCGCGGAGTAGTTCTACTGTTATGAGCGAATCTTTGCCGCCGCCGACGGCTACCAAAAGCCCCTCCCCTGCTTTGTCGTTCTGGATGGGTTCCAGGCGGTCGGTAGTGGCCGGGAAGGTCACCGGCGTGCGCGGATCCAGCTGGTTGACGTACCAGAATTCGCCCAGGCCGCGCTGGTAGGTTTTGCTAAAAAATGCCGCCATTTCGACGTCTAGCTCGCCTTGTTTTACGACGATTTCCGGCGGGGTGTAGGTTTTGTAATACGATACGCCGGCCATAAAAAACAGCGCCTGGATGGCGCGGTCGAGCGCGGCGACGCAGTAAGGTTGGAACGGAAAGTCGAACTTGTAGCGCTCCACAAAGTGCAGCCGGTCGTCCATGGCGTAGCGCAGCTGCAGCTCGCCGGTCTGCGGCTCGAAATGATAGCTCTCGAAGATAAATTGCTTGTATTTGCTCATCTACTACTCTTTTAGTAATGCGTCCAGCAGCTCTTGGGTCTCCTCGACGACTCGTTTGGGGGCTTTTGCCGCGAGGCTTACCTGGCGCGCTCGCCAGTCCAGGGTTTTAACTTGGCTGGCCAGTACAACGCCGTTAATCTTAGGTGTCGTTAGCCTTACTTCGAACGGAAAGTCTTTGACTTTGGATGTGATGGGGCAAGTGATCATCAGGCCGGTTTTGCCGTTGTAGTATTTGCCGGTCAGTATCAGCGCCGGCCGTTTGCCAGCTTGTTCGTGCCCGACGGTGGGGTCGAAGTTGACCCACACAATGTCGCCTCTGTTGGGGACAAACATTACCAAATTTCCTTGCCGGCCGGCTCACCCCAATCTACTTCGTCGTGAGAGTTGCCGGGGGTGATTTTGTCAACCAGCTCTCTGAGCGAAGGTTTTGGTTTTTTTACAGGGCTCAAGTAAAGGCCGTCTTTGCTAATAGTTAGGCTTATAACTGTCGCGTCGCGCAGGCCAAGGTCTTGCGCCGCCTTAGCCGGAATGCGAAGCGCCAGGCTGTTGCCCCATTTTTTTATAGTGGTTGTGCTCATGCCTTTAAGTGTATATACAAATGTATCATTGTCAATGGTCTTGTAGGTCGTGGACGGCTTGTTTAAATTGTAGGCCGCGGTCTTCGAAGTTTTTAAACATGTCGAAGCTGGGGAAGCCGGGGCTGAACACGATGCTTTCGCCCTTTTTAGCGTGCGCCTGGGCATCGGCCACGATTTCGGCCATGGTCTTGGCCGGGCTGAGGTAAAAATCGGTAAAGCCGGATTGCTTTAGTGCCTCGGCCAGGCGCTTGGCGCTCTCGCCTATTAGGATTACGGCCGGTACTTCCCGACGATGTTCGTAAAGCGTTTTGGCCAGCTCGGCAAGCGGCAGTTTGCGGCCGTCAAAACCGCCGATAATCATGACTTTATTACCCGGGATGGCTGCTATTGCCGCCTCCGTAGCGTACGGGTCGCTAGCGAACGAATCGTTGTAAAATTTGATGCCGTCAACTTCGCGCACCATTTCCAGCCGGTGCAGCAGGCCGGCAAAGCTAGTCAGTACCTTACGAATGGCGTCCGGCGCCTGCACTACCTGCCAGACGGCGGTCACGGCGGCGCACACATTTTGCCAGTTGTGCTTGCCCAGCAGCTTTAGTTCGTCTGTTTTGCACAGCACGGTTTGGTCGATCATCACTTTATTGTCGTGAATGTAGGCCCCTGGCTCGTCGTAGTAGGCGATTTTGTCGCCCGGGCTGTGCCTGGCAATGTTGTGCGACGTTGTGTTTTCGGCAAAATAGATAGCCACGTCATGCTCATCCTGGTGGGCGAACAGGTTGGATTTGGCGCGGAAATAATCAACTTTGTCGCCGTGCCAGTCGAGGTGTTCGGGTTGGACCATCAGGCAGACGGCGATGTGCGGGCTGCGGGTGATGTCGTACAGCATGTAGCTGGAAAGCTCCAACACCACCCAACTGTCTTTGGTGAGCTTGGGCAAAAAGTCAAACGGTGACACCCCGTAGTTGCCGCCGATAAACACGTGCTTGCCGGCCGCCTCCAGCATTTTGGTGATGAGCATGCTGGTGGTGCCTTTGCCTTTGGTGCCGGTGACGCCGATGGTGTTTTTGGTGGGGCAGACGCGCAAAAATTCGTTAACAGTTGTAGTTATCTTAGCTTCGACACCAGGGTTTTTCTCGACAATAATCTTCGGGTGCATGCCGGCGGTGCGCATAATTACGTCAAAGCGATCGAGGTTGTCAAGATAATCAGCTCCCAATTGCGTTTTTACGCTGTTCGGAATGTCTTTGTCGGTATCTTGGTCGCATACCGTAACTTCGGCGCCTTCTTCTTGCCAATAGCGAAGTGCGCTCCGCCCCTCCAACCCGTATCCGACAATCGCGACATGTTTCATGATCGTATTTTACCCCAAAAGCGAAGGCTTCGCTCTCAGAAATAGTACTGGGCTTGCCGCATTGCAGTCGTTATATTCGCCGCGCTGGCATTTTGATGGCTGTATTCTTGAGGTCAAGTCGACGCGGTGCGACAGTAATGACAAGATGCAACAAGTTATCAGCCATGTTGATGTGAACCAGGTCTTTTATAGCAATTTTGTTTGTTAGTACAAACTACTCTTACTGGAGCTGTTCAGTTTTAGCTTGAGACCCGATTTAATATTTATTCTTGCAGGAAATGTAAATTTGCTGTAAGAATAGTAAAATACCCAGTGGCCAAGGAAGGTTATGAGATTCAATCCGGCAGAACAGTATACATTTGATCAAACTCATTCAGTTATTGAGGTTGCCCATCTCGTTGCCGAGGGCGAGCACGTTCCGGTTTCGGTGAGCGGACGAATGTTGGGTATCCGCAACCAGGGCAGCATTTTTTTTGGCGACATGCACGATACGACCGGCAAAGTACAAATTGTAGCCGATGCCGATACACCTGATTTTGATAACCTTCAACAAGTAAGTGTCGGTGACTGGGTGGGTGTCAGCGGACAGACGGGCACCACAAAACGGGGCGAACCTAGTGTATTCGTGGAAGACTGGGCGCGCTTAGCGGGAACTGAGGTTAACTTTCCTTCGGCCCGTGACGGATTAAAAGATTCAGAGACCATCTTTAGGCAACGTTATCTAGACCTTGCTGTAAATCCAGAATCGGTCGAACGATTCAAGGCTCGGAGTCGGATCGTGTCGCTGATCAGAAATTTTATGGAGGGCGAAGGCTTCATGGAGGTTGAAACCCCTATTTTACAGCCAGTTCATGGCGGCGCTCATGCCCGTCCGTTCGTAACGCATCATAATGCTCTGGATACAGAAATGACCCTACGAATTGCGCCTGAATTGTACCTGAAGCGGCTGGTGGTCGGCGGTCTAACCAGGGTTTTTGAGATCGGTAAAGATTTTCGTAATGAAGGCATGTCAACACGGCACAATCCCGAGTTCACCATGTTAGAGGCATACGCGGCTAATAAAGATTACGCCTATCAAATGAGACTCACCGAAGAATTAGTTCGAAAGTTGGCGCTGGATTTACATAAGACAGATCAGATTTCTTATCAGGGTGAAAATGTCGATCTATCCACACCTTGGAAGCGAATTACTATGGATGAATTGGTTAGTACAGCAGTCGGAGAATCGGTTAGTGTGGACATGCCGCTCAGAAAATTGCACAAGCTGTGCAAGGAGCGCGGGATTTCGTTTGACGTGGCCGATGGCCAGGGCATGCTGTTGTCTAATTTGTACGAAGCACTTGTTGAAGGTGAGTTGCGCGGACCAGTATTCGTGACGGACTATCCTACCGAAATCTCTCCTCTAGCCCGTGACCATCGTAGCCGTTCGGGCTACACCGAACGATTCGAGGGCATTGTGGCTGGTCGTGAGCTGTGCAACGGCTATTCCGAGCTTAACGATGCATTCACGCAATACCGACGCTTCCGTGAACAAGAAGAGCGTGCTGGCCGTGGCGACGAGGAAGCGATGCGCATGGACTACGACTACATCAGGGCTCTACAGTACGGTTTGCCGCCAACTGCGGGCCTTGGTATTGGCATCGACCGGCTGGCCATGCTGCTTACAGATGCTTCATCAATTCGCGACGTTATACTGTTCCCCACTCTACGTAACGACGGTTTTACTTTGCACTACCCTGACAAATAGTGAACCGTCAGGGGTAAAGTGGGTAGTGTCCAGAAAAACTCCGTTTTATCGTTTGAGGAGGTTAGCGCCATCGCCACTGTGATGCGCCTGCAGTGGGCACGTTTAAGCGGCTGGCCAGGTCGCCTAGCTCCGCCTTTACTATTGACGGAAAAAGAATGTTTATTTATAGTGCCTGTCAATATGTCCAATGAGACATCCAACACCAGTTCAATTGGGGCGGCTTGGCCTCCCGCAACTGCCTCTAATGAGCGAATGCGCGGCTTTTATCCAGAGGCAGTTGCCTCAGTGCAAGCGGCCGATGAACTTATCGATCAATTCATCGAGGCTCAGAAGACAGCCGAAGCTCATCCAACTACTACTCGCATGAACATGCGAGTAGTAGTTGAGAATAGAATAATTCCGTACCTCAGTCATGTTCTCAGCCTTGAAGGCGCACTGCCCATTGCCAGTACTCCTGACCGGAGTGTCGTTTACATAGCCTGGAATGACGTGAATCGTCAGCCAACCGCTGATGAATTAACAGCGCATCTAGATCTCATTCAGAAGGCGCAAAGCCGCGAGGTCTCTACGGCCAGCCCATACCTGGAGCTAGTACACAAAGGTTACACACCAAGAATCATCGATGATCATATGAGCGAAACTGAACGTCGTGGCTATCGTGATCGTTTTTTAGAGCTGTACGGCAAGTTTGGGTTTGACGAGACCGGCGTAGAAGAACTTCTTACTAGCCCAAACAACACAATCGCTTACATTGCAGGAGAAAATGAGACAATCATTTCTACTGTCATGGCGGAGCGCGGCACTATTCCTGTGCTAGGCCAGCCTAACAACACACTTACTGTTATTGAGATTACTGAAGCCATAACTGATCCCGGCGTTCGTGGGAAAGGATTGTACCGCGCACTTTCCGGCTTTTTAGTGCAGCATATAGTTGACCATCATATGGTGGGCGAAGCGCCGGTGGATGTGGTGTATGGCGAGAGTAACCTTTCTTCTCCAGGTGTTGTTGTCGCGGCGCATCGTAATGGCCGGCGTTTCGCTACCGATGATGCCTCTCATCTGGGTGTTATCGATCAGCCTGGTTTTGGTATTCTTCAACAGAACGTTAAGGTAAATGATGGGGTAGAGACGCGCCCATACAACGACTTTGTTCTCACCTATCAACCAATTCCTACGCCTTGATTACAAAATTATTGTATGTGCCAGTTCGGGAAGAACTGTGTGGGATCCGGGTATTTTTGGCTATTAGCGGCAAAGTCAGCGACCGAGGAATAGCCCAGCGGTGCTTGGCCCGCAGGCGGTAATTCGGTGATTATTTGCAGGTGCAGATGCCGTGACCAACCCCCATTTTCGTTGTCACGGTAATCGCCTATCCTGGCGATAACTTCTCCTTCCTTCACCGGTCCCGGCACCGGTAAGTCTTGTGATAAATGCCCCAAAAAAATGTAAACTCCCGGATTTTCGTCTGGTTGAATAGTAGCGTAATAACCATAGCTATGGTCTTGTCGTTCGCGGCTGGCACGAACAATCACACCATCGCAAGGGGCGTAGATGGTTTCTTGATCCTTGCAAAAAATATCAATACCCATGTGCAAGGTGCGCCCCTCTTTGGCAATGCTACTGCCCGTCAACATGGCGCTGCGGTCTTCGCCATAGCGACTCACCAGATAACGCATGCCGGCACTGTCAAGCATGTTATTATTAAACTTTTGGCGATTTTCTGGAAGGCGAGGATTGATACCCTTCGCCGTGCATTCCTCAAAAAAGGTCTGGATATTTTGAATGGCTGGAATATCGGCAGGGATTTGGTAAAAATCCAGAATCATCAATTTTGATCGGTTAAACAAGTCAGTCATTGGTGCTTGTAATTGCATATGTGTTTCCTATTAGCAATTGGTGTTTTGCTGCCAAACACCGACGCCAAGCGCCTTGTAGTAGACAGTCGGATCGTCGCGTTGGGTAATGTACGATCCGACGACAGCGCCTTCGCTCTTCGAGGAGCGTGTCAGCTTACGCATTTCCATTTGGATCGCTTCGCCAACGGTCGTGCCCGCTTGGTCGTCGTGAAGTGCTATGCCGCTCACTATACAGTATCCGTTTTCTTGGTAAGCTGCAAGCGCGCCAGCCACAGCTTCGTTGCCTAGAATCGGAATGGGCCTTGAACTGTCGTATTGCTGGGTGATTTCTGCGATGTTGACTCGGGATGCCATGACGGATTCCTTGTCTAGAGATATTATTATATATTATTCCGGCAATATGTCTAATTGCTGCACCCATTCTTGTGTAGTCGTAGAGCAGTTGACAGTCGGTCTAATGCTTCGCTTTACGCGACACGGATGGTCGTCGGCTCGGACATAAAGATGGTCATTAGTTCGCCCTTGGCTTGCACGGCTTTGATGTAATCAATATGCTCCTGTCGGATCACCTCGCCCGGCGCCAACACCGGAATACCTGGCGGGTAAGGGATGACGTATTCACCACACACTTTGCCGACAGTTTCATCTAATAAAACCGCTTGTGCGTTTTCGATTGGCACAAGCGGTTTTCTTTGGATGGTTGTCGGGAACTTAGGAAAGTCAACCTTAGCCGGCTTCATCTGTTTTATAGCCCTTTTTATGACATCAACTGTCTTGTCAACGTCCGCTTTAGTGCTCTGAAAGCCCACAACCAGAGTAATATTGTGGGCTTCGTACTTCTCGCTGATGATCCCTTGGTCTTCGAGGTATTTGGCGATGACCGGCACATCGTGTTCCGGGAAGTGTAAAAGCAGTTTAGTCGGGTCGGCTGAGACCGATACTTCGAGTTCCGAGATAGTCTTGAGCTGCTCAACAAAGTATTCTGCCACGGCAATCGCCGCGTCGATGATCTCGGCGCCGCGCGCTTCCATAAAGGCGCGGGTGCCGTCCAGGGCGGCGAGCATATGGAACGACGGCGAGGTGGTCGAGAGCGAGCGGTATGCCCTATAGACTTCGGCCGAGTCGATGCGCCCATCCTTCCAGTGGAACATTGAGCTCATTTGCATCGAATTGCCCTGTTTGTGGGTCGATTGGGTGCAGATGTCGGCGCCGGATTACATGGCTGAAGATGGCAGCTTGTCCGAAAAGCAGAAGTGGCCGCCCCAGCCCTCGTCGACATAGATAATGATGTTCAAATCGAACTCGCGTACTGCTTTGATGATGACTGGAAGATCAAGCGAGTTGCCCTCATATGTCGGATTAGATAAAAACAAGACATTTGGTCTATTGGTGTGGATTGTCTCTATGATTTGCTCCAATGTGTTTGGTGTAAAGATTTGCAGCTTTTGGTCATAACGAGGCTCAATAGAAATAAAATCAATGCCGTAATCCCGGCAAGCTGTAACCATAGACATATGAGCATTGCGCGTGCCCACCAAAGTAACGTCGCCCAACTGATTTTTGAGTGCTCGGATAACCATAAAATTACTAGTGGTAGTACCTTGTACGCAAAATAAGGTATGGTCGGCATAGTAGGCTTTGGCGGCAAGGGCTGTTGCTTCGCCAAAAATACCGGAATCAGTCAAAGGACTCCCAATACTATGATAGGAGACACTCATGTCGTTGCGGTAGATATCTGTAACCTGAGGTAAATCAGGATGGAGTGACGGCGTGCACCAACGGATTTTTGAATGAAAAGAATTGAATGCGTCCAGGAGCGGTGTGTACATAGACTACCAATAATATACTTTATGTTTGTGCCCGTAGTATAGCGCAGTGTCAATAAAATATATAACAGAACCAAGCTTTTCATTGCATCCACTATCGGTTAAAATGTGACGGATATGTCTACGCTAAAAGATTACCGAGACGAGCGGCTGCGGAAGCTGCAAGAGTTGCAAAAACTAGGCGTCAATCCATATCCGGCGAGCGCAGAGCGCACCAATCGGATCGTTGACATTGTGGATAATTTTGAAGCCCTAAGCGGCAAACCGGCAAGCATTGTCGGTCGCATTATCAACATTCGTAAGTTTGGCAAAATAGCTTTCATTGTTATTAAAGATGCAACCGCCAGCGTGCAATTATTTTTGCGCGAAGACGTAGTTACAGGCCTTAAGTCAGAAGACGGCCAGCTTGGCATGGAGCAGTTGGCGCTGCTGGACGCAGGCGACTTTATCGAAGCACACGGTACCGTCATTAAAACGCAAACTGGCGAAATTTCCCTAGAGGTCAGACGGTTGCGCTTGCTTACCAAGTCGTTGCGACCCTTGCCTCACGCCCAAGACGGCTTTAAAAACAAAGAAGAACGCCTGCGCCGGCGCTATATTGACACTAACGTGAACTCCGATGTGTTCCGGCGTTTCTTACGCCGCAGCGCTTTTTGGCAAGCGACCCGCGACTTCTTAAACGGTGAAGGCTTTACCGAAATCAACATACCGGTGCTCGAAGTTACAGCCGGCGGCGCCGACGCCAGACCCTTTGTGACGCATATGGATGCACTTGGCCAGGACTTTTTCTTGCGCATAAGTCACGAGCTGCCGCTTAAACGGCTACTGGTAGGGGGGTACGAAAGAGTTTTTGATATCGGTCCGCGTTTCCGCAACGAGAATTACTCCGACGAGCATCTGCCTGAGCATGTTGCCATGGAATGGTACTGGGCCTACGCCGATTGGGGGAAAGGCATGGAGCTTACCGAGCGGCTCATGCGCCACGTGGCCGACAAAACCTGGGGCAAACGTCAGTTCAAGCTGGCCAACGGCATGGAAGTTGATCTCGGCCCAGACGGCGAGCACTGGCCGCGCATAAGCTTCGTGGACGTCATCCGCGAACATTATGGCCTGGATGTTTTCAGTTCCACGATCGAAGAAATTAAACAGCAGCTTGCCAAACACAACGTTGAGGTCGAAAAGAGCGAGAACCGATCGCGCGGCCTTGACAAGCTGTGGAAGAAGGTGCGCATCACCATTCCCGGTCCGGCTTTCTTGGTTGACATCCCGACCTTCCTGCAGCCGCTCGCCAAAATCCAAGCCCATAATCCCGAGCTGACCGAGCAATTTAACCTGCTGCTCGGCGGCAGCGAATTGTGCAAAGCTTACTCCGAGCTAAACGACCCGCTCGACCAACTCAATCGTTTCTTAGAGCAGCAAGCCATGCGAGATGCTGGCGACGACGAAGCCATGATGCTCGATATCGACTATGTTGAGGCGCTAGAATACGGCATGCCGCCAGCCTGCGGTTTTGGCTACTCCGAACGTGTTTTTTGGTATCTCGAGGGAGTGACCGCCCGCGAAGGTGTTATCTTCCCGCAACTGCGGCACGAGATCGACAACGTCACCCGCGGTATTTATCCGAACATCCATTTCGAATAGACCTTTAGCAATAATAAATACAGCGGCCGATTGCCAACTCGTTAAAGCTATTTACAAGGGGTTGTTCCGTTTAGGTAATTGAAATTTTTACTGAACGTCCTTGTATAGACCTAATAAATGTTGTACCGTGTGAATGTAATGTAAGAAAGGTTTGGCATGAGCTATGAGATAGGGTCAGAAGGAAAGCCCTGTGAGGCTGTAAGCGGGTATGCGGGGGTTACGGTGATGGATCTGCTTGCCCGTCCGTCTGAAGAATTCATGGCAGCGCAGGCTGCCAATGGTACATCCCAATCCAATACAGTTGCAACCTTTACTGACAAGCCTGATTCCGAGACCGTGGTTATTCACGACTAGAATAGTCATTGAGCTTTCGGGAGATCCATAAACCATGGGTGAGCGATCACGGACGGGGCGTAAACAGGTATTAATTGCATCGAGTTCACTGGATGCTTCGGTGTGGGAGCCAGTTGCTAGGGTGCTAATTAAGAGTGGTTATGACGTGATCACCTATGAGGCCGACAAGGTTGCAGATGGTCGCATCCCTTTAGAGCTTTATATCGATCAGCAAGATGGACTACGGGTGAAGTACGGTGATCGGCAAATTATCCTCGATAATCTCTCAGCCGCCTGGTATCGACGCCCGAATATGTTCAGTGCTGTCCGTGATGATATAGCTCGTCAATTAAGTCGAGATGCCGAGCAAAGGGTTGCACAGTATGCACTTTGGGATGCAGTGCCATCAAACGCATGGCTTAACAATCCTCGACACATGAGCCATGCTGAACATAAAATTACACAGCTAATCACAGCTAGAGCGGTAGGTTTTACGATTCCCTACACAATTGTGTCTAATAAGTGGGCATCTATATTAGATGGCTTAGGCGACCGTGTTATTTTCAAATCATCCCATAGTTTCTGGGGCGACTATCCCTTGACATCATGTAACCTCTGTAATAAACTGTAAGTAGATGAAATACACAATCAAACAGTTTGAGCAAAAGTTCCCTAATGACGATGCCTGTCTGCAATACATGTTTGAGCAACGCTTCGGTGCTATGACTGCTTGTCCTAAGTGTGGCGTTGTAGACCCGAAATATTACCGGGTCCGCAGCAAAAAGGTCTATGAATGCAAGGACTGCGGCAACCAGATTAGCCCGCTGGCCGATACCATCTTCCACAAATCGGAAACGTCCCTGCGTAGCTGGTTTTATGCCCTATTCCAGTTTTCCGTTAGTAAAAATGGTGTGAGTGCTAAGGAGCTAGAGCGAACCCTTGGTGTCACCTACAAAACGGCCTGGCGTATGGCCAAGCTCATTCGTTCACTCATGCAGCAAGGCGGCAATCCGCTGAGCGGTGTTGTTGAGATTGACGAAACCTATATCGGTGGCAAACACAAACGAAAAGGTATGTTCGACAACAAAACGGCTGTCATCGGCATGGTCGAGAAAAAGAAAAGCAACGGTCAAGTCACTGCTATAGCTACTAGGCGTGCCGATGCCAGCGTTGCTCTACCGTTCATTCGCGCTATGACCAAACAAGGCAGCGAGATACAAACCGACGAATCGAAAATCTACCATCGCGTTAAGCGTGAGTACGCTCACCGCTTTGTCAATCACAGCAAAGACGAATACTCGAAAGATGGCATTAGCACTAACACTATCGAAGGCTTTTGGTCACAAATGAAACGCTCTATTGATGGGACGTATCACTGTGTGAGTCCGAAGTATCTTCAGCTTTATGTGAACGAGTTTGTTTTTCGGTATAATCTTCGGACTGAGCCGGTTTTTCCGGCTTTGATCGAACAGGCTTGGCTGCGCGGGAGATAAGGTCGTCAAAGGTTTCTTTGGTGTTAGGATTGCGCTGAGCTTCGGGTAAGTTCTTCTCGAACTCTTCAACGCTCTTACGGATTTCTTCATCTGACTTCTTAGACATATCAATATTTTAGAACGAGTGTGTATATCCGTAATAAAAGCCGATAAGGAATATCTGTTAAATGAGATATCTGTTTGCTTAAACAAGAACATAAATGCCACATTTAAGGAGTACACCTACTAGAATGTCGTAATCGGAAGAACCTTTTTGACTACATTCCCTATCTGTTAATAGCTTTTTATTTTCTCCTTCTCTTTATATATACTATATACAGAAACTTCCTACTTATACATATGCCTATAAAACCTGTAACTCGAAATACTAAGAAACCAACAAGTAAGCAATTAGCTGTTCTTAAATTACTGTATCGATTTAGATTTGGAACTACTGACTTATTAGCTAGAGCTTTAGAGCTTAAAGACGGTAGATATATACATACAAGGTTAGAAGCATTAGTAAATCAGGAGTATGTCGGTAAGAACTATGGCAGTAGCTACAAGCTAGATGGTAAGCCAGCCACATACTATCTACTACCAAAAGCATTCAAGTCGCTCAAGCAGCAGCACAAAGCTACCGGCAAGGAATTGTCTGACAAAACCCTACGAAATGCCTACAAAGACAAAAAAGCCTCCAATGAGTTCATTGCTCGTAAGCTGGCTGTATTCACTACCTACGACAAGCTACGCGCCGTATATGGCCAGAACCTCAAGCTCTGGACGAAAGACCAACTGAACCTAGATAAGTACGATTACTTTCCTCGGCCAAAGCCGGACGCTTACCTATCTATTACGCCCAAAGGTATACGTCCGCGCGAGCGTTGCTTCTTCCTGAATTACTTGGACGATAATACGCCATTCTTTGTGCATGTGCGGCGATTACAAAAGTTCGTTGATTATGTAGAAGTCGGAGAATGGGAGGATGCTACTAGCTCTAAGCTGCGCGGCGTGTTGTTGGTCTGCGAATCTACTAGCTTACTCAAACGTGTGCGGAAAAAGCTAGCACAAAGTGCAGACGAGGACGAAGCACCACGGTTTTGCTATACCACCCTACACGCACTCAAAGGCAGCACGCCTGAAGATGATGAGATATGGCAGATGGTCGGCAAACCGCTGGAAGTGTTTGGGGTGAAGGATATTTAGTAACTCTGCTTGCGAAGCAAGGCGGAGTTGACCTGTTCCTAGAGGGAAAAGGGCTTATAATTACAAGCGTGAGTATATACAAACCCCTACAACTAGGCATACCAACGCAGTACAAACAACATGTGTCCTACAAAGAGTTCTATCCACGAGTCAAGAGTCCAGTATATTGCTTTTGGTCGCTGTATGCGCGAGAAGTGTTAAAGGAAGACTTCCACTATTTGGTTCTGCCTGACGCCTGTGTGGACATTGTTTTCGATATGAGCCAAAAACCTACTTTTGAAGGCGCATTGGTCATGACGCCTTGTACGGTCGCCTCGACGCTCAATTTAGGCAAAGAATTTTCGTACGTGGGCATCCGACTTTTGCCAGGTGCTTGGCAAGAGCAACCAAGTGATGTCGTGGGCCAGGCCCTCCATCTCAGCTATCTAAAAGATTGCGATTTTCGCCGCATGCGCCAAGAACTTCAAGGTGCCGAGACAGGTAAGAGACACACTATATTGGAGGGACTGGTTACCAGCTTTGAACAGCGTGGAGTCATTAGCGTGACTTCATTCGGCGGCACTGTATCACCTTGCCAAACAGTTGAAGCTTACACTCGCCTATGGAATTTAAGCCGACGGCACACGCAGCGTTTGTTCCAGAGACGCTTCGGTTATGCACCACATGACTTCATTAAAATTACCCGTTTTCAGCAATCTCTGAGGCAAGGCACATTCGACGCCTATACCGATCAGGCGCATTATATTCGTGAATTCAAACGAATTACCACTATGACACCCCGCGAATTTCAAGCAACGTACCGCTAACGTGTCCGATTTGTACAATACGCGGCCAGGCTAAACTTTATAATTACGATATAGCCATTAAAACTTAGGAGCAGTATGAAAAAGATTTATCCGTTGCTTATCACCGACAAACTAAAAGAATGCGCTGATTTTTACGTCGAGTACTTTGGGTTCGAAAAGGTCTTTGAGCAGGACTGGTATATTCAGCTAGTGCACAAAAGTGGCGCAGAACTAGCTTTTATGGTGCCAAATGCCGAAAACCAACCCGAAGAACTGCACCCGGCATTCAGCGGCAAAGGTTTGGTGTACAGTTTTGAAGTTGAAGACGCCGAAAAAGAATATAACCGGCTAAAAGACACCGGCGTTAAGATTTTCTACGATCTTACCACCGAAGAATGGGGCCAGAAGCACTTCATGATTATCGGTCCAGCAGGCGAAGTCATCGACGTCGTACAGCAGCCTAAAGGAGTGTAGCATGAGATTCGCACCAGAAGTCTACACTTCTAAGATACTGGAAAGTAAGGCCTTCTACTGCGACCATCTTGGCTTTAAGGTCAAGATGGAACTGGAAGGCTTTGTCGTACTTCGACACGCCAAAGATACTGCATACGAGATTTTGTTTTGTGTGCCCGACTCGCCGTATGTCGATAAGATTTTCCGTCCATCGTTCAAAGGCCAAGGCCTCATTTTTCAGATGGAAGTTGACAATGCCGAGGCTGAATACAAGCGGCTTAAAGACAAAGTACCGATTATGCTAAAACTCGTAGACGAAGAAATTAACGGCAAGCACTTTACTGTCAAAGATCCGAACGGTATTTTAATCGATATCGTACAATATCATTAATGCCAACAACGATCAAAATAACCGAGTGGTTTGGAGCGAATCTCGCCCAGCTTTTAGCCGATAAGATTAAGCCAGTGTATCCGGCGTTTGACGATAAGGGGTTTATTAAAGCTGTTGGCAAGCATACCGCTGGTAAAACCTACACACAGCGTATTGAGGTTATTGCTGATGAGCTGCATAACTTTTTGCCGCGCGATTACACCAAAGCAGTAGCCGTGCTGATGCAAATACTCGGCCCAGAGAACCCCAGCGAAACGGGTATGTTCACTAATTTCTATTGGCTCATGCCCGTCGGCAAGTTTATCGAAAAATACGGGCTGGACGATTTTGGCACCTCTATGCAGGCCATTGGTGAAGTCACTAAACGTAACACCGGGGAGTACGCGGTGAGGCCCTTTTTACGGAAATACCCCAAGCAAGGTTTACGCCAAATGAAAATCTGGGCCAAGTCCGACAATTTTCACTTGCGTCGACTTGCCTCGGAGGGCTTACGACCTAAACTACCTTGGGCACCAAAATTGGAGGAGTTTATTGAGCATCCACAGCCAGTGTTCGAGGTGTTAGAAATCCTCAAAGAAGAGCCGGTCAAATTTGTACAAAAGTCGGTGGCTAATCACCTGACAGATTATCTTAAAGTCAATCCAGAACCAACTAGAGCGCTCATGGCGCTCTGGCGCAAGAGTGACAATCCCAACACGCAGTGGATTATAAGGCACGCGACTAGAAAATTATCGTAGAGTCCCTCTGGGGTAAAATTAACTAACCTCGGTCATATTATATCTACATGACGTTAAGGTATAGTCGCCGTTTCTGGTATACAGACAAAAAACTAAAGATGTTGCATACTAAGAGTTTTGTTAATGATCCGCGGGATTTGCCCATGACAGGTATCCCTTTTCCGGGATTCTGGCAGTCGTACTTGCATAAGCAGCGCGAGTGGCGCATTACCATCGTTGGCCGAGAGACTTTTGACGCAGAAATTTATACTGACAAACCTGCCAAAGACGATTGGCGCGTTCATCAAAATAGTGCGGCAGTAGAATTTAAGCGGGGAACGTTCCCCGCCGATCAAAAAGAAAAGTGCTTTGAGTATCTCGATGCTATGGGATTACGCGTGGGGATGTTCGATTTTGTCGAAAGCCCTGACGGCACCATCACCTTTTTGGAATGCAATCCGAATGGTCAATACGGCTGGCTGGAGGATTCCTTAGGCTTTCCTATAGCAGACACTATTGCCAATGAGCTATCGATCATCGCCGAGGCTGATAATGGGTTTTGAGAATATCGGTCGTGGCCCTAATTTCTCACCCAGTAAGTAGTTGATTATGCCAACTTGGACTTAACCAGCTCAAACACCTGGCGCGGGGTCATGGCGGCCTTGAGGATGACGGCGTCGACGCCCAGGGTGTGGACTTCGTCTGGGATTTCCTGCTCGCCGCGGTTGGTCAGGACAATAACTTTGATGCTCTTGCCCCAAGCCGCTTTGCGCAAGCGAGCCAGCATTTCTTCGCCGGTCATGACCGGCATCATAAGGTCAAGCAAAATGATGTTGGGCTTCATTTTTTCGGCCAGCTCCAGCCCCAACTTTCCGTTCTCGGCCGTCTCCACCGTATAACCCTCTGTCTCAAACTTGATGCGGTACATCTGGCTGATGGCAGCGTCGTCCTCTACGATGGCGATTTTTACGCTCATTTAGTGTTTGCCTCTTTCTAATTTTAGTGTAGCACTTTTGTAAGATTGGGTTTTAAGTGGGTTTTTCTTCCAGTACCTCCCGCACGATGCTAACAACTTGGGCGGGCGTATGATGTGCTTTGACGATATAGCGATCCACAACTAAAAAACGAAGCGCTTGCGGTGCTTCGTTTTTACTGACGTTGGTGAGCACGATAACACGGATATCGCTGGCCCACTCCTGTTCGCGGAGGCGGGCCAGTAGTCCCGGCCCGCTTATGCCCGGCAGCAACAGATCGAGCAGGATGATATCCGGCCGGAACTGCTCGATGAGCCGCAAGCCATCCTCGCCGTTGCCGGCGCCCTTCACCAAAAACCCCTCGTTTTCCAGCTTTAAGGTATACAAAAAGCGAAGGTCGTGATTGTCTTCCACCACCACTGCTTTGTATGATTGAGCCATATTTTTAGGTAGAAAGTTTGACTTTTTGTTTATACCGTACTATCAGTAGTAACATAGGTGTTCATGTTCCTGCAAGGGAAAAGCGTAAAGAGGATGTTCAAAACCTTCCCCGAATTTTCTAAACTAACCCTCGCCGACCGCGAGGAGTATGAGGGGTTTATTAAGCAGTACCCGCCAGTCGGCGACATCTCGTTTGTCAGTATGATGACATGGTGGGAGGGGATGGGTTCGGCCGATGTCTCGACCCTAAATGGTAATCTGGTAATTTCGTACTGGGTGCCCGGAGATGAGGAGCAGACTGGCCTATGTCTTGTGGGCACAAACGACATTGAACACTCTATCTGTACTATCTTCGACTATCTGAGGAGCAAAGGGGAAAGGGCGCGTTTAACCAATGTTCCTGAATTTGTCGTTCATAGCTTGCGCTACCCCGAGTTGTTTAGTTTTACCTCGCTTCACCACGAGGATGAATATGTGATACCGCTTTCAAGGCTGGCGGATATCGACGAAATTCCTGGCTTTAGAAGGGCCAGGATAAAGCGTTTTATGAAAGCGCATACCACGGAACAGATTGAGATAAGAAAACTAGACCTGACCAATGAGGATAATCAGGGCTTATTTATTGACGCTGCCGAGCGCTGGCCCAAGGTAGGTTTTAATGATCTGGGAAGTGTGGAGGCAAAAGTTCTTGTTCATACCATCCAACATGCTTCGGAAATTGGTATTGAAAACGTCAGCTGCTTCGTAGGGAATGAGCTACAGGCCTACTGCCTTTACCACCCGCCACACGACAACCAGTATATAATTGCTGATAACGCGCGTTTTAATTACGCTGTTCCCGGCATTTTTGACTACGCATCTTTTGCATTTGCAAAGTATTTTAGACATTCAGGAGTGGTTTATGCGAACATCCACGCAGACATGGGCTTTGCTAAGCTGCGCGTCTTTAAGCTCGCCTTACGACCCAGCAACTTCTTTAGAAAGTATATAGTCGAGCCAGTCAAAGATCGAAAGCATGCAGATCGGATCAGATAATGTATATTTAGGGCTATGGGACATAACAAGCTAGTAATAGACAATCCTTCCTCGGATTACCCTCTATTCTTAAAAAAAGTACAAACACAGGGGTTTCAAGCAGATGAGCCACCAATTGTTGTAAGGATGAGCCAGAAGGGATCTGAGCGAGAGCTAAAAGAATTGGTTAGTAAGCTTGAGGTTACTGACATAGTAGACAGTTATGCTGAACAATATGCGGAGTTACTTTTAAGCAAGAATGCTCACTTGTACCGCGCAAACTATGAGGTGCAAGTTTCCTCAATTGCCGAGCTGATAAATGAGCACTATGCCGGTCGCCCTGCTTGGCAGTTAGGGTCGTGGGTTTTTTTCCCTTGGAGGAAACAGCTAGTACACATACTAGATAAGGGTGATTTCGAAACGTTAAGGACTATTAGAAATAGAGATCTCATTACTGCTGCGGAACAAACTAAACTTTTTGATTTTAGGGTCGCTTCGTTTGGGATGAGTGTGGGTAGTGCCGGTGCGCTTGCCATGGCTATAACTGGCATTTCTAGAAAACTAAAACTAATCGATGGAGCAGTTATAAGTGGCTCCAACTTGAACAGAATATTGACAGGCGTCTCTAGTGTTGGCAAAAACAAGGCACATATAGTTGGCCAGCAGATTTATGAGATGAATCCGTATTCGGAGGTGGCCTATTATGACAGGGCTACAAAAGATAATATCGGCGGGATTCTTGAAAGTCCTTGGCGTGTCGACATGGCAGTTGACGAAATTGATGACATAGAGACAAAAATAAGAATACGCTACGAAGCGCGAGCCAGGAAAATTCCGGTTGTTATGGCCACAGAGCTCGGAGATACAATAATACTCGATGTAGAGCGCTTTGATTTGGAGCCAACGAGACCACTACTCCATAATCTTATACCAGGGGTTGAAATACTGTTAGAAAACCCGCTAGAGAACTACAGAGAGTGGATTAAACACGCCTTGAAGATTATCGATCCATCAAATATGACAATTAAAATGCAACACTCTCTGCTAAAAATCGGTAGTACTATAGTCACTCATCCACAACTTGGTTCAACTGTAATGATGACGGGAGGAGTTTTGGCGTTTGCCGCAAAGAGTATCGCTTGCGGATGGGATCTCAAATCTGGCCGCTACATCATATCCCTAGAGAAAGAACTTCTTGCAGGCCACAAGACCCGTCGTTATCGAAGAGAACATAAACGTCACACCAAAGTTCTGAATAAAGCAGTTAATTCAATGTAATAATTCTACGGGGTTCACTCGGGCCGAATGATGTCTCGGCCTGGTTCCTTCGCCAATCCTGATAGTTGCCAGGATTCGATCCCTGGTGCCTATAAGTGTTTCGATGTCGTCATGGTAGTTAGAGGCTTCTACAATTGCCGCCGAGGTGGCTTGGCTGAGTCCAAGGCGCTCGATTTCTAGGCAAACCCTCAAGTAAGTACGGCCTGTGTTAAACCAGAAGTTCGGCATATCACCCTGCGCCGTAACAAATACTACAGCGCTAGCTGATTGCCAACGACGACGCTCTGCGTTACTCTCCAGGTTAAGACCCCAGCCCAAACGCATTAATATAGGCTCAAAGACCCCCAAAAGTGCAGGGAGACCTAAGCTGAGCACAGATATTCCCCTTCTGGCTGACGACCAGGGTAATTTTAAATAATCTGCCAACTCGCTTCGAAAGGACGGGCTACTCAACGCTACCCTGATAGCTTTTGAGGTTAATACGGCCGTGGTTTCTATAGTCTTACGATTTGTAACAACATAGATGTTGGTTTTGTCGGCATACGGAACTCGCCGTATTGACTCGAGTATATCTTCGCTTAAGTTCACGCGTTTGAACAGGCTTCTGTCGGTGCATCTTGCTTTCAGTAGGGTTGAGAACTTCCGTGCCTGATCTCCGTGTTTATACTGCCCGAAGCGAACTACAGCAGCGCCCCCATTAAAGGTAACTTTCTTGATGGACATATCATTGTCATAGGCAGCACCGCATATTGCCTCTACAAATATACCCAAGCTAATAGTTGTCTCGCGGCCAGTCGGGTCACCGCTTTGTAGTTTGTAACGGTGATCGATGGTTATTCGGAGCAACTCGCCATCCTGGTGAACTCTCCATGGCTGGGTATTGTGTACGGAAGGGGCATACCTGGCGATTTCTAGAATGTGTTTAAGTTTTCTGACTAGCTCGGCTTCTATCCCCATACTTCTAACAGTACAATATTTGCATATTTTATTCAAATAGTGTATACTTCGTACGAACCTTTTAAGACAGAGCCAACCTGTGTCTCGTTTAGATAACGAAGCACAGGCGGCTCTTTTTAATTAGAGTCATGAAATTATGAAAATGGACAAGTCTAAGTCGTCATCCACTAAAAACGGTGAGAGATTTGGATTTGTTGGCTCGGTTATTGATGATCACGAATTTGTTATTAGGCTTGGTGAAGAAAAGAGTGGGCTCCAAGCCTATATAGGTATCCATAGTACCGTCCTTGGGCCAGCTCTTGGCGGTACCAGGTTCTTGCACTACCAGAGCGATCAAGAAGCACTAGATGATGCTCTTAATCTTTCTCGTGCCATGAGCTACAAATGTGCATTAGCCAAGCTGCCCTTTGGCGGAGGGAAGGGAGTCATTTTAGCTCGAGAGGGTTTGAGCAGAAAAGACCTCTTGTTGGCTTACGGTCACCTGGTAGAGAAATTGAGGGGGCTGTTCAAAACCGGCACAGATGTGGGTATAACAGATGAAGATGTGCGATTAATGGCTTCGCAAACTACTCATATGCTTGGCATGACGATAGCCGATAGGAGAAGTTTATCTACAGCCAAGGTGGCCGCTCTAGGCGTGTTTTATGCCATGAAGGCTGCGCTGGCATTTATGTATGGCTCTGCAAGCTTTGATGGAAGGAAAGTTGCTATCAAAGGTGTGGGTAAGTTGGGGGGCGAACTGGCTCTACTTCTTAGTAAGGCCGGAGCGGGATTGTTGATAGCCGATGTTGATCTTGCTTCATGTAGTTCATTAAAGAGGCGATTCCCAGATATAACAATCTTGCCTGTCGAGGATATCCAGCAGCAAGAAGTCGATATATACGCCCCCTGCGCTCTTGGTAATGAGTTTACTGAGCATTCAGTTGCAGGTTTGCGCTGTAAGGCAATCGTGGGTGGCGCAAATAATCAACTCGCAAGTCCAGAAGTGGGTGATCTTATTGCACAAAGGGGTATCGTTTACGCGCCAGACTATGTCGCAAATGCTGGTGGCCTAATCTATGTAGCCGACGAACTCGAGCCCGACGGGTTTAATAAGGAACGAGTCCTAAGAAGGACTGAGGCAATTGAGGGTACTATCTCGGCGATTCTTAGAGAAGCAAAGGATCGCAACGAGCCGACAAACAGAGTTGCAGATCTCATTGCAGAGGAGTGGATGGAAAGGGCGAAGTATGCCAAGTAAAAGAAGTTTACGCTTGTTCAAAAAAGCGGCTAAACAAATTCCGGCTTACCGTACTTTTTTGGCGAGACATGGGTGCAACCCTTCCTCGATTAAGTCTCTAGACTCTTTTCGTTCCAGCGTCCCCTTGACAGACAAAAAAAGCTATTTGATGAAGAGTAATCACAATGACCTAATATGGAGCCAAGCACAAGAAAATCTTCTTTTGCTCTGCGCTACATCAGGTTCCACAGGTGAGCCTTATTACTTCCCTAGAGACGAAAAACTTAGTCACCAATATTCATACATAATTGAGGACTATCTAAGGTATTCATCCTACGGACAGGGTAAAACCCTTGTGCTGATAGGTTTTGGGATGGGAGTTTGGATAGGAGGCATTATTACCTTACGTGCTTTTGAGATAGCTGTTCAAAGGTTGCAAGCGCCTGTTTCGATTCTCCCAGCAGGTTATAGCAAAGCGGAGATATTTAAGGCCTTAAAGCGACTTGCCCCATCATACGACCAAACAATCATAGTTGGTTACCCGCCGTTTGTTAAAGAAATTGTCGATGAGGCGTCGGGGGAGCAAATAGACCTGCCCTCCTTGAATGTGAGATTTCTTTTCGCAGCTGAGGCGTTTACAGAGACATTTCGTAACTATATTTGTGAGGCGGCAGGGATTAATAGTGTCTTAAGGGATACTTTGAATATTTATGGAACTGCGGATATTGGTGCGATGGCATACGAAACGCCTCTAAGTATTCTTGTCCGTCGCTTGGTTATGCACGGCGATCCCTTGCTGCGAAGAGAACTCTTTCGACAGGTTGAGAAAACACCCACGCTAGCCCAATACAACCCGAAGTTTATCGAATTTGAAGAAGTCAATGGTGAGATTGTATTAACGGGCGATGCGGCAATGCCGCTAGTGCGTTACGCTATAGGTGATCATGGTGGAACATTCGACTACAAGTATCTCGACAAAGTTTTTAAGAAGTACTACATAGATTTAAGTTCCGAAATATCTAAGGCAAAAATCGGTCCTTTCGTTGACAAGAAAAAGCCATTTGTTTTTGTGTACGAAAGGAAAGATCTAGCTGCTACGTTGCAGGGTATAATTATTTATCCTGAGTTTATAAAAGAGACCTTGCTAAGAAAAAATATGCACAAAGATTTTACAGAACGCTTTAGTATGTCTACAAAGTACGACATCGGTCACAATCAGTTCCTGCAGGTTAACATCGAACTCCAGAAGGGGGTTAAGTCCTCAACCGAGCTTAAAAATCATGCTCTCAAGGCGGTTTTTGAAGGCCTTCTAAAGCATAGTTCTGAATTTGCTGAAATTTCAAAGACTCAGTCTGCACGCAAACTATTGGATGTAGTGCTGTGGCCGAACGCTCACCCTCGGTACTTTGCGCCAGGTACCAAACAAAAATGGGTAGAAAAACCTTAAGCTATTGCATAGAATAAGATAGGTTCTAATTGCCGTACTAGAAGGAGGATGTATGCTGGAGATCGGTGTTCTGATCACCTCCGTGCTTCTGAATGGCTTACTTGGATTCATTGTTTACTCCAAGAACTCAGAAAGCGTTACAAATAAGCTGTTTGCAACACTCTGCGCGGCTTTTATTGTCTGGTCGACTGCCACCTATTTTTCACTTCACCCAGTATTTTTATCACAGCTAATCTGGGTTAGGTTAGTTCTCTGTTCGGCAACTTTCCTTTCTTTTGTAACCTTTGTAACGCTTAGTAATTTTCCCGGTCGTCAATTGCAAACCCCTCGCCGTAAACTGGTATTTATCGCCGGCTGGGTTCTATTTGTCATGGGTTTAACTCTCACACCCCTTGTGTTCGCCAATCTGATTATAGAAGATGGTAAAGCTTCGCCGGTACCAAATTTCGGAGTCGCTATATTCGCTATTACGGTTGTGGCGCTGCTAGGAAAAGGCGTTTGGAATCTTATTAAAAAGTATAAGGAATCTTTCGATAGAGAAAGAGCGCAAATTGGGCTTGTACTGTTCGGTTTAGCAGGCGCATTTTCTCTGATTTTGTTTACGAACTTTTTCTTTGTTTTGATAGTTGGCAGTAGTTCATTAGTGTCTTTAGGCGCTGCTTGCACGTTGGTCTTTAGTGGCATACTTTACTATGCAGTCGCACGCTTTCGACTTTTCGATATACGTGCTACAGTCGCTCGGCTTGTAGCCTACGTGGCGTCCATACTACTATTTGGTTTAATCTACGGCTTTTTATTTTTTGCCGCCTCTTCGTTTATACCTCAAGAACATGTATTCGCCCAACGGGTAATATATATCTCTCTTGCCCTAGTAGCGACGCTACTTTATCCTTCCGTAAGAAGACTTTTCGCAAAAGTTTCAAATAAAATTTTATACCAAGATGCCTATGATCCGCAGCAATTCTTTCAGAGCCTAAATAGGATTCTTGTTTCTAATGCTGAACTCGATCAACTATTGACAAAAACACTTCGTTTGATGGGCGATACCTTTAAATCTGAGGCAAGTGCAGTGGCTCTTTTTGTTCAAAATGATGAGCACATGCGCATAGTCCAAAGCCAGGGCCATTCATTTATTTCGTCGGATCTCGCTGAAATTCGTAATCTTCTGGAGTCGTCCGACCTGCGAGGCCAAGTGATTGTAGCGGATTTGTTAGGCAGCGGCGAAGGCGAAGAACTTACTAAACTTTTGCACAAATCTGATATAGCCGTGGTTGCACGTCTAAGGGGCGGCAAGGGTCAGGGAGGTGAAGATCAGGGGTTTGTAGTGCTTGGACATAAAAAAAGTAGCCGACCCTACGTTACGCAAGACGTTAGGGTTGTCGAGGCGACGACGAATGAACTCGTTATCGCAGTCCAGAATGCGTTCCGTTTTGAAGAGATTAGGTCATTTAACAGAACTCTAGAGGAGAAAATCGAAGACGCCACCAGGGAGCTACGACGCAAGAATGAACGATTGCGGCTGCTCGACCAAACCAAAGACGACTTTATCAGCATGGCGTCGCATCAGCTGCGGACGCCGCTTACCTCTGTTAAGGGGTATGTCAGTATGGTTTTGGACGGCGATGCGGGTAAGGTGACGGAACTGCAGAAAAAATTGCTCACGCAGTCGTTTCTTAGCTCGCAGCGCATGGTGTACCTTATTTCCGACCTGCTTAACGTTTCGCGCCTGCGCACCGGCAAGTTTGAGATTGAGCCGGTGGAAAGCAAACTTGCCGATGTTATAGAGAGTGAAGTCAAGCAGCTGCAAGAGACGGCTAAGGGGCGCGAGCTAGCGCTGACCTACAAAAAACCGGAGCACTTCCCAACGCTGATGCTCGACGAGAACAAGCTCCGCCAGGTGATTATGAACTTTATCGACAATGCCATTTATTACACGCCGGCCAAGGGACACATCACTATTAATCTGATAGACCGGTCGGATTCGGTAGAGTTTACAGTGGTAGACGACGGCATTGGCGTGCCCAAGCGCGAGCAGCACCATCTGTTTAGTAAGTTTTACCGCGCCCACAACGCCAAACGCGCGCGCCCAGACGGCACCGGCCTGGGCCTGTTTATGGCTAAAAAGGTGATAATTGCCCAGGGCGGCGCGGTTATCTTTAAGAGCCAGGAAGGCAAAGGCAGTACCTTCGGCTTTACCTTCCCAAAAAAGAAGCTCGTGTCTACCAGCCCTAAGCATGCCGATAAATAACGCTAATGAATCAGCGGTTTACGACTGACGGGTCAAAAACCGGCTGATTGACCAAGTCGGGCAGAATCTCGGCAGCCAACCCCGTTTCGTAACCGGCCACCGCGCCAATCAACGCTGCTGCGCCAATTGCCCAAGCGGCTAAAATACGGGCGCGGGTTTCGGTTTGGTTCGGAACACGTGAGACATCTTTATCCATAATACTTACTATACAAGTTGCCGCTTAAAATGCAAATTCTGACGTTGCTGTATTGCGCGTAAAGCATAAGATTGCTAAGATAGCAAAACATAGAGATATTACCTTGACACAAGATAGTTGTTATGGTAATATAGGGGTAAATCACGAGGAGGTGGTTACAATGTTTAAGAAGATTTTGAATAAAATTCGTGAAATTACTCCTAAGCAGCTTGTGGTTGCCGGTGTATTTACCCTCGCACTAGCTGGTGCTGTCGGGCTTGGTCTGGCGAACCGTCAGTCTGCTCATGCGAACGAACAGATTCGCGACTGCGACCACGGCAACTCGATTATTAACGTTGCTCCTTGCGGCGCGCTGACACCCCAGGAGCTTGCCGACGACGTGCGCGCTAACAAATCCCATCAAAAAGACCTCAAGGCCATTTACGCCGACGCTCGTATAGGCGGCCTGGAAGGCGAGGCTGACTATAGCCGTTTTGCTAGCGAAGCCAAGGCCGGTATCTTAAAGCGCACCGGTGATCTGTTTGTCGATGGTGAATTGGTTGCGACCAACGCCTGGACCATGGGTCGTGATAACTACTCTGGTCGTACGCCGCTCACTATTGGCGGCAAGACCTACTACATGAGCCACCCGAACACTTCGTTCGCGTCTGGCCGCCAGCAATTGGACGTTATGGTATTGTTCGACAACAACGGCACGGTAGAAATTGCCATCATCGAGGCTTGCGGTAACCCAGTTCCTCGTATGGATAAAGTTAAATCTAGCCTTGATTGTAAGGCCTTGAACAAAGTTGCGGTTACCGGTAAGAAAAATACCTATAAGTTCAATACCTCTATCAACAAAACGGGTCTTGCAAAGGTAACTAAAGTTGAGTACTTCATCGACGGTAAACTGTGGACCACCAAGAACACGGTTGAAGAAATGACTGATGAATACACCTTCACGAAGGCTAGCTCTGAAGTGAGTGTAAAAGTTCACTACAATTTGCCTGGTGGCAAGAGCAAGGTTACTGAATTCAAGATTGAGTGTAAGAAGACTATCGAAGTTGAACAGCCATTCTACGCTTGTGAGAAGCTGATTGCTACTGCCCGCGACGAATCGAACCGCAAGTTCCGCTTTACTGTACAGGCCAAATTTGGCAACGGCGCAACCCTTAAGAACGTCGACTTCTCGGTAGACGGTGTATCTAAGAACACTGGTGTAACCCAGAAGGACGCTCAAGGTAACATCTACCAAGACTACGACTTTGATGATAACGTGAAGCACACGATTGTGGCTAAGGTTAACTTCAATGTGGCCGACAAGGTAGAAAGCAAGCTCTGTCAGGCGTCGGTAACTCCTACCAAGAAGCCAATGTGTGAAGTTCCTGGTAAGGAAAACTACCCTCCTGAAGCCCCTGAGTGTAAAGATGTTCCCAAAGAGTGTAAGCCTGGCGTGCCGGTTGGCCACCCCGACTGCGCACCGCTTCCTAACACCGGTCCGGGCAGCTTAGTCGGCTTGTTCGCCGGCACCTCCATCGCCGGTGCGGCTGCCCACCGTATCTTCCTGCGCTTCCGCAGCCGCGACTAAGATAGCTGTGGATAAGCGGTAGACATACTAAGTCGGTTATGCTACAGTTATCAGTAACGAGCATTGACTGACCGCTCTACACTCCAAAAATCCCCGATGTAAATTATCGGGGATTTTCTTTTGTCTGTAATTATGAAACCTAGGCCGGTGAACTATTTGGCCGGCGGGCGGCGCAACAGCTTATTTTTAAGTCCGGTGGCAGCGTTAGCAATGTCGCGCCGCCATTCGTATGCGCCGAAGCCGACGGCGCCGAGTGCTGCTGCGCCAGCTAGCCACCAACGGGGATTGTTGGCTATGGAGCTACTGGCGACGTCTTTAACGCCGGCTATGTTGCCGCTGGCGACAATTTTGCGGCAGCGGTTAGTTTCAGGGCTTCTTTCCTGGCCTTCGGCGCAGGGCTTTAAGGTTGAGTCGTCGGCTGCTACTTTGCGGCAGCGGTTGGTCTCCGGGTTACGCTCTTGGCCGGGCTTGCAGACTGTGGGTGTGTTGGCGGCGCTGAGTACCGCGTGGCAGCGGTTAGTCTCGGCATTTCTCTCTTGCCCTTCTTTGCAAGGTGTGAGAGACGGTTCGGATGAGTTTTCGCTGGCGCAGCGATTGGTGTCGGGGTTGCGCACCTGTCCGGACGGGCACGGCTTGGTGCCCGCAAAGACGTTGGCGGCGTTTGGCGTGGGCTGGAAGGTGGCGAACCAGCCGTCTTGGAACAGAGCCCAGGCCACATCGTCGGCCACATTGGGTGGATAGGATATAGCCTGCAATTCTTCGGTCGGGGACAGCAGCCACACCGTACCGCCGCCGGCGTTGGTCAGGGTTAGGCTGGTGGTGCTGTCGTGGAATGCGCGGTACTCCTCCGGCTGTAGCTCGGAGTTAGCGTCAAAGTTAAAGATTTTTTTATTGGCGGTGGTTTGCAGTGAGCAGCCCTTAAGCGGAATTATTTCGTCGGTAGGATTGTATAGCTCTATAAACTCTTTACCGCCGTCGGCTCCGGCCGGATTAGGCAGCAGCTCGCTGATAATTATGCCTTCGCAGGTGGTGCCGCCTGGTTCATTGCCCGGCGGGGTTTCCGGGTCTGGTTCGGGCTCTGGCTCCGGTTCGGAGCATTCCAGGGCGTTTCCGGGCGAGGTTTGGTTGTAAACCGCAAAGTCGGCAAAATTGTTGCCGCCGTCTGCCAGTATGCCATCCAAGAAGCAGCGCTGCAGGGACTGGCCGGCGTCGGGGGCTAAAGCGGCCTTTATTTTAGGGCTGTCGGCTTTGCCCCACCCCAAGAGATCGGCTACCTCATCCGTTGGATTCACGACTCTTATATGTCCGCCGTCGGCGGAGGCTAGGGCGCTGTTGTTAAGCCTTAGGTGCACTGCTACATCGGGGTTGTGCGCCGCAAAATCATTGGTGGCTGCCAGGTAAAACTGGCCGGAGCCGATTTCGTATACCGCGTCTGCCGGCTGGGATGAGTTGATCCGGTTGCTCCAGCTACCATCTTTGTAGGGTTTGTATTCCAGCTTCCAGCCGGCGAAGCTGACGGCGTAGCTGTTGGGGTTGTACAGCTCGACAAACCGGTCGTTTGGGTATTCGGCAGAGCGGGTTTGGACTTCGCTGATAAGAAGTGCGGCGTTCGGCGGAGGTAGGTCTTCGGCCGCGGCCTTTTGCGGCACGATTGGAGTTAGTAATAAGGTTAGAACAGCCAGTATAAGACTCGCTCTTTTCAGCATGTGCATCATGGTACTACGAGCTGGGTCGGAGGTCAACATTTTAGCAGATGTTTAATTTTAAGTATTTACATTCGCCCTTTCCTGGCTTTGGTCGCTTTGGCGAAAATTGTGGCCGGTTTTTCGCCATAAATAGAGCGTTGCCAGAACGATTAACACGTAGCCGGTAGCTACCGTCGTCGAGCCTATCTCTACCTCGCTAGCAGCTCCGGGAAGCTCGGAGATCCAATTGATTACACCGGTGCAGTATGTGAGGATTAGTCCCGCCGGCCAGCCGATCCAAACGGCAATACCCGGAGCAATCAGCCCGACAATTCCGGCCAAAAAGGTGAACAGCATGGCCAGCGGCACAAGGGGCACCACCAGTAGATTGGCCAGCAAAGAGTAGGGCGAGTACTGGTGGAATAAAGAGGCGATGATAGGCAGGGTGGTAATCTGTGCGGCGATGGTGGTGATTAGTAGGCTGCGGAGTATCGAAGGTTTTTTATTTCCCCAAAAATAACGATGAATCAGCGGCGCCAGGATGATAACTCCGGCAAAGGCAGCGAAGGACAAGGCCCAGCCAGCGTCGCCCCACACATAAGCCGGATTGATAAGCACGGTGACGGCCGCCGCCAGCGCCAAAAGCACCGCCGGCTGGAAGGCGCGACCGTAATGCCAGGCCAGAAGGCTTAGGGCCGAAACCAGGCCAGCGCGACTCATCGAGGGCGTAAAGCCCGTTACCAGGCTGAACCCGCCGATCATTAGTCCACCTGTGAGGGTAGCCAGGTATTTGGAGAGGCGTGTAAATGGCCGCCGGACAAAGCCGACAAGCAGCGTTAAGTGAAACCCGCTAGCCACCACTACGTGCGCCAGGCCTACGGTGCGGATTTGCTCGGCCAACTGCTCTGGCAGCCCCTGTTTTTGCCCGGTTAGAAAGCCTAAGCCCAGGGCGGCCTTCTCTGTGCTTGGGATGGCGTGGTGTACACCTTCGCTAAACTCATCACGCGCCTGACGAGCCAAATCGCCGGGGTGCGGCCGGGTAACTGAGATCACCTGGGCGCGGTACATAGCGGCTGGCAGGGTGCCAAAACCTTTGCTTAAGGAGCCGGAAAGCTCAATCTGGTCGCCGCGCTTGATCTCCAGCTTTGAGCTGGAAGACGCCCAAACCTTACCCGTCAGTCCGGCATCGTTAATACTCACCTCTTTTAGCCGCAGCCGTATACTGCCGTCAACAGCGTAGGAAGCGTCTTCGGCCACCATGCCCGATATCTTTACCGTCTGGCCGAGGTATTGTTGGTAATCATTTAGAGCCGAGCGTTCCAGTCCGCCGCGCCACGCTCCTATCGTCATACCGGCGGCCAGCGCCGCTAGCACCAGCGCGGCGTTCCTCTTTATAAGCACAGGTACCAATACCGAGCAGCCGATAACCATCCAAGCGGTGTCGGCAAAAACCGGCGGCAGCTTTGGCGCTAGCGCCGCGCCGGCCACAACGCCAAGCGCTGCCCAGGCTATGTGCCATGAGATGTGGATTTTACGCATCGCTGTTTGTTGGTTCACGGCAGTTCGACAACCGGCAAAGTCTGTCCGGGGCAACTCTTGAGCACTTGAGTCATGGCGTCGTGCTCGGCCTCTGTCACCCATAAATTGTAGGTTTGCTTGACAGCGATCTGCCGCGCCACATAGCGGCAGCGGTAGGGCTTATTTGTGGGCAGCCAAGTGGCCGCGTCGCTGTCGCCTTTTTTGATGTTCGCCGGGCCGTCCACGGCCAATAAGTTGAGAGGATCGTTGGCAAATTTTTGCCGCTGTGGCAACTCCATTTGTTGCGCCCCCTTTTGCCAGGCGTCGGAAAGCGCCACTACGTGGTCGATCTGCACGCTGGCGCTGCTGCTTGGCCCGCGTACAAAATGGATTGTTTCGCCGGTGTAGGGGTCGGTTAGGTCGCCCTCCAGCACAGTGCAGTCGCTGTCGGAGACGGTTTTTACGTTGACCAGATCGCGGGCAAGTATGTAGTTGCGCACGTCGCAATAGCCGGCCTTTTCCCATATCTTGCCGAATTGCGACCGAGCGTAGTCGGTCTTTGGTGCGCGACCCTTGACGGCTAGCGAGCCGAGCGCTTCCGCTGCCAGCTGCTGACCTTCCGGGGCAACATCCGTAGTGTTTGCATTAGTTATTGGAGGCTCGGGTGTCAACCGGGCGCGTAAGTCAACGAAGGCCGCACCGGCAATAAGGGCTAGAGCCACCAACAAAACAGATACGAACCGCCGCTTGCGCTCAACCATGCCTCGTATTTTAAGCTATAGCCCCCGGAACCCAAATTTTCTTTATAGAAAATCGTTACTAAGTGCAAGATACATACGGCGGCAGGGCTTGAGCTATTACCCCTGTTGTGTTAGTATAATCTAAGCCTCCTCGCACTCTAAAGTTGAGTTAAATTGGAGCGAAGCGCGTGGCCCCGTCGTCCAGCGGTTAAGACACCGGGTTTTCATCCCGGCAACCGGAGTTCGACTCTCCGCGGGGTCACCAAATTAAGATTTTATATTTTATCGAAATTCTGACAGATGAGAAAAAGGCCTCCGCAATTGCGGAGGCCTTTTCGGTCACTTTGCCAGCCCTGTTAACTATTTCGACTTCCCTCAGGTTAAACGTCTAGCAATGAGTGTAGTACTGTAAATCGTTAATATTTCGTAATAACAACATAAATTAACGATTTATTGACATTTAAGCGTTATTAGATTATACTCAATCCTATGATTAGCGATTACACCAAGGCTAGGATCAAACAGCTTAAAAAAGAGTCTGAAGAGTTGAAGTCGGGCAAAGAATCGTTGCTCGCCATGATCGACGAGGCAGAGCTGCCGGAGCTTGTCTATAACTCTAATGCTATCGAAAATTCTACCTTGACTCTGCAAGAAACCGAAAAAATCTTACTAGAACTGGAAGTATCCCGAAATGTGAGCGTGCGGGAGCTGTTTGAAGCCAAGAACCTGGCTCGTGTTTCAGAATATATCCGTAACAAACCAGAAATTAAACCAGATAAAGAAACTACTTTACTGCTTCACAAAATGCTCATTGGCGCTATTGACGATAACATTGCTGGAAGGTTCCGCCGGCCGAATGAGTTTGTGCGTGTCGGCACGCACATCGCGCCCGCGCCGGAGCATGTAGAACAACTACTGGATAATCTGTTGGCTGATTACGAGAGTTCTCACGACCAATACTTTCTAGACAGAATCTCTCGTTTTCATCTCGAGTTTGAGCGTATCCACCCATTTGTCGATGGCAATGGCCGGATTGGACGTGTACTTATTAACGTGCAGCTCATGCTACACGGGTACCCATCAGTTATTATCCGCAGCAAAGGTAAGCGTGATCACTACTACCCGGCGTTTAAAGACTACCAAGATAATCGAATCACGGATAAATTCGACCGGCTGCTTTCGCTGGCACTTATGGAGTCCCTTAATAAAAGGCTAGCGTACTTGAGGAGCCTAGAGATTGTTAAGTTAACGGACTACGCCCAGAAATCAGGCGAATCGGCTAATACTTTACTCAACGCCGCCCGGAGGCAAACCGTTCCGGCGTTCCGAGAAAAGGGTGTTTGGAAAATCGGGCAGTAATTGAATGATACTAGTCGAACATGCCCATAGCTCGCGCAGCCTTATATCGTTCTTTTGGGTTGGTAAAGTGGATATGTTCCGGTGCCTTGCTTGCTGCCTCCTGTTTCGCGCGGGCCAGTAGTTTCCCAGCTCTGGCCTTACCTCCATCCCGCAGAATCGCCTGCCAGAGTTCGCTGTCCGGGTTTATTAGCAGCCTTGATTATCGTTGTGCAATCAGGTAGGCTGTATGACCTGTTGTCCTCTTCGAGACCTTGTCGTTTTCCTACTAAATATTTGGCAAGTGTAATTTACGTCGACCATCTTCTCTAGAGTAATTTCGTGTTCCCAGCTGTCGCCGAAGTAGGTGTACCAGAGATACGGGTATTCGGCGGCTAGCCAATCAGACACCCGTTCTTCGCGTTCATCGTGACGGTAGTCTTTCGGTATGCTGGGATCGAACATCCAGCCCACTTCTCTCAGCGGGTTTCTAAAGTCATTAGGATGCGGGATCTCAAAGATAGCCGATCCTCGTTGCGCTTGTAGGCTCGCTCAAAGTTATGCAAATGACAATCCTCCCAGCCGAACAGATCTTGGATGGTGCTGTGCAGATCCCAAAAGCTTGCCCCGGGATGGATTAGTACTCTGCGCCATATTGGGGACGAGAGTACTTAAGAGTAATCTTGAGTTGCATTGCCTGCATTCATCTATTCAATCAGTAATGATGTTGGCAAACAATAGCTGAGATTAATTGTTTTTCTCGCCGACATAGGTCATTGTACTGTTAACTTCCACTACTCCCAAAGCCTTCAATTTCGGGTCAAGCTCCTCTAAAACCTCAAACAAGGTTTCGACCTGAGTAGTTCGTTAGGCTCACCATTTTTGATGAACAGAGTCGGAGTTCTTTAAGAGTAGAGGTCGGGTTTATACTCGGCAGAACTTTCCCGTTAGGAGTTTACGGGTTCGTAGCGCATGAGGGCGAGTCCGCTATCGTATGTCTTTATCTCTAAGAGTTTCATTGCTGTTTCCTTCTCTCCTACAAACAATTTTTTCCCCTCGCCAAGTGCGACCGGGCAGACGAGTAGTTGGTACTCATCGACGAGTCCGGCCGCCATGAGTGATTGTGCTAGTGAGATGCTGCCCCAAACGACCATATCTTTGCCGGGCTGCTGCTTGAGGACCGATAGTTTTTCTTCCGCCCTGTCGGCAATCACCTTTGCGGCAGCCCACTTCCCCCAAGGGGCTTGGGTGAGTTTTTGGGAGAATACTAGCTTAGGTATTGCATTTAATGCATCAGCAATCGCGGTATCATTATTTGTGCGATCTGGCCAGATATTTGCAAAGATATGATATGTGACCTCGCCGAGGATGATTGTATCAATCGAATTAAGAAAATGTCCGGCGTCTGCGTCAATCTCTTTGCCTCGCGCATACGGGCGGGTAAAGGTCAGACCACTCGTGGCGTCGGCGACAAAACCGTTAAGGCTAAAGTATTCTTGCACTATTAATTTTCTCATATACGTATATTAACATTTCCGAGCGCTTTCAGCTGCGAATCCAGCTTCTCTAAAATTTCAAACAAGGTTTCGACCTGACTCGCCCTGTGGTTCACCATAAAGTAGCCCAGCTTCCGAGTGTGCTTGTTGCGATGTCAGTTACGATGTTTGTAAGGAGTGCAGCATCAATAACGATCGCGGGTCCAATACCGGCCGCTTTCATTGTTGTTTTAGCATTATCCAATAAGCTCGCTGTTATACTAAGGAAATGAAGAAGCAAGATGTAAAGGAGTTCGGTATGAAGAAGTACAAGCCCGATTGGAACAAGGACGTCTCGCCCTATTTAGTTGTCGAAGACGTCGAAGCCCAGATCAAATTTTTACAGCAAGTTTTTGGCGCCGAGGTTATCGAAGCGCCAAAAATGGAGGGTAAGGTATTTCATGCCGAACTCCGGCTGGGCGATTCGGTGGTGATGATCGGAAAGGCATCCGATGGTGACTTTTCTGCACGAAAAGGGAGCATCTACGTGTATTCGGATGACGTGCAAAAGGTGTACGATGCAGCACTCAAGCAGGGAGCCAAAAGCGTGATGGAGCCGACCGAAACGGCTTGGGGCAACCTGGATTCCGGCTTTGATGACCCGCAGGGCAACCGCTGGTGGGTAGCAAAGTTGCTAAAACCCATGACCGAAGAGGAAATAACCCAAGCGATGAAGTAATTCGTCGGTACAGAAAAGTAAGTGCAGCCCGCTAGCCGGGCTGCTACCATAGTAAGAGATGACCAAACACATACACCAAGTTATCGTTGTTGGCGCGGGAGCGGCTGGGTTAACTGTTGCCCACGAGCTGGCGCGGGCAGGCTGGCACGATGTTGTGGTGCTCGAGGCGCAGGACTATATTGGCGGCCGGATTAAAACTGCTGTGGATTGGGGTGATCCGATTGAACTGGGCGCCGAATTTGTCCACGGCAGTCAAATCGCCACCTGGGATTATATCCAGCAACTGCATGCGCCGGCCATCACTGTGGGCGGCAAGCCGAAGCTAATCGATCGTGTTGGCAATGAAATTAACGCGCATGAGCATGCGCAGTACATGCGTTTAAACGATTTAGTTGAGCAGAACGGTAGGCCTGGCGTGCCCATATCCGAAATAAGCGCCGCTTTTGGCGCAGCATTGCCGCACCGCGTGGTGGAGTTGGTAAACGACAGCGTGGGAGACTACGAGGCCGGTGATGCCGACAAGCTAGACAGCGGCGCCTACAGCGAGATGTGCCGTCTGACCGCAGGTGACGGAGCTAACCACGTTTTGCCGCACGGCTACCGCCAGCTGATTGATTTTTTGGCCAGTAAAACCCGTATCGAAACGTCCACCGTGGTGCGCGCCGTAGATCTGACCGACCCCGACCTCATTGCCGTCACGTTGGACGATCACGAACGATTATTCGCCAAACATGTGGTAGTTACAGTCCCGCTTGGCGTCCTAAAAAGTCGGGTCATCACATTTATACCCGAGCTTCCGGCTAGCAAACAACGCGCGATTAGCCGGCTGGGAATGGGGCGCGCGCTCAAATATATGCTGTTGTTTAAAACTGGCGAGTTGGTGCGCGAGTTGTTCCGCATGGCCGACGGCGAGAGCGCCTCGCTGCAAACAATCAGCAACTGGTGGCAAAGCGCCAGCAATCACAAGGTGTTGGTTGGATTTGCGGGCGGTAAACGGCACGACAAAATTGCCGCCATGGATGAAGAAACGCTGCTCGACACCGTTATCGACGACCTGGAAAGTATGATTGACCGCCCTCTCCGCGACCAGCTAGTAGACAGCTGGCTGGTGCGTTGGGACACCAACCAATTTATCCGCGGCGCTTACAGCAACCACCCCGTCGGCGTTGGTTTAGAGGAGCATGCACTGCTAGCCGAGCCAATTGACGGGCGATTATTTTTAGCTGGCGAAGCTACAAACACATCAGGTAACTATGCAACCGTACACGGCGCCATCGAAAGTGGTCAGCGTGTTGTAAAGTTGTTGGCTGGAGCCTAGCCGTGAAGGAAGTTAGGTTCTCTGATTCGCCACACATTCTAGGTGTCAATCGCCGCGATTACAATGGCAACACCGATGTTACGGTGCCCGATTGCTGCTGGGATATTTTGGTGATCAAATACGATGGACAGACGCAAGTGGTGCTAACAGGTACCATCACCCAGCCCATTCCCCTGGAGTTTCCGCCTGGCACCGAGGTCATGAATATCACCTTCCAGCCAGATACTTTTTTGTCCGATTTCCCGGCGCCAAAAATGCTCAACAATGGGGTGGAGCTACCGAGCGCCGGTAAGAACAAGGTGTGGTTGGGGAGCGAGATAATTGAGGTGCCTACCTTCGATAACGCCGAAGAATTCGTGGGCAAACTGCGCAAGACCGGCAGCATGAAGAACGACAAGCTGGTGGGCAGGATCCTAGAAGGCAAGTCAATGGCCGCATCAGAACGCTCGGTGCAGCGGCATTTTATGCAAACCACCGGTATGACCATGAAATTTATCCAGCAGGTTCAGCGGGCGCAGTCGGCGGTGGATTTGCTTAGGCAGGGGCGGCGGATTGTAGACATTGCTCACGCACTTGGTTACACCGACCAAGCGCACATGACCAGATCGCTCAAAGGGATTATGGGCATCACTCCCGCTGCAATCGCTCAGGGCGCTAAGGCTCCTCCAACGAACTGCCCTTATTGTGTCCAAAGTTGGCTGCACCAGACTGGCGTTATGGATGGTCGGCACCACCACAGCCCCTACCCTCAGGCAATGCTGTAATATTGTCGGTTTTTTACAAAACCTGAGGCCTGCCTCTTTGGTGTAATGAGTGTGTCATTATTAATCACCCAGAGGAGGGTACTATGGCAACAATCAAACCATACAAAATTAACGTGCCCGAGGCGCAGCTAAAAGACCTGCGCGAGCGGTTGGACAACACCATTTGGCCAAGCACCATCGAGGGCAACGACTACGGTGGTCCGTCGGCCAAGATGATGCAGCAGCTTGTGAAAAAGGCGAGCGATTTCGACTGGCGCAAAAAAGAGGCCGAACTCAATAAGTTACCTCACTTTATAACCGAGATCGACGGACAGGATATCCACTTCGTGCATGCAAAATCTGAGGTTGCTGGCGCGACGCCGCTGATGTTAATCCACGGCTGGCCCGGTTCGTTCGTTGAGTTTTTGGATATGGTTGAGCCGCTAACCAATCCAAAAGGCGACCACCCCGCGTTCGACGTCGTTATTCCGTCGCTTCCTGGCTTTGGCTTTTCCGGCCCAACCAAGGACGCTGGCTGGACGCACGACCGCATGGGCAAGGCGCTGATCGAATTAATGGAGGCGCTAGGCTACGAGAAATTTGCCATTCAAGGTGGTGATGCCGGTGCGATTATAGGGCCAGAAATGGGACGCATCGCCCCTGACAAAATTACAGCCATGCACTTAAATGCTGCAACGATGGGCTTTATACCGATGGGCGAAGTTAGCGAGAAAGACCTGGCCACCTTTACGCCCGCCGAAAAGAAGCGCCTAGAAGTACTGCAAGAGTTTATGCAGGTCAAGTTTGGCTTTAACTTACTGCAGTCAAACCAGCCGCATTTGGTTGCTTACGCTATCTCGGATTCTCCGACAGGCCTCATGGCTTGGATAACGCAGCTTATGGAAGTAAGCGAAGTTGGCGAGGAACGCTTTATAACAAACTTTATGGTTTATTGGTTTACCGGCACTGCCGCGTCGAGCATTCGTATGTACTACGAAGGCGCACACGACCCAGCCGCTTGGGCGCCTAAAGCGAACTCTGGCGTGCCTACGGCGGTTGCCGTTTTCCAAGACGGTGACATCGCCATTCGTCGCTACGGCGAGGACGCTCACAACATTGTCCGTTGGACCGAGTATCCCCACGGTGGCCACTACGCCGTGGCGGCCGCCCCAGATAATTGGCTCAAGGACGTCCGCGAGTTTTTTGCCCAACAGCAAAAGTAGTTCGACAGACTCATTATATTTAGACCGCTCCTCACCAGGGCGGTCTATTGTGTCCGGTCGGTATCCTGGCGTGGTGGGCACGACCGATACCATTAAAGTCCGTGTCCTCGAATAATTATCCGTTATACTTATTAACATAACCATGTTTACCAAAAAAACCATTCGCGATATTGATATTGCCCCCGGCAAAAGGGTTTTGCTGCGCGCCGACTACAACGTGCCGGTTGAGCATGGACGCATCACCGCAGGCTACCGTATTGAGCAGTCTCTGCCGACTATAAAGGCGTTGCTGGCTAAAAAGGTAAAGTTAATAATTTGCTCGCACTTGGGGCGGCCGGACGTCAAGCGCGATCCCGCGGCGTCACTGAAACCGGTTGCAAAGCGGCTGAGTGAACTCCTAGGCCAAGCTGTTGCTTTCGCGCCAGATTGTATCGGGCCAGAAGTAGAGAAAATGGCGGATGATCTAAAGCCGGGACAAGTGCTGTTACTCGAAAACTTACGATTCCACTCCGAAGAAGAGGCAAACGACGATAATTTTGCCAAACAACTGGCCGGCTTGGCTGATGTCTTTGTGCAAGATGCGTTTGGCGTGGCTCACCGTGCGCACGCCAGCACCGACGCCGTGACGCGCCACCTGCCCAGCGTCGCCGGGTTGTTGCTCGAAAAAGAAGTGGATATTCTGACCAACGTTATGCAAAAACCGGAGCGGCCGCTGGCGGCGATAATCGGCGGCGCTAAAATTGCCGACAAAATTGAAGTGCTGACCAAGCTGGTATACATGGCCGACTTTGTGGCCATTGCCGGTGCCATGGGCAATACTTTTTTGGCAGCGCAAGGCACGCATTTGGGCAAAAGCAAATACGACAAAGAGGAACTTGATCTGGCACGGGACATTATGGAAAAGGCCGAAAAGAAATCCAAAAAGGGAAATTTTGTGTTTTTTCTGCCGCGCGACGGCGTGGTGGCGGCGAGCATCGACAAAGCGGCGCACACCCGGATTGTCGACTGGGACGCCGACATTATCGGCGAAATTCAAAGCTATCCCAAGCCGCCGGCTCGTGACACACACACCATTGCCGCGGACGAAATGATCTTAGACATCGGCCCATTTTCGTCGGCGTTTATCGCCGGAGGCGTGCAATTGGCCAAAACTGTGGTGTGGAACGGTACACTAGGCATCACGGAGGTGCCGTCGCTTCACGGGCCGGTCGGACCCTTTGCTCACGGAACGGAATTACTGATGGAGGCGCTCAGCGGCGACTTTGGCGGTCGCCCATTTACGGTTGTCGGCGGCGGCGACACAGCTGGCTACGTAGAACAACGCAAATTAACAAGCGCATTTAATCACGTTTCGACCGGTGGCGGCGCCAGCCTCGAACTAATGGCCGGCCGCAAACTCCCCGCCGTGGAAGCGTTGCAAAACAAGTAATCAGCACGCTACAAGTCGGCTAGCCAAACAATGTGTGATGCATTCATTTCCCAGCCGACGAATGTCGCCAGCACAAAGGTTAGGCAACTTGCCGTCTTTGCGTGCTTCGACAAGGCACACTTCACCAAGTGAAGCGACTACAACCGAACTATCTATTAGACTCATCCTGGTGGCAAGTTCGCAGGTACGGCCGTGTGGTGAGGTGTGCATAGGTAAACTATTTTACATCAGGCTTTGTATGTAGCACAATGCTTATGGTAAGCTAGAGAAAAGAGAGCGGATGGGTCATGCGTAACATTTTAGTCGTTGGCAACTGGAAGATGAACCTTGACGTGGGCGAGGCCAGTTTGCTCGTGCACCGTTTGCAAGAGCGTGTGCGTATCCATAGGCATATTGAGGTGGTGCTGGCGCCCAGCATGCTGGCTTTGCAGCCAATGAGCCTGCAGATCGACCGTCGCAAGTTCCGCCTGGCCGCGCAAAACGCCTACTTCCACGACAGCGGCGCTTATACCGGCGAAGTGTCGTTTACCATGCTGCGCGACCTAGTGCATTACGCCATTGTCGGACATTCCGAGCGCCGCATGCACTTCCACGAGGATTTGCCGACGGTTCGCGACAAGGTCAAGGCCGCGGTGCGTAACCGCATCTCCCCGATTTTATGCGTCGGCGAAACGCAGCACGAACGCAAAGAGGGTTACACCAAGCGCGTTATCCACGACCAAGTGACCACTGCACTCCGCAACCTAACCGCGCGGGAGGTGATGGACGTGGTTATTGCGTACGAGCCGGTGTGGGCCATCGGCACCGGCGACCCGGCCAAGCCGTATCAGATAGAGGAAGCCATAAAAGCCGTGCGCCACAACGTAAGCGAACTGTACGGCGACAAAGTCGGCGGCTCTGTTCGCGTGCTGTACGGCGCGAGCGTGGAGCCGGAGTTTGTAGGCGGCATTCTGGCCATCCCCGGTGTGGACGGCCTGCTTGTCGGCGGAGCCAGTATTAACCCCTACCAATTTGCTGCTATTATTGAAGCATGCAACCGAGTTTTACACGGAGTAGAGGCTAGCGATGCAGCCGAATAACCCCCAGCGCCCTCAATCTGCCACCCAACGGCCGCAGTTTTTTGATGTCGTTCGGCCTGGCCGTACCCCGGCCTCTCCCAATTCCCGGCCGGTGTTGCCGCCCAGCCGTCCCTCGGTACCGGACAGCAGTATGAAAGCCGGCGCTCCGGCAGTTCCGCCGGGTATGCTGCCACAGCAAACACCGCCGCTTACACCGGCAACACCCGCGCCTCAGCCGCGCCCGCAACAGCCGGCGCCAGTAGTGTCCGTCACCACAATCCGACCACCCGCACCCGTGGCATATTCACCGCCGCCGCCCTCAGCACCAGAATCGCAACAATTTGAGCCGGAACAGGCACTCCCGCAGCAAACCCCTGCAACTCAAAAGCCCGACATCTGGAGCGAGATATTCGCAGTGTTGGCCATAGTTCTGCTGGTAGCAATCATCATTAACATCCTGATAGACGCCGACATAATCAACCTCCCACTCCCACACACGAACTTCTTCGATTATTGATCGATCCTTATTTTTGAAATTATCTGTAGGTGCTGCTGGTCTTTGGACTTCGTGAGCTGTTGAATGTCAAACCCGTTTTTGTCAAATTGATGCGCGACTTCAATCATGCCGGCATGGTTCGCATGCCAAAGAATAATCGGTTCCCCCTTGTGGATGTATATAATTCGTTTTTTGTCGCCCAGCTTGAAGTTTATGGATAGATCAACATTGAGTCTAATCTGTATAACTCGCCGCATTCTTTCAGTATCGAAGAATTGCTCAACGTGGTAAAACGATTCCTCAATGCCCAGCATTTCTACAATTGCCTTTTGTCGATCTTTGAGCTTGCTTTCCTTGGCAGTTGCACCAATGTCAAAAAGTCTTCTGATTTCAGGAGTGTCGAGTCTACGCGACAGAACAAAAATGTCATCTTTGCCCATACTTGCAGAAATAGTACGGAGTGGAAAGTCCGGGTTTCGCATGTTTGCTATGCCGCTCCCTAAGTATAGGACCAGGTTAATTACCTTCTCTTCACCTTTACTGAACGAATCGGCTACAAGTAATTCGTCGAATCGGTCATAATTTACATCCTTAACGTATCGCTCAAAAGGTACCTGACCTGCGAACCACGATTCAATATTCTTCTGGGCAATATCAATCATGTCACTACTTGTGTCGAGCGCTAGGTAGCGATTTAATACCTTCTTACCCAATAGATGCTGGAGCAGTGGCTTCACCGGCATACCATTGCCGACGCCAATGTCAATAACGTTCACGCCCGAACACCCTGCAAGGAAGGTGTCGAGATAGTCTTGGCTGAGTTCGAGTAGATCGATTGTATCCGAAAGAAGGTTAGGATATTCTTCGTCGGCCATGTGTTTCACATACTTGTTCCAGGCTTCGGCTCCTTCTGCGAAGTAACTGTACTTTTGATCTATTTCTCTGTGGATATCGATACCTGAGATAATGTCAAAAATCTGCTCGGTGGATAGATATTTATAGAATTTTTCAGTAGGCGTAATTGTTTTTGTACCACGCGTGTTTCTGAATTTTCTTCCTTTCTGAACTATCCGTTCTACCTGATGTACATTTGAAGCCGTGTTTGCAATGAAGCTTCGACTATTCTCTTTGTGAAGTGCAAGCTGCAGTTTGCCGGATTCGGCGGATTCTATCCAGTTGCGGACGGATTTTTCAGATACGTGGTAGAGTTTGGCTAGATCGGTGTTCTTGAAGTACTTCATGTTTCCTTCTTTAAATTATAAATTATTTCTCACAAATTGGAAAATGTTCTTGACATGTTCCGAAACTTAGTCGTATCCTAGCAATAGTGCCAGGTTTTGATGTCTAGGTTTAAAAGCCGACCCATCAAGAATGAAATTATAGAGTTTTGGCAAGCAATACACAAGGAGGAGGGCGCAAACGTGGAGATTCCGGAGAATACAACACCCGAGTGGTGGATGTGTGTCCGGCGTTCGTCACAGGCGCACTTACGGAATGTCGTTTTTTCGCTATTGTATTTGCCGGCTACTGTAAAACTGGCCTTGTCTGACGACCTGTATGCTTTGTTAGCCGACGATAGGGACGTACTAGACGAACTGGGCGACCGTGTACAAACCGGCGCATCGCTGGCGTCTCGGGCTAAGGTGTTTGTTGCAGAACCCGGCCAGGCGCCAAACAGTGTGACGGGCGACAGTCCCGAATCCGTCGCCAGCGCAGTACTGCGGATTTTCCGCGCAGACTTGTAAGGCAAAAACTCCAGTAAATCGCCCCGTTAGTTCCCACCCCTAACGGGGCGTTTTGTTTGCCGCGGATTGTTGCTTCCTCCAAGAAAGAGGTGCGCTTAAAGCCATAACCCGCCTAAACTAGTTATTACGCTGCGCCATCACAAAGTCGACATCATGGCTAGAGTGCTCGCCGTCAGGCGTCACCCAGCCACCGTTCCAGCGGCTAAATGATCCGCTTCCAGGGATACTACCGTCCATGCGTTTTACCTCGGTGTGCCCCGTAGTGGTATTTTTGTGAAGTACCGTAAATATATTTGGCAGCCCAGTGTTTTGATTGCATTCCCCGGCCACATAATTCACGTCGTCGCTCGAATGCTCGCCGTCGATCGTTTCCCAGCCACCGTTCCAACTAGTGTAGTTGCTGTTGCCATCAAGGCGCTTAACTTCTGTTAAACCGTTTCTGGTGTTGCGGTGAAGTACTACAAATACATTAGGATGATTAGTAGTGCCGCACGTCGATGCCGCATAGTCCACGTCACCGCCCCCATGCCAGCCGTCTGGCGTAACAAAAGTTGGGGTTAGCCAAGTTGCGTAGTTTGTGGCGCCATCTAGGACACGGATTTCTGTTTTACCGCTGCCGGTGTTCCAGTGCATAATGCGGTAGATGTCCGGCCGGCCGTCACGATTGTAGTCGGCCACCACATAATCAACGTCATTTGCGCCGTGGTGCCCGTCGGGTGTAACCAACGGGTTACCGGCTTTAAATTGATCCGCTCCGTTGAATACGCGGGCTTCAGTCATCCCGCTGGCCGTGCTTTGATGCTGGACTTTAATGATGTCTTGTACACCATCCCCGTTGAAGTCGCCCATGCCATAGTCCACATTCCCACCCGGATGCCAGCTGTCATTGGTTTTGTATCCATTACCCCAACTTTGGTAGCTGTTTGCTGCTGGCAACTCCTTGACCTCAGTCACACCAGTAGGGCTATTCCAGTTCTGAATCTCAAACAAATCCGCTGAAGTCCACGTGGGCGGAGTGGCGCCACCACCTGAGCCTGGGGGTTCGGTGCAGGGTTGCTGTGACTGTGTTGCACTAGTTTTTCCAATACGAGCAATTGGTGCGCCGTTCTCAACTGAGGCACCTACGTCTCTAGGATAATAGCAGGCAAAGTTACCAGTATCACTTTTGGCTTCAAAATGCGTATGAACACCAGCATCGGTGCTGACTTCCCAACATCCGTCAACTGTGTCCCACTTTTTGGTTTTTCCAAGAACCATATTGTTGTTAATATCGCCGGATGTAACTGCCTGGTCTAGGTGGCTGTAAACGACTTCTCCGACTTTTTCATTGTCTACTTTGATCGCAATTCTTACGCCTTTCCCTGCTTTGCCGTTACAAGAATCCCAGTTTCCTGCCCAGGCGAAACTAAGAGCTCCGTTGCCGGGATTAGTAACGTTCAGTTTTACCTCCTCATCGTTTTCAAAAATATCCTGCGCGAACTGACCCCCACTCCATCTTGCATGGCTGTTTGCTTGTCCACTTGCAGAACTGCCCCATCTCCCTGCAAAAGGCATTCCCACCTCAACATATTTGTTAGTGGAAGCGTGGGCTTTATCTTCGGGCGGTGACAGTATACCAACGGCTAGTGCCGTAGCCCCGATTGCTATTAAGGTTGTTAATTTCCTACCGAATCGTTCAAATTTACTTGGATTTGTGGTTTCGGTAGGCGAATTGGGGAGGGGCAAGGATTGATTTGCTATAATTATCATTGGTTGCTCGTCGGTTTCTATAGGCTGAGATAAACCAGCTCCGTCGGGGAAGCGCTCTAGTGACATGGGGATGTCCTTTCTTTTGTTGCCCACCCGGCGGTTCAGTTGTATTTAGTTGATACTAGAAAGTATCGAAAGTTTGCAGTAGTTTAACAATGTCCTCCTTTTGTTTGTTGGTTTGTGGCTGCGTGATATCCAAAGAGTCGGTCATAAAAGCAACAGCTCCGAAGGATGGGTTAAGAAGGCCGCAGTACCCAAAGTACACGTAATGGTTTATTATCTCGGAGTCGTCCATATATGCCTCATACACTGAAACTTCGTCTAATACACAAACCTTAGAGTTTGAAAGGAGCTTGATGACCTCATACTTGTTGAACGCGTATTGGTTTTTCGGTTGACCAACACTATCCAAGAACGATACCCTAGCTGACCCATCTTCAATAGATGCATCGATAGCATTATTAAATTGGAGTTCGCCAAAATGACCTTGTGTGTGTGCTTTATTCCGTTGGTTGGCTTGAAATCGTAGTACTTGATTAGAGGAAAAGCGTAGGCTATCCGTCCCCTGAACGGAACCCCATTCAGAGGGGTAATAAAAACTAAACCCTGCAGTCTCATTTTTGTAGAGTTGCCATCCTTCGGGGATGACGTATTGCCCTTCTTGTTTTTCATTAGTTTTTTCAACCCCGTTGCTCTTTTCATGCGGGTTGTCGCTAGTATCCTTGTTCTCCCACACCCACCAACCCCCAAAGGCAATAGCAGCTACGGCTAGTACTGTTAGTACTACGGCTAGTATATGTACTATGCCAGCTTCTTTTAGTGCCTTTTGTCTTGCTTTTTGTTGGTTCATTTACCCTCCCGTTGCTCGGCTTTATTTTGCGGACATGTTCGCATGGGTAGGGTCGAGAGTCAAGGTTTTGTTAGCAGGAGGTTGTTGTGGTTTGTGCTACGGCGCTGTGAGGGTCAGTGTGGCGGCAAGCCACAAGAGTTTTTGCTACAATTGATGGATGTTGAATGATTTGTTTGTTGGACTAAACCCCGAGCAGCGGCGCGCGGTAGAAACCACCGAAGGCCCGCTGTTGATTCAGGCCGGCGCGGGCAGCGGCAAAACTAAAACCTTGACGCACCGCATAGCGCACCTGATTGCCAGCCGAAAAGCTACGCCGCTCAATATTTTGGCGGTCACGTTTACGAATAAGGCTGCGAAGGAAATGCGCGAGCGCGTGGCTAAACTGCTCGGCCAAAGCCCCGACAACCGCGGCTTTATGCCCTACATGGGCACCTTTCACAGCATTTGCGTGCGGATTTTGCGCCGGGACGGCGAGCACATCGGCATCCCGCGCACCTTCGTGATTTTTGACGAGTCCGACCGCCAAGCCGCCGTAAAGCAAGCGATTAAGCAGCTGCGGATTGACGAAAAGAGTTTCCCGGCGCGCGTAATCAGCGGGATTATTAGCAGTGCCAAAAACGAGATGACCACGCCGGACGAATACGCCAGCCTGCCCGGCTCCAGCCCGGCTCAGCGCACCGCCGCACAGGTGTTTCCGCTATACGAAAAGATACTAAAAGAGGCCGGTGCGCTCGATTTTGACGACCTTATAAACAAAACCGTGGTTATGCTGCAAACCAACCAAGAACTGCGCGAAAAGTGGCAACAACAGTTTAAATACATCATGATCGATGAGTACCAAGACACCAACGCCGCCCAATACAAGCTGGTCAAGCTGCTGACCAATAGTGATAAAAATATCGCCGTAGTAGGGGACGACTGGCAATGTTTTCCTCCCGGCACGCTCGTTGAAACCGAGCACGGACAGAAAAAAATCGAAGAGGTCAAAAAAGGCGAGAAAGTCCGCGCCGCAAGCGGATATGGTAGGACGGGTTTCTTCGCTGTGCAAGCCAGGAGAGAGTTCCAGCATAAAGGCGAGCTAGTTAAGATTAAGACTGCTACCGGAAGAGAGTTAACTTGTACGCTAAACCACCTACTATTTGTGCGCTGGGCTGTAACCGATGCTTATTTTGTCTACCTAATGTATTCGGGGCAAAAAGGTTATCGCATCGGCGTCGCTAAAGGTACGAGATTTGACGGCAAAAAAGAAGACATCGGCTTGCGCGTCCGGGCCAATCAGGAGCGCGCTGATCGTATGTGGGTGCTTAAAGTGTGTGACACTCGCCAGGAGGCGTTATACTTCGAGGCTTTGTTTGCCTATAAGTACGGCATCCCGATGACCGTGTTTTTTGCATTCGCCAACCGTTCGATGCAATTTGGGCAACCGTACATTGACGCCCTGTATAAAGAAATCGATACCGGAAAACGAGCCAAGGAGTTAATAACAGACCTTGGTCTGGCTTTTGACTACCCCCATTTCGTGCCGCAAGCCACTACGAGGAACGGCATAAAACGAGTCAATATCAATGTTGTTTTGTTCGGTGACAGGCGTACCACTGGTCAAAGTAGCTGGTCGGCCAACCGAATTTCGGCTAACACTTCAGACCGACAGGATTTGCTCATGTTCGAACGTGCTGGGTACACAATTAGGGTCGGAAAGGCTGGTACTTATCGGACGGAAATTCATAATTTGGACTACGGCAAAATCGAAGCAATGCTAGAATCACTCCGTCTACATGAGGCGAACTTGCAGGTTAACAAGTACGGTTTTTTAACCGATAAAAAATTCCATTTTATGCCCGCGGCGCAGGTACATCCAGGGATGTTGCTGCCGCGGCAGGAGGGCGATGCGCTCACGGACGACCCAGTCGTGTCAGTTGAGAGGGTAGCTTACACGGGACCCGTGTACGATCTGGATGTTGATAAGGTTCACAACTATCTTGCGGGTGGCGTCGTCGTGCATAACTCCATTTATTCCTGGCGCGGTGCTGATTTTCGAAATATCCTCAATTTTGAGCACGATTACCCGAATTGTACGGTTATTAAACTGGAGCAAAACTACCGAAGTACCGGTGCGATTTTGGAGGCGGCGCATGCCATTATCACCAAAAACCAGCAGCGCAGCGACAAAAAACTGTGGACCGAAGCCGGCCACGGCATGCCGGTGCAGATGGTTCAGGTTGGCAGCGAGCGCGCCGAGGGCGAGGCGATTGTACGGCGTATCAAAAACGCCGTCGATGCCGGTTACCGGCGGTTTAACCACTTTGCCGTGTTGTACCGCACCAACGCGCAGAGCCGCTCTGTTGAAGAAACGTTTATCCATTACGGCATTCCGTACCGCATCGTGGGCGGACAAAGATTTTACGACCGCAAAGAAATTAAGGATTTGCTGGCGTATCTGCGCGTTATTTACCAGCCGGAGGATCGCATCAGCTTTGCGCGCATCGTAAACGTGCCGACGCGCGGCATTGGCGCCAAAAGCCTGGAGAACTTTTACCGCTGGCAAGAGGCAAATGGCAAAACCATGCGCCAGGCGTTGGCCGAAGTTGATGAAAGTCCGGTGACGGGCAAAGCCAAACCCGGGCTAAAGGAATTAGGCGAAATGTTCGAGCGCCTGCGCGAACTCATCGACACCACGCCGCCGGCGGGCATCATCGACAGTCTAATCCGTCGTATCGATTACCTCAAGTTTTTAGACGATGGCACACCTCAGGGCGAATCCCGCCAAGAAAACGTCAAAGAGCTTATCGGCGTGGCGCAGGAGTACCAGGAGGTCGGGCTGGCCGGCTTTTTGGAAGAGGTGGCGTTAGTGAGCGACATCGACCAAGCGGATTTTGACGGCAACGCCGTAACACTTATGACCCTCCACGCCGCCAAAGGTCTGGAGTTTCCGGCGGTGTTTATGGTGGGCATGGAAGAATCAATTTTTCCGCACAGTCGTGCCCTGTACGACGCGTTCGAAATGGAAGAAGAGCGCCGTCTGTGTTACGTGGGCATGACGCGCGCCCGCGAGGAGTTATATATGACGTACGCCACCAGCCGTATGCTGTACGGCGGCGCGCAGCATAATCCGCCAAGCCGGTTTTTAAGCGAAATCGACACCCAGTTCCAGCCGAGCGAGGGCGGCTTGGGCTATGAGCTTACCGACCCTTTTGTTTCTGGGGAGCGTTCACGAGCCGCCAGCCAACCCGAGGCCATCGACGAGCCCCGCTACGTCCCCGACCTTACCGAAGGCGACGCGGTGAAGCACCCGACGTTCGGCGTCGGCACGGTCGTGGAGCTGGACGGCGACAATGCCACAATCTTCTTCAAAGGCAAAGGCGCAAAGAAACTCAACATCGCCTTCGCCCCGCTGAAAAGACTAGGCTAAGTTATTGACATAATGCGAACAATCCGTAGTATTGTAATGAATGACTGAACACGCCGCCGAATTCTACACGATTGAGGCTCAGAGATTGGGTGTTGTTCCGCCACCTATTTTTAACGGCGAACCCAAGCAACTACTTAGCGCCGGCGAAGTGCTGCCAACGTCTGCGCCCGGTGAGGTTGGCACGCGTCTCGTGAGGGACTTTAGAACGGTACTTGAATCTGTAATTCCTTTTGTTATAACAGGCGCCAGAGATGCATCGCCCATATATTACGACAACACCGTGATTGGCAGCAATGAACGCAATATTGGGGCTGTGACCGGAGCTATGCTATTGCCTCGCGGCGTAAGCGGCGGCCGAATATCAAGTCTAGCCATTGAGGCTATTGCGCCTGATGAGCTTGTATTGCCGGGCATGCTGTCGGCATTTGGACCGTCCACCAATAACCTGGGTATCAGGCAATCAACTGCACGAAGGGTGTTTATGATTGTTTCTGGACTAATTAAAGAAAGAGCGTTTGCGGTTAAACCCTGTGCGGGTATAGCTGGCGTCTACCTAAATACCAGTAACCACACCAAAAAACCAACGCCTCATTTTGTGACCGGAGCGCTTGCCCAGGCAATTGCACGAGATTGGCACGCTGCACACCAGTAGTGTGCTTCGGAGTAGTGCCGACTGCTACAATGTGAGGGTGTGTAACTTCAGTGATAAGTATGACGCTCACTAAAAAAAACAGGGCTGAGGCTAAACTAACGGCTGCTGGCGCCAAGCATCCGCATGTCTTGCACCGGGCTGTCCGCCATCCAGCTGTGCGGATTCCGCTGTTAACGTTTTCGGTGTTGCTGTTATTGGTGGTCGCGGCTCTGCTTGTCTTTAACGTAGATAAGTCGGCGTTCAAGCCGATGGGAACCAGCATTGTCATTATCACCGACGACGGCAAGGAGCAAACAATCCCAACTCGCGCACGCACCGTGGGTGATTTGCTTGAACGGCAAGGTATTGCGCTGAACGAAGGGGACGTGGTGGAGCCAAGCCAGGATACCGAGATCACAAGCGACAACTTCCGCATTAATGTCTACCGCGCCACCCCGGTGACGATAGTCGACGGCGCCCGTAAAATTTTTACGTTTTCGGCCGCGGCCACGCCCCGCAGCATAGTAAAGCAGGCGGGCATTGAGGTGTACCCCGAGGACGAACTGCTGTCGCTGCCGACCGAGAACTTTTTGATCGAAGGTTCTATTGGCCCGCGTATCGTCATCGCCCGCGCCACACCTGTAAACATCAACCTTTACGGCACACAGGTAATGATGCGCACCCGCGCCAAAACAGTAGGCGAACTTTTAAAAGAGCGCGACATTACGCTCGGCTCAGGCGACACGGTCACGCCGACAGAGGGCGTGGTAATATCGCCGAATATGCAGATTTTCTTGCTGCGGCAAGGCCAGAAAATCGAAACAGTCGAAGAAGAGATTCCGATGCCAGTAGAGCGGATCGCGGACAACACTTTAAGCATCGGCACCAAAGCAATCCGCCAGCAAGGCGCGCCGGGCAAGCGCGCGGTGACCTACCAAATACAGCTGGAAAACGACCTGGAGGTTGCCCGCACGCAAATCCAAAGCATCGAGGTCGTGCCGGCCGTGAAACATATCGAAGCATTTGGCACCAGATCGGTCGGCGGACTCTCTAAATCTAAAGGCGTGTATTTCTTTACCGACAGCCGCGGGATTACGCACCGCGAGACGTATTACGACCTGCCAATGGGCGGTGTGATGCGGTTTTGTGGCGGCTCGTACAGCGTGCGCGCCGACGGAGCAAAAGTAGATAAAGACGGATACATACTTGTGGCAGCAAACTTAAGCCTGTATCCGCGCTGTTCGGTGGTAGAAACTAGTCTCGGTTTGGGCAGAGTGTACGACACGGGTGATTTTACGCGCCATCACCCCCACGGTTTTGACTTGGCAACCGACTGGAGTAACAACGACGGGCGTTAGTGATAAGATTGAGGAGTATGCAAGACGTTCCGAGTACAAAAAAATCACTTGGCCAGCACTGGCTGGATGACGAAGCCAGTCTTGAGGCAATGTGCGTAGCCGCTGATGTCCAGCCAGAAGATTTTGTGCTAGAAATCGGCCCGGGGCCGGGTACGCTCACTAAAAAATTAGTGAAACAAGCAAAACAAGTTCTGGCCGTCGAATACGATCCCGAGTTAGCCCGCCAACTTTCCTGGCGTGTCACCGCAGATAATTTGACGGTTGTACAGCAGGATATACTTCGGTTCGACCTAACAAGTTTGCCGCCGAACTACAAGGTGGTCGCCAACATTCCGTATTATCTGACGAGTAACTTGCTGCGGATACTGTGCGAAAGCACAAACCATTTTTCAAAAGCCGCGCTTTTAATCCAAAAAGAGGTGGCCGAGCGTGTCTGCGCCCAGCCAGGCGGCATGAGCATGCTGAGCGTCAGCGTACAGTTTTATTGCCGCGCCAGCCTCGGCCGGTTGGTGCCGGCGCGGCTGTTTACGCCGCCGCCAAAGGTGGACTCACAAATTTTAGTTCTCGAGTATCATCACAGGCCCCTGTTTGCGGAAGATGTCGACGCAAAGCTGTTCTTACGCATCGCCAAAGCCGGTTTTGCCCAGCGCCGCAAAACGTTACTAAACTCCCTAAGCGCGGGTTTGCGCCTAAGTCGTGGCCAGGCCGGCGAGCTGCTCGAGACAGCTGGTATACCGCCCCGCATCCGAGCGCAGAACCTTTCGCTCGATGATTGGCACCGGTTGTACGTGGCCTACTTGCGCTTCCAAGCACAAGCGCTACAATAGCAAGTAGTTTTAGTAGGCGTAAGAAAGGGTAGGCTATGAATCCAGAAGATCAAGACAACAAAAATAACATGCCGATGCAAGACGGTTCGGAAGGAGGCGACGGCCAGCAAATGCCGCCCGGCGACAACCAGCCCATGCAGTCGCCAATGGTCGGCAGCCCGCAAAAAAGCAAAAAAATGTGGTGGGTGTGGCTACTAATCTTACTACTCATTTTTCTGCTGTTGTTCTTTGGTTGGTGGTGGTGGAAAGACAAAGACAAAACAGATCAGACCGCGCAGAACAACGGCGGCTCGACCCAGCAAGAAGAGCAGGTGGAAGAAGCGGCTTGTGACGAGGGTTTTACCGCGTACGAAAATGCCGAGCAGGGCATAGGGTTTTGTTACCCCACAGATTGGGGTACGGTAACGTTGGCCGACGCCAAGTTTGCCGCCGCCGACACAGGCGAGCGCTGGACGTTCCGGTTTGCTGACAAAGCGATGGTTAACCTGGGCGTCGTAACCGCCGACTGGTCGACCGAGGTCGCCCGCGATGGCACCTGCGTTGACCCGGCCGTGCAAACATTGCCGGCCTTCTCGCCGTTCTCGACCACCTGGACTACTGAAGGTACGCCGGTTATGAGTGCTACTCGCGGCGTGGAAGTAATGTCCGGCCAGTACTTAATTCGCGAAACAGTAGACGACCTGCTGACCAACGGCGTCTGTTTAGAAGGCTACACACTCATCGAGGGCGACGTGTACACGCACACCGCCGCCAGTTACTCCGCCGAGTTTGCCGCACCGGTGACAACCCCTCAGCAGCACATCGACAACCCGAACACACTCATCCCTGCCACTGACCGCAACCAATTTTACACCTTTGTAAAATCCGTCCACGCCTTGTAGGATCGCAGATAAACTTAACACGTTAAGCAATCCATGCTAGGCTGCTAGCATGGACACGACTGAGCCAATCGGCGCACTATTTGGCCACGTGGCCAGCATACTCCGTCGTCAGGCCGACCAAGTGCTGCAGGAACAGCTAGGGATTGGCCTAAGCCAGCTGGCCATTTTGGCCGCGTTGGAAAAACAGCCCAAAACAAGCCAGCGCAAGCTATCCGCAATACTCGGGCAAACCGAGGCGAGCATAAGCCGCCAAACAGTGCTTTTATCGGCCAAAGGGTTTATCTCTGTGCAAACCGATCCAGCCGAGCGCCGCCGCCACCTGGTGCACGCACTGCCCAAAGGGTCGAAGGTCGCCCGCGCCGCCGCCGAGTTGCTCCAGCAGTTTTATGCGTCGGTTTTCGGCAGCCTGCAAGCGCGCGGCCAAGACCAGTTGCGGGATTTCCTGGCCACACTACACCAGCAAACCTGTGCCTCCGGCAACAGGCTGTCGTGCGACCTTGCCATCCGGGACGATTAATTAATCGCCGACGAAAAGCTAGCGTTTAAAAGTGTAATCTGCTATAATAGCAATTACGGGGCTGAAATTATGCTCGACGTTGGACTTTATCGGTTGAATCAGCAGGTCGCTTGTCAGCGTTATAGGCAAACGTAGCAACTGCAAAACAGTCTACAATTGCTGGTTTGGTTAAGTCGTTCGGTTCCTCATGGACTCCTCGACTCCAGACTGCAACAGCTTAAGTTTAATACTTATAGCCGTGCCTACTGCAATGCCAGATAGCAGTAGTGCACGCCACATTTTCTGGATGCTTAAATGCTACTGTCCATAGCATTTACTAAGACTTAGGACTTTGGGAAGTGGCGTTTCGGTTGCTTAACCGCAACTTTCCGAGAACCACCAAGCAACCTATACCTGTAGGATGGATCAGCCAGATACACCTTCGGACGCGGTTGCGATTACCGCCAGCTCCTCCAAAAAAGCCGGAACCCTAGAGTTCGGGCTTTTTTCTTATGCTTGCGAATTGTCAGAAACCTGCAATAATGCGGCCATGGCCAACGGTGTAGACCAACCCAATCAGGGCGAGCTTAGTGTGGGCGGCTTTACGCCGCTTAGTTGCCAGCAGATTTTGGATTCGTTCGACTTTACACCAGATAATAGCTCAGGTAAGCCCTCGTGGAGTCGGTATTGTCAGATGGAAGCCGGGGTGTATGAGTATCCTACGCTTGAGTTTGTGCAAGGGCTGGGGAACTATTTAACTTCTAGAATGGTCGAAATGGGCGACAGGATACAAGGGCCAATCCGCATGTTGGAGGTTGCAGCCGGCCGCGGATTATTGTCTGCACTCGTTGCAAAAGTAATAGAGAAGAACGGTGTTGCATACACCAGCCATGCCGTTGATGATGGCAGTGAGCCAAGATGGTATAAGGGCGAGTCCTTTAGTGAGACTCTTGATTTCCGCGAAGCAATACAAAAATACGAACCGCATATTATTATCGGCGCCTGGCTACCACAGAGCAGGCACGGTGTTAATTTGGAGTGAACGCGGCACTTTAGGCAGAATCCCTCAACGCAAGAATACATCTTGATCGGCTCGCCAGACCACCACGCAGATGCCGACGTGTGGGGCAGTCGATACGACCCAAAGTTGGCCCGTGAAGTGAGTGTAGAAACACCTGAGTATGTACAGGACGGTTTTAAAAAAGAAGAACTTCGCAAACTGAGGCCTTTCCAATTTTCCAAAAGCTCATCCAGTAACGATTTGCACCCATCGGCAACTATTGCTTTCCAAAGAGCGGTGTAACTAATTGACTCCAGTAACCGATTGTGTTACAATTTAGGTAATTGTTATTAATGAATCCGGGTTGTTTAGGAAGTATTACTCTGGTTTCGTTGGCGACAATGAGTAATAACTAAACACAAAGGATTTTTTAATGCCTTATAATTCTCGTATTTCCGGGCGCAATCGTGGCGCTCGCACTGCTTATCACTCCGGAGGCGGCAACCGTCGTTCCGGTGGTAATCGCCGTGGCCCTAAAAAGGAGTACATCCACCCTTCGCGCTTTGTAAAATCTGCTAAACCGATAGCCGAAGACACCTACGAACCAACGCACCGTTTTGAAGATTTTGCCATGCACCCGATATTGCAAGAAAACATCAAGACTAAGGGGTTTGTAATTCCTTCGCCTATCCAGGATCAGACTATCCCTATGGGGTTGGCTGGCCGCGATGTTATCGGAATTGCTAACACTGGTACTGGTAAAACCGTTGCGTTTGCTGTGCCGGCACTGCACAAACTGCTGGAGGACAAACATTCTCGCGTACTAATTGTGGCTCCAACGCGCGAACTCGCGCAGCAGATCGAAGATGAGTGCCGCATGCTCGCCAAAAATAGCGGCCTAAGCGGTGCGCTGCTTATCGGCGGCACTGGCATGGGCAGCCAGCTGCGCGATTTGCGCGCTAACCCGCGTATTGTCATCGGTACTCCGGGTCGCATAAAGGATCACATCGAGCGCCGAACTCTCAAGCTAGAGGGCTTTAATATGGTCGTTCTGGACGAAGTAGACCGCATGCTCGACATGGGCTTCGTCGAGGACGTAACCAGCATTTTGGAAAAACTTGCTACGCCGCGGCAGTCGTTCTTTTTCTCGGCAACTATGGATAACAAAGTTCGCGCTTTGATTGATTTCTTTGCCACAGACCCGCTAACCGTATCTGTAAAAACCGGCGACACCAGCGACAATGTACACCAAGACATTGTGTGCTACGACAGCTCGGTTACTAAAATCGACCAGCTTCACAATATTTTAGTTAAAGAAGAAGTGGCCAAAGCAATTATTTTTGAAGAAACGCAGCGCAACGTGGAACGCCTCGGCCGCGAGCTGCACGCACGCGGTTTTAAGGTAGACGACATCCACGGCGGCAAAACGCAAGGCCAGCGCCAGCGCGCGCTAAACCGCTTTAAAAAGAGCGAAGTGAACATTTTGGTCGCCACCGACGTCGCCGCGCGCGGCATAGACGTAGCCGACATTACACACGTTATTAACTACACCACGCCGCAAAAGTACGAGGATTACATCCACCGCATCGGACGCGCCGGACGCGCCGGACGCGTGGGCTACGCGCTGACGTTCGTTACCGAGTAAACTACTCGCCCAGTTTGTCATCTATAGCTGGCTGTACGCCGAGTTTGCGCAGCTGCAGGCGGTGATACGAGTAGCCGATAATAGCAGCAATCAGCGCGGCTCCGAACACGCCTATCATAATGCGCAAAACGCTGGAGCTTTCCACGGCCGCATCGCCCAGCAGGGCGTACACCAGCGAGATTGGGATGCTGCCAAGCGTGCTGACGGCCAGAAACTGGTCGAAGCGGAAGCGCGCCAGTCCAGCGGCGTAGCTGATGAAGTCGTACATAAATGACAGTACTTGCCGCGCGATAAGTAGAATCTGCCAGGTCGCAACCTTGCTTGCCACGCGGTCAACTTGGCTAAGCGATTGTTTGCCGGCGAATTTTTGTACGCCCTTCCGGCCAAAAGTCCGCGCAATCCAGTAGTTAAGGCTGCTCCCCAGCGCGTCGGCTGCCACGCTCAAAGCCAGCCCCTCCCACACGCCGAACAGCGCGCCCGAGGCCAGCTTGACCGACACGCCGGAAAGCGGCGCGATAACGTACGTAGACGCCTTCAATAGTACGTACACTACCGGCGTCCATGGCCCGGCGCCCTCGATGAGCGAGCGGAACGCCGTCGGCCCGCCGGTAAGCTCGACAATAATCATCGTTACCACTGTAAAACCGGCCACCGCGATTATAAGCAGCAACAGCCGGCCAAGATGCGGGCTGTCCCAGTTCACATGTTTTGACATACATCCAGTATATACTGCGTGCTTGACGCCGGCGGCGCTTAGGCATAAGCTAAAATGAAGGGGGAGATATGAAAAAACTACTTTTGATACTCGTTGCGGTCGCCCTGGTGGCGGTAGCGGGCTGGTTTATATTCTCGCGTAACTCCGACCAGGAACAGTCCGGCGGCAATGGAGCAGGGGGCGAATCGGTTTTCGCGGACGAAGCGATAATTACCTATACCGACAGCGGGTTCAGTCCGTCCGCGCTCAGCGTAACATCCGGTACAACGGTTATAATTGTGAACGAATCCGGTGAGCAGCTGGACTTTAGCTCCAGCCCTCACCCCGTCCATTCCGACAATCCCGAGCTTAACCGCGACACGCTTTCGCCGGGAGAAAGCGATAGCTTTATTCTGACCGAACCAGGCACTTGGGGCTACCACAACCACCTCAACCCCGATAAAACCGGTACAATAACGGTAGAGTAATGCGGTTTGCCTTTTTCGCCCGTCCCGACATGCCGATGCTTCTGCTGCGTGCCGGGCTAGCGATTGTGCTGGCGTATGCAGCGGTCAGCTCGCTGGTTACTCCCGAGGATTGGGTCGGCTACCTGCCCGATTTCGCCAGAAGTGTGGTGGATGCCAATCTGCTGCTGGGAGTATTCTCGGTGTACCAGCTGGGGCTGGTTGTTTGGCTGGCCAGCGGCTGGCGGCTCGAGCTTGCCGGATTGGCCTGCGCGGCAACCTTTGCCGGCATAGTCGCCGCTAACACCGCGCTGTTGCCCATCACCTTTCGCGACATAGCACTCACCTTTGCCGCTCTGGCGCTGGCCTCTTTGTCGTTACAAGCCAGAAAACAACACAAGCATTAGTGGACATCTGTATAATTATATGTTATAATGCTTGTGTTAAAGCTAATTCTGTTGTATAGCGGAGTAAGGAACGAGGGAATGAAGAAAGTTTATTTGCTACTGATTGCTTCGGTCGTAACAAGCGCACTTGTTTTTAGTGGGCTGACGGGCACGGCTATGGCCTGGCACCCTGTTGGTAAGATCGACAAAAAAGTTCAGAACGTCAGCGCTAGCGGCACTCCACAAGATGCCGATACTACTACGAGCGCGGTGGACACTAAATCGAACGATGTAATCAAGTACATCGTGAAGGTTTGGAACGAAGGCCAGCCTAACCAGCAAGGTCACAACGATATGGTGGATATCGTGGTAACCGACACGCTGCCTACCGGTGTTGAGCTTGTAAGCGACCCCACAAAGCGCGAGCTAAAGGAAACAATTAACCGCTTGCGCCCGGGCGAAAGCAAGACTTTCGAGTACGCCGTAAAAGTAACCCGGCAAGATGACGGTTTTGTCAAAAAACGCGCTTGCTTTACCGGCGATAGCGAAGTAAAAGACGCGCCTCAAAAAGGCTGCAACGACGCTGTAATCAAGGTGAAGAAGGTGGTTACGCCTCCACCAACACCCCCGCAGACTCCGCCGCAAACACCCGCGCCGCCACAGGTATTGCCAGTAACTGGCGCCGGTAGTATTGCTGGCTTGTTTGCCGGCGTGAGCGGCCTAGGCTATATCGCACACCGCTTCCTAAACCGCCAAAAGTAGAACCCATAAACGCACAAAAAGGAGCCAGCTGGCTCCTTTTTGTTGACATAGCTATATAGGGCTAAGCGTTCGTCTTTTCCATCAAAGCCAGGAGTTTTGTGGTGGTATTCCAGTTGCGAATGGTCATGTCTTGGTATATCGGCATGGTAACCAGGCGGTTCAGGTAGCTTTGCGTAGCCCTGGCTTCCATCCGTTGGTGGAATACAACATCCTGGCCGGCCCACGCTTCGTCCACTTCTTCCTTAAGCGGGATTGCCTGCAGTGCCTTGTGGGCGGTAAGCGGTTCTTTTAGGAAGATCACATTGTAGCGGTAGTCGGCCGGACTGCTGCCAAAACCCTTGGGCGCTTTGGCCACAACTCTGCGCAGAGTATCTTCGGCAACTACAACTACTTTGGCTTTGTATGAGAACGCAGCCGTCAGGGCTTGCTCTATCTTTTTAGCCAAAATCGGTGTGTCGGTTTTGGGTGCTTCAAACACAACGTTTCCAGACTGGATGTAAGTTGTGACGTTTGCAAAACCCAATTTTTCAAAACAAGCTTTCAAATCGGTCATTTTTATTTTGTTGTTGCCGCCTACGTTGATTCCGCGCAAGAGCGCCAAATATTTTATCATCATGTTTGCAGTGTATCAGATGTGCCGCTACACTGGTACGCATGCGGGAATATGTGGTTGATTTACATGTGCACTCTAAATATTCGCGGGCGACGTCCAAGAATTGTGACCTTGAGGGGTTGTATTTTTGGGGGAAGCTAAAAGGTATTAACCTGATTGGCACTGGTGATTTTACTCACCCGGAATGGTTTAACGAATTTCGCAGCAAGCTTGAGCCAGCCGAGCCGGGGCTGTTTCGTTTACGGGCTGACATTGCCGACGAAATTGATAAACTCCTGCCACCGAGCGTATGCGACAACTCCATTCGGTTTGTGCCAAGCGTGGAAATCGCTACCATTTATAGCAAGGGCGGCAAGGTGCGCAAGCTGCACCAGTTGGTAGTAATGCCTAGTTTCGAGGCCGTGGCCGAGCTGAACGCGCGGCTGGAGCGCATCGGCAACCTTAAAACCGATGGCCGGCCGATTTTGGGGCTGGATAGTAAAGAGTTATTACGTCACGCGCTGGAAAGCTCGCCCGAAGCGCTCTACATTCCGGCACATATCTGGACGCCGTGGTTTGGCATGTTCGGCAGCAAATCCGGATTCGACAGCATTACTGAGGCCTACGAAGATTTGGCGCCAGAAATTACGGCCATCGAAACAGGTTTGTCCAGCGACCCCGGCATGAACTGGCGCGTGCATCATCTGGATGGCATTGCCGTCACCAGCCATTCCGACGCGCACTCACCGCAAAAACTTGGCCGCGAAGCCACAGTATTACAGACAGAAAATCTTAGTTTTGATGAACTGCTAGGCGCGCTCAAAACCAACGACCAACGCCTAGTTGGCACTATCGAATTTTTCCCCGAGGAAGGCAAGTATCATCTGGACGGCCACCGCCTGTGCAACGTCCGTTTTTGGCCAGAGGAAACGCGGCGCGTTAACGGCATCTGCCCGGTCTGCGCCAAGCCGTTGGTGGTCGGCGTTCATAACCGATTAGAAGAGTTGGCGACGCGGCCAAGCGACCACCAACCTGAACGGCCGAAACGCGTCGAGTACATTATTCCGCTTGCCGAAATTATCGCCGAACTCAAAAACACCAAAAGCACCGCCGGCAAAGCCGTGCAAGCCGAATATCACAACGTCATCGAGCGTCTGGGCGACGAGTTTGGCGTGCTGCGCAATGTGCCCGTCGCCGCCATCGAAGCCGCCGGCTTTCCATTGCTGGCACTGGCAATCGACCGCTTGCGAAAAGGCGACGTCGTCCGCGACCCCGGCTACGACGGCGTCTTCGGCACCATCAAAGTGTTCAAGAACGAAGCCGAACGCGCAGAAACCACCAATCAGATGAGCCTGCTCTAGTCGTTCTCATAATACTCAAATAACTCACGCCATTCTTCGGGCGCCGGGTCGCGCATGGTCATTTCGGAAAAGGGGCGTTTGAGCCAGGGTTGTTCGACTTCGGGTATGGCGAGCGATTTCGGCCAGCACAACGGTTCGAGACCGTATGCCGCTCGCCGCTGGTTTACGTGCGCAAAATCTTCTACTGTTGGCAGCCATGGCCATTTGTTTTTATCGAATAGCCACCGCGTGCCAAAACGCTGCGGTTTTTTGTTTAGAATCAGGAGCAGATCGGTCATCGCAGGTATAGATTGGAAGTGACAATCATTTTTATTATCGGCGTAGATTTGCTCGAACTTTTTTAGAACGGGCTGTAGCGCGTTTGGCGCATCATGCGTTGCCAAAACAGAAACGGCAACAGCGCCTTTGCGGCCGATGTTCGAGATTGATGGCTCGCCGATATCATCCAGAATGCGCAGCATGCGTTCCGTCCGGCGGTGTATTGCCTCCCAGTAACGACGATTGGCTTGGGATTCGGCTTTCTTGGTTCCGGCCTCGCCGCGCCAATAGTATTTGCGGCTAAACTCCTTAATATCACGCTGGTCTTCCGCAAGCAGCATTTGCAACTCTTTGGCATAATCTGGATACCTCACACCTTAATTATATACAAGCCTCTGGCACAAGCTACAAATTACTACCTGCCCGCCCGGCTTGCTGTAGAATGGTGATATGAAATCAATCGACATTGTTGCCATTGGCAGCTGTTACTTAGATATTAACGCTACAGATTTTCCTTTTACTGCAGACGGAATCCCTGCTCAAGCCGAGTTAGTTGGTGGCGGTTACGAACTGGTTCCCGGTGGCTCGGCAGTCAACTTTTGTCGACTGCTACAGAGTCTCGGCCAGCGCACGGCATTTATAGGCATGGCGGGCGACGACCAATTTGCCGAGATTCTCAATAATTTATTGACAGAGCAGAAAGTGCAGCCGTTTTTGGTGCGCAAGCAGGGACTCCTAACAAATATTAGCTTTAACCTAACGGGCGCTGGCGAATCGCACGTGATGCTAGTAGCCGGAACAGCAAGCGCTAGCCTGACGCCAGATGTTGTGCTGCCAAAGCTCCACGCTGTCGTTGCTGATGCCGAATTATTGTATTTAGGCGGCTGCTTTAAGCTGAAATCTTTTTACCCGGCCTTTTCAGAAGTTGCTAAACTTGCCAAACAGCAAGGCACAAAACTCGTCGTTGACCACGGCCGAGTACCTAAAGACGTAGCCAACGATATGCTGGAGGCGGTGCGAAATCTCGTAACACAAAGCGATTATTACTTGCCGAGCCGCGAGGAATTTCTAGGAGTTTGGAACTTTAGCGACATTGAAGAGGGTTTGCGCACCCTTCGACAGCGTGCTCCGCAATTAACGGTAGTAGTGAAAGACGGTGCAAAAGGCGCGTGGTTTTTGGATGGTGACACAACCAAGCAGGCCAAGCCTGATATCATCGAGAAACCGGTTCGACTAACAGGGGCAGGAGATAGCTTTAATGCTGGGTTGATCGCTGCACTGCGGACAAAACGTGCGCTTCCGGATGCTATTGCCGCCGCGCACAAAGTGGCTGGAACGTACATTAGCGGCCGCGATGTGACTGCAGGGTAACCATGCCGGAGCTAAATCGTCAGCAGCGAGCCGCCGTGGAATCGTCCGGTGTCGTGTTGGTGATCGCCGGACCCGGGACGGGTAAAACCAAGACGTTAACCGAGAGAATCGTTTACTTGCTACGGCTCGAGCACGTGCCGTCACCGCAGATTTTAGCACTAACATTCACTAAAAAAGCGGCCGAGGAAATGCGCGAGCGGGTCGCGGGGTTGGTAAAAGAGACGCCCGAAATTACTACTTTTCATGGGCTTTGTTACGAATTGCTCGGCGAGGAACCGATTTTCGCCTCCGATCCGCAGCGGTTTAAAATTATTAAGTCGCTCACTAAGCCAGCAATATTTAAGCATCTTTCTACACGGGAGTTGGGCCTGGCGATTTCTAAAGCCAAGAACAGCGTTGATAAGCAGGATGAAAAGCTAGCAAAACTAGTGAGCGCCTACGATAAGGCGCTGCACGAGCAGGGTTTGCACGACTTCGATGATTTGCTGGTCGACGCCTACGCGAAGCTACAAGATGAATCAGTGCGCCCAGCGTACCAGTGGATTTTAGTGGATGAATTTCAGGATACCAACCGTTTGCAATACGAAATTTTGAAGTTGCTGGGCGCGGACGACAATCTGTTTGTAATCGGCGATCCGAACCAATCAATTTATGGCTTCCGCGGTGCAAGCGGCGATATTTTTGCGCAGTTTAAAACAGATTTCCCAGCAGCGCAAGAAGTTACGTTGACGGCAAACTACCGCTCTGCGGCTGAGATTGTGCGCTTAAGCAATGCGATTTTTCCCGACCAGCCAGCCTTGGAACCAAAAAGTGACGTACATGGTCAAGTGCGCGCCGTTGAGGTGCTGAACGAATACAGCGAGGCGGATTGGGTTTTGAGCGAAATCCAAAAAGCCATTGGCGGCGGCGATTTTTTGCGCGCCGTTAGCGATGACGACCGTGGCAAGCATCGCACCCTGCGCGACTTTGCCATTTTGTACCGCAGCCGCTCGGCCGCACAGGCCTTGCAAAAAGCGGTGGAAGCCTCGGGCTTGCCGTATCAGGTGGTTGGCGACGGCTCACCTTACGAAAAATCGTCTGTCCAGGCGGTGATCGCCGTGCTGCGGGCAATAGAAACCGGCAAAACGCAGGAGTTGGCGCAACTTTCCGAAAGTAGCCAGCGCAAGGTTAGCGAACTTTTGCAAAAACACAAAGGTTTGTCGCCGACAGAACTGGCCGAAAAGGTCATCGCCACGCTCGGCCTCGCGCCACGCCGCGAACTATCCCAGTTCCTGGCAACTCTTGTACGATTTAAAGCGCTCGATGCGGCACTCGCTTATTTCGACGACATCGCCGAATCCGGCTTTTACGACCCGGCCGCCGACGCCATCACGCTGCTAACCATCCACGCCAGCAAAGGGCTGGAATTTCCGGTGGTGTTTCTCATCGGTATGCAAGAAGGCGTACTGCCAAGCGACCGCGGCGACCGTTCGGAGGAAAGGCGCTTGTTTTACGTGGCCGTTACCCGAGCCAAAGAACGGCTAGAGATAACCCACAGTACAAATCGTGGTGGACAGCCATCACAAGTATCCTCTTTTTTGTTCGACCTACCATTGCAAACAACCGTAGACCCTGACATGCAAACGCAAACCCGTCGCATTGCCAAGCGTCAAGCCAAGCGCAGCCAGGGCAGCTTGTTCTAACAGATTGAAAAAACTGCAAACTTCAGCTACAATACCAAAGTTGCGTGGCTCTTTAGCTCAGTAGGTAGAGCAGAGGCTTGAAGAGCCTTGTGTCCCCAGTTCGAGTCTGGGAGGAGCCACCAATTTTGAATAACAGATGTAAAAGTCCGAGAATTTGTTCTCGGACTTTATTTCACAAGATTGTATCTGTTAATTAATTCGAGTCTGGTCTGGAGTAAGTTTTTAAAAATCGTTCACGTAGATCTTGCATATATGAACGTTTTTTACTATAATGTTCATATAGGAATAAATATATGAACAAGATTTTAATTGGACAACACATACAACAGAAGGAAGGCTTTAAAGCTTTTATCCCCAACGATTTTCCGCCGAAAAGAGATTTGGGGCTGGATGGTAAGTTGATTGGCAAGCATACTGAGGCGATTCGCTTGCTCGGCAAGTTGGATGGTATTACTGAATTGTTGCCAGACAAAGACTGGTTTTTGACCATGTTTATCCGTAAGGATGCGTCTTCGTCAAGCCAAATTGAAGGTACAAGTGCAACCATGATGGATGCAATTGAGCGCGAAAATGTCGAACCTAGCAATAATTTGCCTGCCGATGTGGATGATATTCTGCACTATATCGATGCCTTGAACTATGGATTAAAGCGAGCAAAGACATTCCCTTTTACGCTTCGTTTTATTTGCGAACTGCATAAGGAGCTGATGACTAATGCGCGTGTTACTCACCCTGCCTATCCAGGTGAATTTCGCAACAAGCAAAACTGGATCTCTGGTACGCGACCAGATAATGCAAAATATGTTCCGCCACCAGTACACGAAATGAAAAGGGCGCTCGGTCAACTTGAAGCATTCATTCATCCGGATGACGATTTTCTCCCCCTCATCAAGGCTGGGTTGCTGCATGCGCAATTTGAAACGATCCACCCTTTTAATGATGGTAACGGTCGCACAGGCCGTATGCTGATTACTATGTTCCTGTGGTACAGAGGGTTGCTTGAAATGCCAATATTGTATCTTTCGTCCTACTTCAAGCAGCACCAGAATTTGTATTATGAAAAACTCGATGGTTACCATAACGATGGTGGTGTGGTGGAATGGCTCGACTTCTTTCTTGACGGAGTGATCGAAATCGCCAATTCGGCAGTTGCAACCTGCGCCGCAATTACTAAATTGCGTGAACAAGACATGAAGAAAGTTCAAATGCTTAACCGTACGGCTTCGGAGGCGACTGTTAAGGTATTGGAAAACCTTTACAAAATGCCGATTGTCGGTATTGCCGACATTGTAAAATGGACGAACTACACAGAGCGGGGTGGGTACAATGTGATTAACAGGTTAATCTCCATGGGCATTTTAGTGCCGCTCAAGGGTGGCGAAGCTGTGTATGCACAAAAGTGGGTCTATAAGAACTATCTTGATTTGTTTGATAGTAATAACGAAAGATTTGACTAACCGCCTGCCTTCATTATCGCTTCAATGTCGAGCTCTTCCAATCGCTCACATAGGGCGTTCCCTTCTCCGACCCAACAAACTTGCCAAATTCGCAATTCCCGTTACAATAAGCGACATATAAGGAGGGAGTCCACATGGCATATGCAACGTATAAACTGGGGGTTGGCGTAAGAAAACATAAATCGGTGCTGCCGCGTTTTGCGACTGTGTTGTTCGGTGTGCTGTTTTTGATGGCACTACTCGTATCTCTAACAGTTTCTGCGGCTGCTAGCACGGTAGTGGTGCAGGGCAACACCGCAGCTGGCGAAAATCAACCAGGCTGGATGTTTAACCGCGACCCAGGCACCGCAACACCATACGAATTTAATACCGATCAAGCCAGTATTGGCGCTGGCAGCCTATATGTCCAGCCTATTGGCGCGGCCGCCGCTGACAAGTTTATCGCTGAAAACTTTTTGTTGGCACCAATGGCTGACGTCGACTCAATTTCGTATGACTTTATGATCGGCAGCGGCGGGACAGAAGCCGACAAAGTACACTTCTACATGAACGTTTACACTACTTTTGGCGAATCTAACCCGCTGAAATTTTACGACTGCCGCTACAACGTAGTACCGATCGTTGGCTCGACAGGCGGCTTTACAACCGTTACCTTTGACCCAGCCCAGGCGTATTCGGTAACTACTCGCGGGGGAGCACAAGCTTCGCCGCATACTTGCCCGGCAGTTCCAGCCGATATGGACACGCTTAGCCCAGGCTCATCAATTCGCGCCTTTGCCCTAAATGTGGGGGACACCAGCACTAATGACGTTGGCCTGGACGGCTACCTGGACAAAGTTGCAGTAAATACCGTCGACCAAATGATTTACGATTTCGAACCAACCCTCAAACCAAGCAGCAAAGAGGCTTGCAAAAGAAGTGGTTGGACAGCCTTTAACGCCCCAGCCTTCAAAAACCAAGGCCAGTGCGTTTCCTGGGTGAACCAGCAGTAGTAATAAGACCCCATGCCAAGTGTGCGGTGTTCTAACGGATAACGTACACTTGCATTTTAGGCCATTTTTGCTACAATTTCAGAGTAAATGCGGGTGTAGCTCAGTTGTTTAGAGCGCGTCCTTGCCAAGGACGAGGCCAAGGGTTAGAGTCCCTTTACCCGCACCAAATGAATCATAAGAAACAAACCTCCAATTTATGGAGGTTTTATTTTCTGTAGATCTCTCTTCGATGCCCCACTTTTACTATAAATACGGTTACGATGTCATGCTCAACTACGTATAGGATTCTGTAGTCGCCTTGTCTTATGCGCCATTCCGCGCGGCCCTTGAGACGTACAGCTACTTCGGGAAAGGGGTTATCGGCAAGACTCTCGATGCGTTTTACGATCTTTACCACGTCGGGCTTAGGTATAGATGGCAAGTCCTTCTTGCGGACATTCTTGCTTATCTCAACTTTATACAAGGCCATCTTTTTTTATCGCTTTTAGGAATTTCTCGAGAGATTCTGTCTCATCGTTTCTACGAGCATCGATTGCTTCGATGTCTTCCAGATCTTCAGCGATCGCAGTCGCAATAGCCATATCAACATACTGCGACATGGTTTGGTCGGTCTCAAGCACGCGGCGCTTTAGCGCACGCCGCACACTCGGACTTAAATATATAGTGGTCTTGGTATCTTCATTACGCATACCTACATCTTAGCGTCCAGACGCCTAGACGTCAATACTTTATTATTTTGGGGATATCATGAGACTTAGCCACTCCAGATGGTGTTCGAAACAAAGTGCGTCGAGGGCACAGAGGATACTGAACCAATTCGAATTGAAAAGATTAGCGGTAGTAAGTGACGTTGTTTCGCTTGACGATTTTGAGTGCCGGAATCTAAGCCAGTTTGACCGGCAGACCGGCAAAGTTGCTCAAGCGTTTGGCGGCTTGATCGATGGCCTTTTGCTGTACCGTGCTAAACTGCATAAACGGATTGAGTTTAACGGTGTACTGCTTGGCCGTAATCTCGCGCTTCCAGCCGCCGGCCAGTTGGCCGTCTATGGCCAGGATGTGGTAGGACAAGTCCTCGTACGAGGGCTGTCGCGATACTTTAAAATTCGAAAACGCGCTGCGATCTTTGTAGGCGATGAAGTATTCGTCATAATTAGGAAGCAGGTGGGCAATAGGTGAGGGGATGCTAGTCGGTGCCTCCTTAGCAAAGTAGTACGTTTTGCCGTCAATTTCGACGCTTTTGAGTTTGGCCTGAGCGACCCCCTGCTTTATTTCGGCAGTGGTTAGACTGGACCACCAAGCGAAATCGGCAATTTGCGCCGGACCGTGCGCGGTGAAGAAGCGGCGGGTTAATTCTATAAGCGCTTTGTCGCGCGGCAGCGATTTCGCGTGCGGCGCCCGCTCTCCTAAAAGCGCGTAGGTGTGTTGCTTACCTTGCATGGCTCCGCTGCAGATCAGTGCCTCAAGCTCGGCGTAGCCTAAAATATAGCCGAAAGGCAAGCCTTTCGTCGGCAGGGCGGCAGCGTCAAAATGCGCGGCAATCTGTATCTTGGTTAACTGGTTGCCGCCTCTCAAGATATTCTTTAGCAATTCGTTTGCTTTTTTAATGGTAGGTTCATCAACGCCCAGTTTTTTATAGTAGTACTTGTTAAAAGCATGGACGCGCGGAGCTGTTAATTCTAATATCCAACGGATATCCTCGGCGGCCATAAAATGCCACGTAGGCCGCAAAACGTGCGTGCGGAGGATTTTTCCGTCGTCAAACGCTTTTTGCACCGCCGCGTCCGTGGTTTTGCAGCGCAGTCCAATTGCCCATTTAGCGCCGATGAAATCTTGGGCTTGCATGGCGCCCAGTGAACGCACCACGTCCTCGGGCTTTTTGAGGTTCTCCAATAAATGCTGGTTGTGCAGACGTTGGCTGGCGATGTTGGTGATCATACTTGCAGTATAGGCTAGGCGCGGTATTCCGAGAAGAACTTGCGCAGGTCGCCTGCCAGCAGTTTAGGAACTTCCATGGCTGGGAAGTGGCCGCCTTGTTTGAATTCGCTCCAGTATGGCATTTGTTTTTCGGGGTCTTGCATGGCGCGAGCCGGACCTTCGGCGCCAAAGACAGCCATGCCCATTGGCGCGAGCGACGGCCGCGACCAATCGCGCTGCGCATGCAGGTTGGTGCAGAGGAAGTCCGCGGCCGATGCACCGCTGCCGGTAAACCAATAAAGGCTGATGTTGGTGAGCATTTGGTCGAGATCCACCGTGTCCTCGGGCAGTTTACTGCCTTTGTCCGTCCAGAACTTGAATTTTTCGGCAATCCACGCCAGTTGGCCGAGCGGCGAATCGTTTAACAGGTAGCCGATAGTTAGCGGGCGGGTTTTTTGGATTTCCAGGTAGCCGCCGTCTTCGGCGCCCTTTGCGGCCAGCGCACCAATAAGTTCTTTATCAGCCTTGGAGAATTTGGGGTTTTTCGTCGGATCGTTGCCAGTAAAGTTGGCATACCAAATGATGGACGGCATGTCGGTGGCCAGGTGCACACCGGTCAGGTTTTTGTCGATATGGTTGACCTCGCCGGCAATGTCCGTGCCAACGTCGCTGCCGTGCAGTCCCCATTTTTCGTAGCCAAGCTCTTTCATGAGCTTGCTGTAGGCACTAGCGGTGCGCTGGGCGTCCCAGTGCTCAGTCATGGGACCAGACAGGCCAAAGCCCGGCGTGGTGGGAATAACGACATGGAAGGCATCCTCGGCCTTGCCGCCGTGAGCTACAGGGTTGGTCAGTATGTCGATGAGTTTTAGAAACTCGATGTTCGAGCTCGGCCAGCCGTGCAGCAGCATCAGCGGCAGCGCGCCTGCTTCTTTGGACTTAACATGGAAAAAGTGGATGTTCTGCCCGTCGATTTCGGCCATAAACTGGTCGTATTTGTTCAGCGCGGCCTCGGCTTTACGCCAATCGAACTCATGCAGCCAGTAGTCGGCCAGTTTTTTTAGATAAGCGTGCGGCACGCCGCGATCCCAGTCGCTATCTTTAATATCGTGCGGCCAGCGCGCGTTTTTAAGCCGGTCTTTTAAGCCGTCAATATCGGATTGCTTAATTGCTATTTTGTACGGTTTTACCGCCATAGTTTGTTTCTCCTTTAATATTTTGTACTTTCATTTGAGCACAAACACCGTAGTTTGGTATTGAACGTAAACGACACTCCTCCACCTTTTTAATTATTTCACCTGGCGTACGGCCGCTGACATGCTTGACCCGGCGCGTCATGTGCGCTTGGTCGGCATAGCCGAGTTCCGTTACGACGTCGCTGATAGTCGTACCCCGCTGAAGTAACGCTACTGCTTGGTTAGCACGGTTTATGTTGGAAATGTAGGTTGGCGTTAGGCCGGTGGCATGCAGGAACCGCCGCTGTACAGTGCGGTCGGAAACCGGCGGGCGCAGTCCGCCCAGCACCGCGGTAACGATATTATCGTGGGCAACGAGTTGCCGGCGCGCCAGCTTGGCTAGGTATTCGCCGGCGTTCTCGAACGTGGGCAGCTGCCACTCCTCGCCCTGAAACCAAAACGAGTGCTTGCTGCGTTGGGGCAACGCAGTAGTGACATCGCGCATCTGGGCGGCTGGTAGATGAGGCATAAAGGCACCCGGCCTAAATCGAATGCCGAAATTACGATTACCCTGGCGGTACGGTACTGGTGACGCCCGAGATGACGGCCCGCTGGCCAGCACTGTCGTCTCGCCTTCTGGGGAAGTAGTAAAAATCAAGTCCCACGAGCCGTCGGCCGCGGCCAGGTACATTCCGTCGGCGGTGTCCTCTGTTTTCCAGATCGCCTCGGCAAACGACGAGTTGGCTGGCTGCTCCTGGTAAATAAAACTCATACCAACAGTATACCGCGTTACGTCACTAGCTCGATATTCTGGAATCATGGTATGATTGCATTACGATACAATATCTTTGCTTAAAAGGAGGGAAGTATGAGGAAATTACTGATTGCGGCGGTGCTGCTAGGGGGACTATTTTGGGTGGTTAGTAATAACTCTCGCGGTAGCGAGGAGCAACCGCCGGCGCAGGATCAGCAATCCGCCGAGCAAGCTGACGAAAGCGAGACCGAAGGCGCGTCTACCGAGGAAGAACATCAGGCCGCGGTCTACAACTACGTTACCCAGCGCGGCGACTCATACACCGAGATGGCGCGCAAGGCAGTCCAAGCCTACGCCCAGCAGCAAGAGGCGGCGGTTAGCGAAGCCGGCATTATTTTTGCCGAAACTAATTTGACCAAGCTGGCCGGCTCGCCGCGGCTCGAAATTGGCCAGCAGGTGGCCTTTGCCGAGGAAGCACTAAAAGAATGGGTCGAAAAAGCCCAGAACCTAAGCGTTGCGCAGCAGGCCGCCTGGAACCGTTACGTTTCGGCGGTTAATTTTGACACCAGTCTGGTGGGAGTTGCGCGGTAGCGCTTGCAGCCCTTTCGCCAGAGGTCAACCTCCGCTATAATATATAATGTGGCGCGTTGGCCGAGAAGTTAGGCACAGGTCTGCAAAACCTGTTAGACGGGAGCGTTACCCGTACGCGCCTCCAAGTCGTTTTGTAAGTCCGAACGAGCTTATGGTACGCTCTTTGACATTATGGGTAAAAGTAGAAATTGGACAGATGAGCAGCTTGTGGAAGCTGTCAAGGCTTCGCGCAGTTATAGAAATGTTATAAAACTGCTGGGACTTATTCCTGCAGGCGGAAATTACGCGCAAGTTCAATTTCATATTGAGGCATTGAATTTAGACACGTCGCACTTTACAGGCATGGGTTGGAATAGGGGTACAACCTACCACACTACAACCCGTCCGGCACTTGAATCACTGCTAACTCTGGACAGTAGAGTTCAAAGCTTTAAACTTAAGAAGCGATTACTGGAGGAAGGTATTAAGTTGCCGAAATGTGAATTATGCGACTGGGCAGAACGGTCGCTTGACGGTCGGATCCCGGTTGAGCTGGATCATATTAACGGTGATCACTACGATAACAGACTAGAGAATCTTCGGATCCTTTGTCCAAATTGCCATAGCCTTCAACCAACTCATCGTGGTAGAAATAAAAAGGTAGCACTTGCGCGGGTGGCGGAATAGGTAGACGCTCAGCACTTAAAATGCTGTTCCCAAAAGGAGTGCGGGTTCGATTCCCGCCCCGCGCACCAGAATGCAACTTTTTGCGGAATTGTCGCCCGAAAGGGCGATTTTTTCTTTGGCTGCGCGGAGCGCAAGCCAGATGTTTTCTTGGGGGAAATGAGCTACAGGACGCGGCAGGAGCCGCGCTGTTTTGTTTGATAAACACAGGTTCAACTCATCCATTTCGGCAAATGCTCGCTTCAACGTTTCAGGTTGCCCGTCTTTTACGACTTCACAGAGAGAAACGGCCTGTTTAATCCACTGGCGCATAGGTTCAATCCAACTTCCAGCAGCAAGCGTTAACTTGCCGATTTGCTCCTCCAGCGACTTCTTTTCGCTCATTAGCTCGGCTTGTTTGGCTCGGTAAACATTTTGGTCTATGTCTTGGTCTAAATAACCGTCAAGAAGCCGCTGGAGTCTGCTCTGTAAACTCGTTATTCGTGTTTGAGCGTCAGCGATAAACACCGCAGAGCTTTGTTCTGCGCGTTGCTCGTCCTCTCGCAGCATTTTCTCAAGCGTGGTCGCCCACGCTTGAGGCATGGTGTAGCCATGCAAAATGCTGGACAACTGCACCACTAGCCGAGGTTCAGTAAGGGGCTGCTCGGTACACTTAACGGCCTTATTCTTGCGTGTACAGCGGTAATAAACGTATTCATGTACGTTGCCATTCTTTTGGTGCTTAATCTTCTTTTCGGCAGTAATCGCCATATTACACGTTCCGCAAGCCAGCAAACCGCACAAGGCTTGCGGTGTCCGTTCGCCTTTGTATTTATGGCTTCGTTTGGCAATAACGGCCTGCACTTGGTCGAACAGCCTTTTAGAAACAATCGGGCTATGTTTTCCTTCATGCACCTCGCCAGCATAGCGGAAATGTCCGTAATAAAACGGATTAGTCAGCATATATTTAATCTGGTCTTTCTTTAAGGGTAAACCACCGCTTGTAGTTATGCTCTTTGTTTTTAGGAAGTCGGCAATGTCTTGCAACTTCCTGTCGCCTTTGGCGTATAACTCAAACGCCTCAATGACAAACGGCGAACGCCGTTTGTCTATAACAACTGTTTTTGTCCGAATGTCGTTAATATACCCGATTGGAGCGGGGCCGGGGTATTCACCGCGCCGGACTTTCTGGCGCAAACCGCGCTTTGTGTTTTCAGACAAATTGTCCACGTAATACTTAGACTGTCCGAATGCAATACTAAGCATAAACTTACCTTGCGATGTGTTCTCAAACCAGAATGTCGGAAATTTTAACGACTGCAAATGCGTTTGGTCGAGCAGGTAGACAATCTGTCCGCCGTCGACGGAGTTACGTGCTAATCTGTCGGGGTGCCATGCTATTATTCCGCTGGCTTCGCCAGTTTCAATACGCTTGAGCATATCGCCAAAAATCTTGCGCCCTGGCGTTTTGGCGGATTGTTTCTCGACAAGCTCGCCGGCAACAGCCAAGTTTTGGCTTTTGGCATATGCCCGCAGCTCCACGAGCTGCGCTTCAATGCTCAAAACTTGCTTGTCCTCTACGTCCGTACTCTTGCGAACGTAGATAAAGTATTTTTCCGCCATAATACCCCCTTTTTGAACTCAAATAGCCGCCCTCGCTGGACACAATCCGGCATAACCAAATTGTACGAAGACGGCTATTCAAGCCCATACAAAAAGCCATGCCGATTTGATTGTGTCCACGCTTAGTTTACCAGAAAACCGCCTACGGCGGTCAAACAAAACAGCGCGGCTCCTGCCGCGTCCTGTAGCTCATTTCCCCCAAGAAAACATCTGGCTTGCGCTCCGCGCAGCCAAAGAAAAAATCGCCCTTTCGGGCGACAATTCCGCAAAAAGTTGCATTCTGGTGAGATTATACAACTCCACTAGAACCTACTTCCAGCAAAATGCGTGAACGAGATAAACCCCGCCGTTTGTTTTGGCGGAGCCAAAACCGCCCCACCAGCCCTGCCTTTTGCTTTTTTGAGATTACCCCCGCCAAGAAGTTCCTTTTTTTGAAGTTGAAAAAGTCAGGGCTGCCGGTGCACCGCCGCAGAGCGGCGGAAACAGTGGGGCGG
>JBOHNU010000003.1:0-99324 GCA_050730855.1 Saccharimonadales bacterium (SeqCode) | reverse complement strand
CGACCGCCTCAACAAAAAGCCCAGGAAGATCCTGGGCTACAAGTCTGCGTTACAATTAGCTTACGAGAAAGGAGTTATCTCACCGGGAACAGAGGGGTAACTGTCCTGATTGAGGGGTGAACGTACAGTAACCATGATCACCACATTTTACAATAAAAGTTCGATATCGGCAATTAGTAAAAGGCCGGTTCACAAAAACTATATAGTACTTCGTTATTCACTTGGCGGCACGTAGCCTAAGGTGAACGTATGGTATACTTAAATAACCAAACGCAAAAACAAACTATGAAAAAACGCATGCACACATCAAAAAGAATCTTACTTTGTGGCCTCGTGATTCTGATGGTTGGCACAGCTGCACTCTTGTTTTTTCTAAACCGCGAGGATAGGCCGCTTACAGAAACTACCGCTACAAGTGCCGGTGCTACAGATGGCAGAGATACGACGATCAACTACGACCCGCCAACCGAAGAGGAGAAACAACAGGCCGAAGATCACAAAGACGAACTAGCCCAGCAAGCCCAAAATCAAGATCCCAACACTAGCAATAAAAAAGAAGTGATAATATCTATTACCTCGGCCACAAATGTTTCGGGGCCTACTGTAACGATTACGGGTTTTGCGCAGGGAATTGTTGAGGACGCGGGTACCTGTACGGCAACCCTCACAAAAGGTGGCGATACTAAAACCGCCACATCTGACGGTTTTGCCGATGCCAACACCACACAGTGTCAACCAATGACAATGCAGCTTTCGCCTGGCAGTTGGCAGTTAACCCTAAGTTACAATTCTTCCTCAGCGTCCGGATCATCAACTAAGACACTTACGGTACAATAGAAGTATGCGGTTAACAAGAAAATACTTCCTCGTCCTGATTGCCGTTATAGTAGTTGCCGCTTCCTGGGCGGCATTTGTGCCGAAAAGTGCCGACGCTCTGACGGGTAGCGAGTTTAATCCGGCGCGAATTATAGACGACGAAATTTTCTTTAATGCAGGCACCATGAACACTGGTGACATTCAGAATTTTCTTAATGCCAAGGTTCCCTCCTGCGACACAAACGGCACCGAACCATCAACTCATTCTGGATATGCGACGCGGGCGGATTGGGGCAGGGCCAACGGCGCACCGCCACCATATACGTGCTTAAAGGACTATAGCGTTTCCTTCGGTTCTGTGGCCGCCGATGCTTATTGCAATTTTATTGGCGGGGGCACAAAGTCGGCAGCAGATGTCATTTTTAACGTTGCCCAGGCCTGTGGTGTTAACCCTCAGGTGCTTATTGTTTTGTTGCAAAAAGAACAGAGCCTAGTGACTGACGAATGGCCATGGCCGATCCAGTACCGGAGTGCTACAGGCTTTGGGTGTCCGGACACGGCGCCTTGTGACTCGCAATATTATGGCTTTTTCAATCAAGTGTATCGAGCTGGCCGGCAGTTTAAGCGGTACGTGGCCAACCCCGAGAGTTATAGCTACGCTATAGGACGGACCAGTTTTATATCTTATCAAGCTAACAACCCCGGTTGTGGGGGCACAAATGTAACCATACAAACGCGTGCCACGGCCGCGCTGTACAACTACACACCGTATCAACCAAACGCGGCAGGATTGGCCAATTTGTATGGTTTTGGAGATGGGTGTACGGCGTACGGCAATCGGAATTTTTGGCGGATGTTTAACGACTGGTTTGGTCCAACACTTGGCGATGGGTACACGCTCGCCTACAACGAAAGTGATCTAACCCAGTGGGTAATTTATAGAGGGATCAGGCAATATGTGCCAACAGCGGAGATCAAACAGGCTTGGGGGTTGCCGGATCAGGCTGTAGCGATGCCAGCGAGTTATTTGGCGACACTACCGCAGGGGCCGACGCTGGGGAGGCTATTCCATCTTATTGGTGACCCAACACTATACCTGGCCGATGGCGGCAAGAAATACCGAGTAACCAGTTCGCAAATGAAGGCGGCCTGGGGCCTTACCGGCCCAGAGGCATTTGTGAGCATGGGGCTGTGGAATACGCCGGCGTACGGAGGATTCCTAACCTATGCAGTTAAGAAGGCAAGCAATCCTGCGCTGTATATGGTCGACGGGGTCAACGGTGCAAGCCAGAACGTGTTGCGGCAATACTCTAACCCAGATGTTTTCCATGCCTGGGAGGGCGATGGAGCGAGCTGGACGACTGTATCTGATGCTTATTTTAATGAGCTCGACAACGCAGTCGGCACCACGTTAAGTGGGTATACGGCAAAAGGTAGTGATCCGACTCAGTATCAAGTTGTAGCTGGCCAAAAACTATATCTGTCCGGTGCTATGTCGGCCGTGTTTAACCAAACGTACGCCAGCGTGTCTGATGCGACAATCAATCGTTTGATCACAAGCGCTCCGGTGAGTAATTTTGTCCGTCTTCCCGGTGATGGTGTCACAATCTATATGGTAGACGGAGGCGAAAAGCATCCAGTTGGTTCGCCCGATGTATTACGCGCATGGTCACCCGGCTCGACGCCCAATGTTAACATACTCAACCAAGGCTTCCTGAATTTGCTTTCCACTGGCGGCGCAGTAAACGGTTATGAGTCAGACGTTAGTGGGCAGTTGTACCTGGTAGACGGTCGCAAAATTCCGGTACCGGCCGGTTTGGACAGTTTTTACCGCGAAGGGTCTATCTTTAATGCCTCCTCGGCACTTATGAATACCCTAACTACTGCCGCCGATGCCACGGCATTTCTGAAAGGCTCTGGCCCCGAAGTGTACCTTATGGATCAGGGTGATCGTCGCCATATTCCTTCGGCTAGGGATTGGCAATTGTGGAATGGCAGCCGAGGCGAAGCACTTACTTCCGTAAACCAAGCCGTGCTTTCGCAATTCCCCAATAGTTCCCAGGTAACATATTACTTCGGCGCTGGGGGCACGAATTACGTTATGGATAACGGCACCTATCACTCTGTTTCTGGTGGCGTAGCGACCGATTGGGCATTGAGCTCTCCCTCGAACATAAGTACGACCACCCGCGACCACTTTACTTCCGGGAGTGCTCTAAGCCAAAAAGCTAAAGTGGGCTCCAACTACTACCGTGTTAAATATGGCAAAACCCACACGACAACAAACCCAACTGTTGCTAACATTTGGGGTGTGGTAAGCTCGCCGGTTACTGTTAGTGCAGCACTTATTAATACTTTACCTGCTAGTTCGGAGTTGAGCATCTTCGCTCGTTCTACCGATTCAAATGATACCAGGATATTTTTGGTAGATAATGGCGGCACTAGTTTTTATCATCTAACATCGTTAGAGCAGTTCTTGAGTTTTGGCTACGGCGGTGGTGATTTTATTGTGGCGGTGCAACCTTCCGATCTTGGTACGCCCACTGATGCTCAAAATATTATAAAAACAGCAACAGCCAATACCGAACGAGCTATAGATGGCGGTCAAAAACATCCCTTTAGCAACAACACAGTAAAAGACAGATGGGTTAGTGGCTCAAACACGCTAACTGTTTCTGACGATTTATGGTCGTACTTTGGAACCGGCGCAACACTTACCGGCAACGTTAAAGGAAGCGCACCAAATGTGTATACGGTGGACGAAGGCCAGAAGCGCTGGATCCAAAGCGAAGGTGCGTACCAGGCATACGTTGGCCAGTACGGAGCGTATTCTACAGTTTCAAACCAACTCCTTAACGTGTTGCCAACGGGCGCGGCTATTCCTTAAACGGGGTTTAAGCTGGCTGTTTTCTTAAAACAAAAATTACTTCGTGTTGATTTTTTAGCTGGGCCTCAATTTCTAGATCTATGTGGAAGTCATGTGCCAGCCGTACAAACATCTCGGCCATTTCCTTTTGTGTCCAGACATGATAATGAATCCGAAAACCGCTGTCCAGTATTTCTTGCACTCGTTTTTCGACCCCTGCCTTATGCACCGTTTTGTCGGTAAGACGTATTGCCTCTTCGGTGTGCGTTTTGCGGAATTTCATTTTAGTTTTGTCTTTATGTTCTTCGAGTAAATGGGAGTAAGCAGTAATCGGCCGTGGTTTATCAAATGTAAGTCGTTTATCAGGGACGGCCATGTAAAGCACGCCATTTTTTCGCAACTTTTTGTACATGTTGAGTATGGTGCCGATTGGATCGAGACAATGTTCGATAAAGTGGTTAGCCACAATAAAATCAAGCGAGTTACTCTTAAATTTTGTAAGCGTTTCGCCGTCGTCAACCACGTCCACCTCGACAATGTCGACTTTTGCGTATTCGCGGGGAAAGACTTTTCGAAGATCATCGGCACTAAAAACGTCTACGTAGGTAACTTTTACACCCATGGGCATACTCACCGGCAAATGTGCTGCTCCAATTTCTATGCCGTGCCCACTAAGGTATTGGTGGGCTAGAAAATTGCGAGGGTTGCCTGCTATGGCAGCCAGCTCGCGCTTTTGTGCTTCCAGGTTGCCCTTTTCTAGTTGCAAGACTCCGCGATCGGTTGCCAGGTTGCGGTTTTCGTTGATGATATTTTTGAGCACGGGTATCTTGCCCCCGATGCTATGTAGAACACTGCTACTTTTTGATACCATGTGCTTTACGAACCCTTCCAACAGACACGTTTTCTTCAACATCCGACTTCGCTTGTTTCTGCATTACAAAAATTATTTCGTGTTCGTTTTTAACAACTGACTCAAAGTCCAAGTTAAGGTTGTATGTATCGATAATGTACAGAAAAAGTTCAAGTAAATCGTGCTGTGCCCATACATTAAGGTGGACGCTGAACTTTTGGTCGTACAGTTCTTGCGCCCGCACTTTTACATCTTTACCGACCTTACCCTCTATCCACTCGGCAGATTCAAGAAACATCGGCCACTTACCAGCCTCGGCCTTTTTAGGGTCGGCGTGGAATGTAATAAGTCGTTTGAGAGGAGTGAGCGGTCGCAGTTTATCAAAGGTAAATCGTTTATCAGGAACAGCCATATACATGATACCGCCCGGCTTGAGCACGCGGTAAAAATTTCGCAACGACTTTATAGGGTCAATGACATGCTCCAAAAAATGGTTGGCGATAACGAAATCCTGCGAGTTGTCCTTAAATTTTGACAGTACCTGTCCATCGTCAACCACGTCTACGTGTACGGGTTTACGATCTTTCAGGTAAGGGTACAACTTTATTAATTCTTCGGTACTGATTTCGTCTACGTAAGTAACTTTTGACCAGTGGGGGGTTGGTAATGGATGCTCGGCCGGGCCAATCTCGATGCCTTTACCTTTTAAGTACTTGTTGGCCAGAAAAATACGCATGTTCTGGGATTGATCGTACAGGATTTGGCGTTCGGAGTAATAACGCTGGCTTTCCGCGGTCGCTTTATTTAGGTCTTCTCGCAACTTGCGGACGCGAGTGACATCCCTTACGAGAATAAGGCTTTTTTTTACTTTGGTCTTAATATGGTGGATATTCGGCTTTTCCATTATTTTTTTGCATTAGGTTTATGGTCTTTGCGAACCGTGCTGTTAAAGTAAATGATTTCCCAAATAGCCTTAATGCCGTCCTTCATGCCGATTTTTTTGCCTTCTTCTTTGCTACGTCCGTAGTAGGATATGCCAATTTCGTACACGCGGGCTTTGCTTTTGGCGACACGGGCGGTGATTTCTGGCTCAAATCCAAAGCGTTGCGCCTTAAGATGTTTGGCAAGATCACGGATCAGGTCGCCCTGAAACATTTTATAGCATGTCTCCATGTCAGTTAAATTGAGGCCGGTAAATGCATTCGAGAGTGTCGTTAAGAATTTATTTGCCACTTGGTTGCGATAGTAAATAATACGGTGTGGTTGTCCACCTATAAACCGTGAACCGTATACAACATCGGCGTGTCCGCGTTCTATAGGGTACAAAAGTCGTACATACTCCTGTGGGTCGTACTCAAGATCGGCATCTTGAATAACAACAACATCGCCAGTGGTTTCTAGAATACCCTTTTTGAGTGCGGCACCTTTACCCTGGTTGACTTTTTGAAAAACTAATTTTAGGTTTTTGTGTTTGTCGGCAAGCTGCTCTAAAATGTCCCGAGTGCCGTCCTTTGAGCCGTCATCGACAATAATGATTTCTTTTTTTGTTGAGCCAAGATCGACGGCTAGTACCTCATCTATAATTTTTTCAATTGTGTTTTTTTCGTTGTAACACGGCATTACCACGGATAGTTTATGTGTTTTCCCCATATTTCCCTCAGACGTTAGGTTTTGAAACTATGCTACCATAGGAGCATCGTGCTTGTACATATAAAAGACACACTCCTTAAGCAAGACTTTGTGCGGTTTTGCATTGTTGGGTTCTCAGGGTTTTTGATAAACCTTATATTGCTTACGATTTTGTACAAGCTTATACATTCGCCACTTGTTATTGCCCAACTTATCGCAGCCGAAACAGCGCTTTTTAGTAATTTTATGCTTCATCATCACTGGACGTATAAAGCCAACAAGGTGGGTAAGGAAATAGGCGTGCTTATCTTGCAGTTTCATGCAACTTCTTGGGTAGCGATTATTGGCAGTACCCTTATGGTAACGGCCGCAGTTGAGGTTTTTCATATTAATTACTTTTTTGGGTTGGTTATTAGTTCGGCAGCAGCACTTCTTTGGAATTACGCATGGTCGAAATATGTTATCTGGCGAAAACGTGACGCCAAGGTGGGTGGAAGTATCGATGAACCGGTGCGGTCTGAAGCTTAATTACTAGAATGGACATTAGACAGGTATAATTTGGTGGAAATGGTACAAGCAAAACACAAGAATAAGCGAAAGCAAAAGCAGGGCACAACAGCTAAAAGCGTTACGCCAAAAAGCCCCGCTGTAGAGATCGCCGACCCAAACCCTAAGCAAAATGAGCAAAGTAAGGGGTTAGCGAAATCTGTGCTACGTGGTTTTTGGCATTGGTTCGGGCTGCCGGCGCTTATCTATTTTGTCTTATTTTATGTTTTCTCGCCTCACTACCTCGGCCATTTTAACGACCTTTTTTATCTTGATAGCGGGGATGGTTTCCAAAATGTTTGGAACATTTGGTGGGTGAACGATTCATTAGGCGAACAAGCAAGCAACCCCTACTTTACGACAGCCATCCATTGGCCGCACGGTACCAGCCTAATTCCGCAAACGATGAATATCTATAACGGGTTGGTCGGTATTCCGCTTATGAATATTTTTGGACTTAGTCTGCCGGCGACAGTAAATGTAGCCGTAGCCTTTAGCTTTGTAATGGGCGGCGTGACAATGTTTTGGTTTGCGCAAAAACTACTCAAGAAGTACTGGATAGCTATACTAGCGGGCGTTTTGTTTACGTTCTCGAGTTATCACTTTGCGCATGGGCTTGGCCACCTGCAATTGGTCGCGCTGCAGTGGATTCCGCTTTTCCTATTGGCATTTTGGACGTTGCTAGAAAAAATGCGCTACCGGTACGCACTGCTTGCAGCAGGCGCCCTATTCTTAGTATTGTTGTGCGATTATTATTACTTGTTTTGGTGTGTCATTGTCGGGGCTATGTGGGCGGGGTGGAAACTCTATCGGCGCGAGTTACAGCTCACCGCGCACAATATAAAAGTCTCGGCTCTCTTTGCGCTGACCAGTCTCGTACTCATCGGTCCGTTGCTGTACAAGTTGCTACATCTTAATAAAGTCGATCCGCTGCTGGGCTCGCACGATCCTGCGGTGTTTGGGCTTGATCCCCTGAGTCTAGTTTTACCCGGCGGTATGTCTCACTGGCGAAGTTTAACGGATTGGCATTGGCTCCACATTCCATACGCCTCGGAAACGAGCATGTTTTTTGGCTTTGCTCTGCTAACGGTTTTAGTGATTGCGTTTTACAAAACGGTTATTAAACGCAAAACCTTTAAACCGCCAAGGTGGATATCGTTTTGGTGGATTGTTTTGCTGGTGTTTGGTTTATTGTCGCTGGGCCCGCACCCTACTGCGTTTGGTCGCATCTTAGAGAGCGTCCCGTTACCGTATTGGTTTTTGGAAAAAGTATTTCCAACACTACAGATTTCGGGAATGCCGATACGGTGGATATTGATTGTGCTAATTGCAGCAATTATCATCGTTTGCTACATGCTGACTCGCCTGGATCTTACCACTCGTTGGGGCAAAATTTTGCTTATACTTTTTGTGGTGGTTTCGTTTGTCGAGCTATATCCAGCCCCGCTGCCGCTTACAACTACTTCCGTCCCAGCCTATGTGCACCAATTAAAACAGCTACCGGAAGGTGCGGTAATAGACAATGCAGCTCTAACAGGAGGCTGGCAACTGCGCAACCAAACTATTCATGAAAAACCTATTGCCTTTGGGTATGTCACCAGATTGCCAAAAAGTGTAGACGAAAAAGATTTTCAGATTTTTGCCGACCTAGAGCAGGGTCGTTACAGCGAACTTTGCACTGAGCACCGTATTCGGTATGTCACGCTACCACCCGAACGTCCGCTTGCCACAACAGAATTCCCTATAATTTACCAAGATAAAGAGGCCATCATCTACGACCTCACCAAAGCCGGCGACTGCTAATTTAGAACTAGGTAACGGCTCTCAATTGTATTGATTAACCACCAACCCCTCCCCCGGCAACCCAACACAAGCCTCCGGACTAGGTGACCAGGGTTCTCCTTGTGGTATACCAGCTAGTTCTCCTGGTGACACACTGAACAAATGGTACTTCTTGTGCTGGGTTGTAAGCTTACCGGCTTGTTTTTACATAATCCATAAAACATGGCGGTTTTTCTAACCGCCATAGCTGGGTTTGTAGTAGTCGCTAATTTTGAGAGCTTTTTCGATGCCGCCTTCTAGGCCCTCGGCGGGCATAATGTACATTCCGCTGTTTTTTCTGGTTAGAAGAATGTAGCCGTCAGTAAACCAGCCGTACACGGTGTAATTTTGGCAATTATGTTGCGGCAGTTAATACTTGGGTGGTACGATACCTTGAGTATGAAAATCGCAGTGATTGGAACGGGCTACGTAGGGCTTGTTACTGGTACTTGTCTTGCCGAAAGCGGGCACGATGTTATATGTATGGACATCGACAAGCGGAAGGTAGGTATGCTCAACAAGGGTGAGATTCCTATTTATGAGCCCGGCCTTCCCGAGTTAGTAAAAAAGAACCGCGAAGATGGCCGCTTGTGGTTTACAGCAGATTTACAGGATCTCGGAGAACCGCAGGCTATATTTTTTGCGTTACCCACACCGCCAAATGGCGATGGTGAGGCCGACCTAAGCTATGTTTTAAGCGCAGCTAAGGATGTGGCTAGTCTACTTAAGGGCTACACAGTGCTTATAAATAAGAGCACGGTTCCGGTGGGCACGGCTCAAAAAGTACACGCTGTTGTGTCGGCTAACACTAAGGTGGCGTTTGATGTTGTATCTAACCCGGAGTTTTTAAAGGAGGGCAGTGCGGTTGCAGATTTTATGAGACCAGACCGCATAGTTGTAGGCACCAAAAGCAAAAAAGCCCTAGTCGTTTTAGAGGATATATATAGGCCCTTTACCGATAATGGGGTGCCTTTAATTAGTATGGACTCTGCGTCATCTGAAATGACCAAATATGCCGCCAACTCTTTTATTGCCATGAAGATAAGTTTTATGAACGAGGTCGCCAATTTATGCGAGCTAGTAGGTGCAGATGTTGAAGCAGTTAAGAGGGGCATAGGCCCAGATCCACGCATAGGTAATAGATACATTAGTGCTGGCACAGGTTACGGTGGCAGTTGTTTTCCTAAAGATGTGATGGCCCTAGAAAAGATTGCCCACAGAAATGACTACGATTTTAGAATACTAAAAGCAGTTATGGAAGTTAACGCTAAGCAAAAACAAGTGCTGGTAAACAAAGTTATCACGCATTATGGCGAAAATTTATCAGGTATAACCTTTGCGATTTGGGGGCTGGCTTTTAAGCCAAATAGCGATGACATACGCGAGGCGCCTTCAATCGAGATAATCCGCGAGTTGGTCGGCCGCGGTGCGGCTATACAGGCATACGACCCAGAAGCAGTCGAGAACACCAAGCGCGTATTTTCCGAGGAAGACGTTACCTACGAGCCTACGGCACTCGAGGCATTACAGGGAGCGAATGCCCTATTGCTCGTTACGGAATGGAAAGAATTCGCTACGGTAAAGCCAGGGGTCCTTGTAAAAAAGCTCAAAGATAAACTCGTTTTTGACGGCCGCAACGTGTTTACCCCAGATACCATGGCAAAGGCCGGTTTGACATATATAAGTATTGGTCGCAAGACCGTTGGCAAATGAGTAAAAAAACCATTTTAGTTACGGGCGGGGCTGGGCACGTTGGATCGCACGTGGTCGAACAGCTTTTGGCCGACCCCAACAATAGAGTTATATCCCTCGACAACTACTTTAACGGCAGTAAGAAAAACCATATTGCCGGTGCAGAATACCGAAAGGGGCATACAAAAGACGTCGCCAAGCTGGTGCCGGAAACGCCGGATATCGTATATCATCTGGGTGAATACGCGCGTATCGCTCCCTCGTTTGATGAGCCGGCAACGGTGTACGATATGAACATCGCCGGCACGTTTGCGGTAGCGGAGTTTTGCCGGCAACGCAAGGTCGGCAAGTTGGTGTACGCTGGCTCGAGCACTAAGTTTGCGGTAGAGGGCGACGGCCGACATCAAAACCCATATTCGTTTACAAAGGCAACCAACGTTGATTTAATGAACGATTACGGCCGCTGGTACAAATTGCCGTACGCCATTTGTTACTTCTACAATGCGTACGGCCCGCGTGAAAACGGCGCCGGTAGATACGCAACACTCATCGCAAAATTTGAGCAAACGTATTTGCAGGGCAAACCTCTAACAGTGGTAAAACCCGGCACGCAGAAGCGTAATTTTACGTATGTAGGCGATTTGGCACGCGGCATTATTATGGTGGGCGAAAAGGGCCTCGGCGATGGCTACTCTCTAAACAACACCAAGGCATTTTCTATCCTAGAAATCGCCAAGGCTTTTGGCAGCCCCATCACGTACCTAGACGGATACCCTGGCCGCGCCGAAACAGGCGAGCTGCCCACTAAGGCGCGTAACGAGCTTGGTTGGGAAACCACCGTCGACATCATGAACTATATTAAAGATTTTGTTGCAAAGCATCCACGACAAAGCCAAGCGAGGTAGATTTGTAGTAACATTTTAATTAATTTATGATATAATAATTAAAATGTTCTCTGGTTTCTTCAAGCAGGGCGGAACAGAATCCCCACACCTTAGTATTAATCATCCTCGTCAGCCAAAAGGTGGCCGGGATTTGAATTCATACGAACAAGTGCTCGGCTTCCGAAGAAAAGACTTAGAAGGTAGGCGGGTGTTAGATCTGGGCGCAGGTCCAGAGGTCAAGTTTGCTGCACGGTTGGCGGTTTCGGGGATTAGAGGCCACGTCGTGTCGCTCAGTCCAGATTTTGCTAATAGGCAAGTCTTTGACCGTGCACGCAGTGCCCATCCGCATAATCTCGAGATAGGTTTTGGGCAGGATCTGCCTTTTGCAGATAGAAGCTTCGATGTTGTGGTAATGTTTCATGTGTGGGAACATCTGACTAAACCTGATTTTACTGCGACTGCAAAAGAGGTGGGCAGAGTTTTAGACTTTGGCGGCTGGGCAAGATTAGGGCCGATGTTTAATTTCCCTGAGGTGCAGTTCGATCCGTTTATAAGCGTTACAGAAAGTGGCGCCACGCAAGAACTAGCCGAAAATGGTGTGACCGTACGACAAGAACCAATACCGATCGAAGTTATGTCCAAAACCCGCGTCCAAGACCACATGTTTTATACACAGTACGCGCCAAATTACAATTTCGTCTTAGAACGGTCCTCTAATCTCTAAGCTAGTTTTGGGAATCCAAGAGATTCTGGAGATATTGGCCGTAGCCGCTTTTAAGTAGTGGTTCTGCCAGCTCGGCTAATTGACCGTCGCTAATAAAACCTTCACGCCAAGCGATTTCTTCGACGCAGCCAACCTTAAGGCCGGTTCGTTTTTCGATAACTTCTACAAACTGCGAGGCATCGGTCATAGACTCAAAAGTGCCGGTGTCCAGCCAGGCGGCTCCCCGGTCCAAGGTTACTACTTTTAACTTACCTTTTTGTAGGTAGGCATCGTTAACCGAGGTAATCTCAATTTCTACGCGGTTAGATGGTTTGACATTCTTTGATATCTCAACGACGTCGTTATTGTAAAAGTAAAGTCCCGTAACGCAGAAATTTGATTTTGGTTTAGCGGGTTTTTCCTCGATCGAGATAGCCTTCATGTTTTTATTAAATTCGACTACCCCATAGCGTTCTGGGTCGGATACCGGATAGGCAAAAATGATGCCGCCTTCTGGGTTGGTGCACTCGCGCAGGCTTTCGCCAAAACCATGGCCGTAAAAAATATTGTCGCCTAAAATCATGGCTACCTTATCGTTGCCAATAAATTGCTCACCAACGATAAAAGCGTCTGCCAGGCCTCGCGGTTTATCCTGGACGGCGTATGTAAATTGACAGCCCAGTTGTGAGCCGTCCCCAAGTAACCTTTTAAAAGATTCTTGGTCTTCCGGTGTGGTAATAATCAATATTTCTCGAATGCCAGCCAGCATGAGTGTACTAAGCGGATAATAAATCATCGGCTTGTCGTAAATGGGCATTAGTTGTTTGCAAATGGCTTTGGTGATTGGATACAGCCGCGAGCCCGTACCGCCGGCTAAAATGATACCTTTCATTTATTGCTCCTCTGGTTTGGCTTGCTCGGCCTTGATGTAAGTCTTTAGCTCTTCGTGCCAATCTTGCAGTTTCAGACCAGTTGCCTTGATTTTGCTTAAATCTAGCGCGCTCCCTTTTGGCCTAGGAGAGATGTTAGATTTGCTGGCAAAGTATTCCTCGGTAGAGGTGTCGGTAACGGTAAGGTCATTGCGACCCAGCGCGGTAAAGATTTCTCTGGTGATGTCTGCCCAGCTAGCTGGCTTTCCGTCGCTGCTGGCGTTGTAAATGCCGTAAGCAGCTTTGGTTCGCAGCAAGTGGTCAATTGCGTCAGCCAAGCTGTCTGCAAAAGTTAGGCGACCAACTTGGTCGGCAACAACAGTTGGTGAGATATTTTTGGCGGCCAAACCCATCATGGTGCGCACAAAGTTTGGTCCGTCGCCAATCAGCCACGATATGCGAGCGATGTAATGTTTTTCGGTCATGGCCGAGGCGATGTCGCCGGCGGCCTTGCTTTGGGCGTAGACGCCAAGAGGTGTGTAGCTTTCGCTCTCGAGGTGCGGCGCTTTGGTGCCGTCAAAAACGTAATCGGTAGAAACATGCACTAAGGTAAGGTTGTGTTTGGTGGCGATTTTACTTAGGTAACTAGGCCCGGCAGCATTAACCTTCCAGGCGGTCTCGCGCCCTTCGGTCGTTTCGGCGCCGTCTACGTTGGCAAAAACAGCGGCGTTTAAAATTACATCCACGGTTGACCAGTCGTAGTTGCTGAGCATATCCCAGTCGGTCATGTCAAAATTATCGCGGTCGACAGCTTTAGCCTTGGGATATTTAGCCTGTAAAGCCTTGCCTAGCTGACCGTAGGCTCCCACAATTAAAAATCTGGACTCGTCCATGTTATATCTCCATTGGTTTTACGTCGGCAAGCATTGGATGGTTGCGGTCTTTGTCGGATAAAATTGCTTCCTCTAGCGGGATTGGCCACCGAACCGCCAGCTTGGGGTCGGCTAGGTTTACGAAAGTGTATTTTTCGTAGGCGTCTGGTGTCCAGTGCTGGTTAACACTATATAGGTAGTATAAATCGTCGGTTAGGCATTGATAGGAGTTGCCAACCCCAGCCGGCACAAACACCGCTTTTTCCGGCGTGAGGGTAAGCGTAACGACCTTGCCAAAGCTATCGCCCTTGCGTAGGTCTACGTAGGCAACAAATGCCTCGCCATTTACCACAGAGACATACTTGTCCCAAGGCTCGGCATGGAACCCGCGCGTCACACCCTTTTTGTTGAAAGCGAGACTATTTTGTACAACATTAAATGCTTCTGGTAAACCAGCGGCCACCAGCTTGACTTTGTGAAATTTCTCTTGAAAATACCCGCGATCATCGCCGACCTTAGTAACATCAAAAATTATCAAGCCCGGAATGTCGGTCTCGTGTCCGGTAACTTCGGTGGTAGGTACTGCCATAAAATCCTCCTCTTAAACTACATGCCCTTTTTGGCGTATTTTGCTTCGGTGGCTTCTTTTTGTGGGCGCCACCAGGCTTCGTTGGCTTTGTACCAGTCGATAGTTGCTTGCAAACCTTCGCGGAAGTCCTGATATGTTGGCTCCCAGCCTAGTTCGGTACGCAGTTTGGTAGCGTCGATGGCGTAGCGCATGTCGTGGCCGGCGCGGTCGTTGACGTGCTCGTACCAGTCCTTTGGTTTGCCCATTAGTTCCAGAATAATCTCAAACAATTCTTTGTTATTTTTTTCGCCATCAGCGCCAATCATATAGGTTTCGCCAATCGCACCCTTGTCGATGATGGTGTGCACGGCGCTGTTGTGATCGTCTACGTGGATCCAGTCGCGTACGTTTTTGCCTTCGCCGTACAAGCGTGGTTTGATGTCCATAAGGACGTTGGTTATCTGGCGGGGAATCACTTTTTCAACATGTTGGTAAGGACCGTAGTTGTTAGAACAATTCGAAATAGTGGCTTGCACGCCAAAGGAACGCACCCAGGCGCGAACCAGCATGTCCGATCCTGCTTTAGTGCTAGAGTAAGGGCTGGACGGGTTATATGGCGTCGTCTCCTTAAATTTATTGGGGTCGTCAAGCTCGAGGTCGCCATAGACTTCGTCGGTCGAAATATGGTGCAGGCGTTTGTTATGTTTGCGCACAGCTTGCAAAACATGGAACGTGCCAACCACGTTGTTTTCCACAAACGGCCAGGGATCGTCAATCGAGTTGTCGTTGTGGCTGTCTGCGGCAAAGTGCACCACAACATCGGTTTCGCCAACCAGTTTATCCATTAAGGCTTCGTCGTTGATGTTACCTTCTATAAAAGTAATTTTATCGGCCACGGGATCCAGGTTTTCTTTGTGGCCTGCGTAGGTGAGGGCATCCAGCACCGTTACCTCATACTCAGGGCGATTTTTTACTGTGTAATGTACAAAATTCGAACCGATAAAACCGGCCCCACCAGTGACAAGCATTTTCTTCATAGTACTCATTGTAGCACCTCCTTATTATCTAGATATCAAGTTCTACCACAAGGGGCAGATGGTCTGAAATATCAACATCGGGACATTTTTTGCTAACCACGGTTATATCGTGACTAACGTACATCATGTCAACTGCGGCCGCGGCGTAGCCGGGGTTATCTTTGCGCCGCATATTAAAAGTGCTAGTGAGTGACGCGCCAAACACGCTCACCAGATGTTGCCCCAAGTTGCGCATCGCCTGGTTGGTGGGCTTGGCGTTAGTGTCGCCCGCCAAAATCACGCGAGATTTGCCCCGGGTTTCCCTAGTAATGATTTCGCTCATGGCTCGCCTTTTGTCGCTATAATTATCGCCATCTAAATCCCACACACCATGAAAGTTAAAAACGTTGATTTCTCCGGCCGATGTGGTTAGCGTCACATGCTGAAGGTTGCGGGGCAAAAAGGGAAACTGCGCGCGGTCTACCATGTCTTGTACGCGGTAGGATCCCTCGAGAAACGTAACATCACGATTACTAATTGGGAACCGCGAAAAAACAGCATTGCCTTGGTCGATGTGGAGTTTTTTGCTCTGCATTGCCGCCGCAAAATCTACTGCAGGAAATGCAAAGTGTTTTTGCAGAGTTTCTACCGAACGCTGCCGCTCTAATAACGCGGGATCAGTTCCATTGTACGCCTCTTGGCACATAAGGATGTCAGGATTCTCTTGTTTTATAAAATCGAGAATCCCCTCAAGCAAGCGGCCTCCGTGCCACAAGTTGAGGCTAACGACTTTGATTCGCATTGTTAGCTCCGTGTAGCTTAGTTATTATGATTGAGCGGAAGTTGCGCTCACCAACCAGCATACCACGGCATCGTCGTAAACTTCCGGCAACAATCTGCTACTATGTAAAGCACACTCTCTGGAATAGAAAGGAAATTATGAAGCTGATAGTCGTCGCAGGTGGACAAGGAACCAAACTCTGGCCGTACAGCCGTGAGGAACGGCCAAAGCAGTTCCAGAACGTAATTGGCGACAAAACTTTGTTTGCCGACACCATCGAAACATTGCTCAAAAAGTTTACACCGGAGGATATTTACGTCTCCACCAAGCGCAAGTTTATCAAATACGTGTCCGAGCAGGCACCGCAGATTCCGCTCCGTAACTACATTATCGAGCCCGACACTGTAAAAGACAGGGGTCCGGGCGAAGGTTTGGCCTTTTTGCGTTTGAGCGTTAGCCATCCGGACGAGCCGTTTTTTTTGGTACAGTCCGATTGCGTTCGCAAGCCCGAAGAAGCATTTTTGCAGATGATTGAAGACGCCGGCAAAATCGTCGAAGTAAATAAGAAATTAATTACTGGCGGGCAAAAAGCTACCGATGTAAATATCGGCGTAGATTACTTAAAGCTGGGTGAGCGCGTGCATCACGGTACTGTCCAAGAAGTATATGATGTGAGCGAATTTATCTACCGGGGCGCAAGCTACCACGAAACCAGACGGTTAATCGAGAATTACAATGTCGTAACCCACCCCAACCACTACTGTTGGTATCCAGGTCTGATGCTCGACGCCTACAAAAAATATCGTCCCGATTGGTATAAAGCGCTCATGAAAATTAAAGACGTGTTCGACAAGCCAGGCGAAGACGCGGCAATAGAAGCCATCTACAAAACTATGGAAAAAGGGCCAACCGAGGAAGTCACCAAGCACGTGATGGCCAATGGTGACTGCAGCATCATTCTGTTGCCCTTTAAATGGACCGATATTGGCACCTGGGGCTCGGTGTACGAATTCTTTACCGACGGCGAGGCAGGTCAAAATTATACCGACGGCCATGTTATAGCACTTAACACCACTGGTTCACTCATCAAAACTAGTAACCACGGCAAACTGGTGGCAGTTGCGGGAGTGGAAAACCTGGTTATTGTCGACACCGAAGACGCCCTGTTAATTGTACCGAAAGATAAAATTGAGCAGCTTAAGGATATTCAGGCGAAACTCAAAGAGGAAGGGAAGAACTACTTATGAAAGTAAATCCAGCAATTTTTAGGGGTTATGATTTGCGTGGTTTGGTCGGCACAGACCTGAGCCCAGAATTAGCCGAACATTTAGGTAAGGCATTCGGCACGTACCTAAAGCGAAACGGCATCACCGAAGCTATTGTTGGCCGTGACTGCCGTGCCTCCAGCCCCGAATATAGCGAAAACATTGTAAAAGGGCTCTCCTGGGCTGGGATTAAAGTTATTGATATCGGTATGGTGCTGGTCGGCACCTTTTACTGGGCACAGCATTACTTAAAAAGTCCTGGCGGTATTTACGTCAGCGCCAGTCACAACCCACCTGAGTTTAACGGATTTAAGTTTGCCAACGACTATTCCGAAACACTGGTGAGTGAAGGCATGGTAGAACTTCGCCGTTTAGTTGAAGAAGAAGACTACGAACAAGGTGAGAATCCTGGCGAAGTCAAAAAAGAAGACATCCGCGAAGCGTACTACGGCGACATCTTAAAGCGCCTGCCGGTTAACCGCAAGCTAAAAGTTGTTGTTGACCCAGGTTGCACCACTGCCGGTGCTTGGGCGCCGGAGTTGTTCCGCAAAGCAGGCTGCGAAGTTGTTGAGTTTAACACCAACGTTGACCCAACTTTCCCGCTTGGCGTGGCCGACCCGACCGAAATTGCCGTGCTTGAACGCTTAAGCAAAGAAGTTTTGGAATCTAAGGCTGACATTGGCTTAACCTACGACGCCGACGGCGACCGCATTGGCGTAGTCGACGAAAAGGGCAATATGATTTGGAACGATATCATGGTCGCCCTGTTTGCCGAAGCCGTATTGGCTGACCACCCTGGGCAAAAAATCATGTTTAACACGTTTTGTTCCAAAGCCGTGCCCGAAACCATCGAAGCAAAGGGCGGCACGCCGTTTATGTGGCGCACAGGCCACTCATTTTTGAAAAAGAAAAACCAAGAAGTAAAGGCTGCATTTATTGGCGAACTGTCTGGCCATTTCTTCTTCTCGGCCGATTTCTACAACCACGACGACGGCTTGTACTCGGCCATGCGTTTGTTGCGCTATCTGGCATCCACTGGCAAAACTCTGTCAGAATTGGTTGCCGCCTTGCCGCAATATGTTTCAAGCCCCGAGATTAAGCTAGCTTGCGCCGACGACAAAAAGGTTGCACTGGTCGAGAAATTGGTGCCAATTGTGACTAAAGATTTCCCCGGTGCTGAAATAATTGACGACGAGCGAGCTGGCGACGGCGTTCGCTTGGAAACCGATGGCGACATGTTTGTGGTTCGGTATTCGCAGAACGGGCCGTACTTGGGGATCAAGTTTGAGTCGAAGACTGAAGCGGGCTACGAAAAACTCAGGAAGTATCTAGCCGATTTGCTCCACCAGTTCCCGGAAGTGGAATGGGAAAACAAGATCGCAGCTAACACTGAAGCGCTAGACCCCTCGGTTCACGTAACGCGGTAAGTTGCCCTGTTTATTTGAGCGATCTGGTAATCAGGTCGTTCATTTTTTTGCGGAATACTTCTACCGAGAAGTTCTGGGCGTGGGCGCGAATTGTTTGGTGGTTGAACCCAGGCTTAAAGTTTTGTAAAGCTTTTCGTAGCGAGGACGCCGTTTGGTCTGCAAAAAAGTTACCGGTTTTTCCGTCAAGGACGTAATCGAGGGCGCCGCCGGCTTTGTAGGCAATAACCGGTGTGCCCGCAGCCATGGCCTCGACTGGTGTGACGCCAAAATCTTCCTCGGCTGCAAACAAAAAAGCCTGAGCGCCGGCGAAATGTTGTGGCATTTCTTGGTCGGTGACGTTCGTTAAAAAAGTAATGCTCGGCCCCGCCATAGCGATCAGATGTTTGTGATCTGGCCCACGGCCGATCACAGTCAGCGGTACATTTAGGTCGGTGCAGACCTGCACGATCAAATCGGTACGCTTGTAGGGCGTTTGCCGTCCAGCCGTTACTAATCCTTGGCGTTTTTTCGGCTCAACAATATTGAACCGGTCAATATCCACCGGAGGATGGATAACAATCGAATCCCGATGGTAGTATTTCTTGATGTCAGCCTGGATGTGCCTAGAGTTGGCGATGACTACATCAGCATGCTGTGCGGCTTTGTAGTCCCAACGGCGCAGCGGCCCAATAAGTAGCCTTAGGCCAATGCGAGCAAGCGGGTTGAAAAATCCGAAGCCTGGATTTTTCAGGTATTCATCATATTTGCGCCAATAGTAGTGTGTGGGCGTGTGGCAATAGTTAACGTGTAAAGTATTTTCGGGTGTCTTTACACCAAAGGCTTCGCCGTTGCCGGATACGCTTATAACCACATTGAAGGCTGACAAATCCAAATGCGTGAACCACCAAATGCGCAGAACCGCTAAAAATTTGCGGAGTTTAGAGAACGGCCAATGCTGTAAAAAGCCGGTAACAACCTTGCCGCCCAGCCGCTTGCGCCACTCGCTACTGCAGTACGAGGTGTAGATCGGCGCATCCGGGTACAGCCGGTGCAGTTCGTACGTCACACGTTCGGCTCCACCGCCGACCAGCCAGTCATGGACAATCGCCACTTTTGGCTTAACGCGGGTCACTATTTTGCCCCTTCGCTCCGCAGTACGGCGCGAACGGTTTTGAGTAGAATAATGATGTCCAGCCAAAAGCTCCAATTCTGCACGTAGTACAAGTCGAGCTTACGCCTTTCTTCAAAACTGATGTCACGCCGCCCGGAAACCACCGCCAAGCCTGTAAGCCCTGACTTAACCGCCAAAATAGTATGGCGTTTTTTATAAGTGGATAGCTCTTGCGGTATAAGCGCCCGCGGTCCGACTAGGCTGATATCGCCGCGCACTACATTTATAAGTTGCGGCAGCTCGTCCAGGCTGGTTTTGCGCAGGAACTTACCGATAGGGGTGATGCGCGGGTCGTTCGGAAGTGAATCGCCGTTTTTGCGGTATTTTACTGCCAGCTCGGGATTGCCCATCATAGCAAAGGCTTCTTCAGGAGTGGTGCCGTCGTATTTTTGATACTGAGTGCGGAACTTAAATACTTTGAATCTATAATTAAAGCGTGTTAATCGGTATTGGCGGAAGAACACCGTACCGCTACCCGACATCTTGCTGGCCAAGGCTATAAACAGCATGATCGGTGTGGCTATAAGCAGTAATATGCCGCCGACAACAATGTCGAATAGTCGTTTTACAATCCTACCCCAACCGAAGATAGCGGTTTGATGTACGGTGATAACCGGTACACTACTGCGAAATAATTCTACTTCGAGCTTGCCTACAAACACCTCAGTATTGCCCGGCACAAACCGGTAACTAATATGGTTCTTTTGAGCGTAGTTGAGGATGCTCGCGTTACGCGACTCATCAACATACAGCTCGGTCTGGATTATGCCGTGCAAATCGCCCTTGTGCGACTGCAAAAAACTGCCGAACGAGCCGTAGAGTTTTGCCGGGTAGCGCAGGCTCTGGCCTTTCTTGCCGCCGACAATAGCCACAACGTAGTAGCCGCTTCGCCGGTCGGCCAGCCATTCCACAATGTCGCGGGTCATAGCGGTGTTCCCGACCAAAAGTACTTTGGTAAGGCCAATGCCGTATTTAAATAAGCGGCTGCGAACGTAGCGCGCCAAGTTGCGGAAGATCACCAAAAACACAAAGCCGAACAAAAAACCGTAAATGGGAATCAGCCGGGCGGGGAAGATTGGCTCGTTCGAGATAAAATCCCAAAATATTACAAAAAGCAGGCCGACAAACGAGCCGATCAGCAGCCGACCGAACTCTTTAAACCGTTTTTCGTAAATATTGCTGTTGTAAAGGCCGAGCAGGGCAAAGATTAAAATCCAGAACGGCAGCACGCTTAGAAAGACGGCGACGAACGTCCTGCCGCTAGTAGGGCCGACCGGCGCTTGGTCTATCCCTACTCCCAGTTTTACACGCAAAATGTAGGCGGCAATAAACGCCGCTACCAGCGCCAAAAAATCACCGACAATCAGTATGGCATTATATATAAGTGAGGCATTGGTACGCATGGTGTAAGTACACTGATTGTACCACTTTGGCTCCCCTTGTGCTGCGCGCGGTGTAATCATGTGCTACAGTTAATATGGTGGAAACTTAGAGTATGCAGCCTAAAGACACGATACGGCCAACTAAAAAGCAGCGCGAACTACTGACTTTTATTGAGAGTTTTATAGCCGAACACGGTTATAGCCCCAGCTACCGCGAGATAATGTCAGGGCTAAAGTACACTTCTGTCGCTACTGTTGCCCTGCATGTCAATAATCTGATAAAACGTGGCCATTTGCGCAAGCGCGACCACTCGGCGCGTTCGCTGGAAGTAGTACGCCCGACCGAAACGCCCAGCGTAGTGAGCAACACAATCCAGCCAGGTGAAGAAAAGTGGCTGGTAGAAAAAGTAGAGTATTTTTTTCGCCAAGCCGAAGCCGCCCGGCCTGTGGCACAAGACCAGTTAGACCGCCTGTACGTGCTAGTCGGCGCGCTAAAAGTGCTGGGGCTGGACGGCGCCGCGCACAGTTTTGTGCCGCGCTTAAGCGCGCTCAAGCAACGTTTAGCGAAATAACACTAGAAGTATCGTTTTGTTGGCAAAATCACACCATACATGTAGCGTCTAAGCGTGATACGATTAATGGTACTTAACAAAACAATTGCTGGAAGCGGGTGAAACTCCCGCACTGTGCCGCAACGGTAAGCGCCCGAACTTAGGAGGCGATAAGTCCGATACAGCATCTAATAACCATACGTCCCGAGCAGGAAGTTGGCGATACATCTCGCACATACCTTGCCCGGATCATTCAAGAGGGGTAATGCGAGAATTCTGTCCAAAAGTTGAGGGGGATTCGCTGGAAACAGCGCGTCTTTTGACTGAGGTCGATCATCTCAATCGGTTACGCAATGCCGGTAAGTTTCATAATGATTACGCCTTGGCTCAACTTTTGGAACAGTTGACTCCGGCCGTTCAGGAGGCTGTACAGACGTACGCTGTAACGACAACACGGCGCGAAAAAGTCGGAGATGATTATATCTGGATGGATCAAACAATGATTCAGACCGCCGAATCCGGCCGGCACTGGTATTCAAGCTCGCAGGGGCAAGCCCGTGGCGACATTGAGACCGATGAGGCAATCGACACACGGGATAATTTATCCCCGGGATGGGTGAAGGTGTTTAAGTCGCCTAAAATGACAGCTCAAGACGCACCGCGCGAGGTTGCCAATCAAGAGCAGCTTGTAGACTACGACTCAATCCGGGTGGCCAGTTTAGAAACGCACAACGGTGCCGTTACAGGCATGAAGCTTGATTCTTTGCTGATCGCCGACGTGCCGCTGTCGGCCTGGATAGCTATGGCAAACGACCCGAACGGCTTGTTTGAAGGCCGGGTACAAGTGCCTGAAGCTGATTCCGCCCTGCCCGTCATGCAGGCTCACCGGGCAATGTATGTGCCGGCCGGAAAATTGCCTTTCGGAGCGCTTAGCGTAGTGGAAATGGTTACACCATATATCACGGATCCCGCAGCCCGCCAAAAAGTCGAATGGCATCTGGCGATGTTTCGGGCGACCAATCAAGCCACTGAGCGCGCCAGTGCCGAGAACATCGCCCGGCGCTGGCTGCACTTCGAAATGGAGCTGGCCGATAGTTTAGAAATGGAGAGTGCCACGCCTGCGATACACGAATTCATCACTAGCGTAGAAGGCCGATTTAACGCCGAAACTCAAACGATGATCATCGAACTATCTGCTTCAGGCGAGTTGGTAATGACGCGCGAGCTGGCCGCCCGGCTGGAAGCCGCTCGCCGGGCGACCTTGTGGACATCGGCCGCTGTTTTGTCGGGCAACGAGGAAGTGCTTGCGCAAATGTCGCCGGAAGTTGCGACGCAGATACGTCAGAATGAACAACTCATTCAAATCGCGCAAGCCAGCGGCTATCAAATCGAGGAAATCAGACAGCTGGAAGCGTTAAACAATACGCTGATCGCCGGGCAAAATATCCCCATTGGCAAGAACTGCTCTGGTAAGCTCGAGGGTGTTTTTGGTGACGGCGTGGATGACGTTCCCGGCGCTTTGCAAGGTTCTGAAAGCGAAACCAGCGAGAACGAGCCACAAGCCGGGATCATTAGATGTATAAAGTGCCGCCAGTACGTACAGAAGGCGGATGTAGTGAAGCAAGATTGCTGGGAATGCCCGAAGTGCAACCATAAAGTGGATGTTTGTACAGGCAAAACATTGCGCGAAGGGGCAACGGCCACAAAGCCGGAGGCTGTGCTGCAGCCAATGGTTCTCGATGGCCTAGCAAAGCTTATCGCCGATTTCCGCGCTCAGCCTGAGGTTGCACAACAAACGGCGCAACTCTCAAAAACACCTTGACACACTGGTTCCACACTGGTAGGCTTAACTGTATCCTTGCGTGTCAAAGCGTCAGAGACAAAAAGTGTGAAACAAAAATTAAGTGGAGGTTGGGAGTGTTTTCGCTCCCAAAAACAAATATGTCAGTAAAAATAAAAGTTATCCGTTCCAAACCGGCGCGCGTGGAAGTAACTGTCCGCCGGCCGGAATGGCGCGAATTTTTGAGTTATTAGTTTGCATCTGCACGTATAGATTTGACATCTGTACGTACGAGGTAGACTGGCTATTCCTGGCTTTGTTGCTTGGCGATTTCGTCGTCTATGAGCTGGCTGAACTCTTCTACGCTCCGTGGCTCTATGACATTGCCGTTTAAAAAGAAAGTCGGGGTTTTCATCGGCGCGCCGGTTTTTCTAAACTCGGCGATGTCGGCGTTAATTGTGTCGTTTACTGCCGGGCTGGCAAAGTCCGCCTTGAACTTCTCTATATCCAGGCCGAGCTGCGCGGCGTATTGCTCAAAAACCGGCTGAGCGTTGCTGGCCTGCGCCCAGGCGGACTGGTTTTGGAACAGTAGGTCGTGCATTTCCCAAAACTTACCTTGCAGTGCAGCGGCTTCGGCGGCGCGCGCCGCCACAAAGGCGTTTTTGTGGTTTTGCTGCAGCGGCAGGTTGCGGAACTGGAAGGCTATATCGTTTTGGTATTTATCGATTACCTGCTTAACAATGGGGTAGTACTGGCCGCAGAAGGAGCACTCGTAGTCGCCGTACTCTATAAGCAACACACCTTTGGTGTTTTCGCCGACAACATGGTTGCTGGCCGCCAAGCTGCTATCCGGCGCATCGGTCTTGTCGCCCTTAAATAGTAAAATCCCACTAAAAATAACTACAATTGCCGCGATGATAATCCAAAAACCTTTGCTCATGCATAGTATTATACAATGAGTCTATGGTTATAAGTATACTCGGAACGTTATTACTGTTTTTAGGATTGCTGGCACTGGCATTACAGCGGTTTTACAGCTGCGTGCCTGCTAAGGAGTTAAAACGCTTGGCTGCGCGGAGTGACCACTTGGCGGAGGCTTTGTACCGGCCAGTGGCTTACGGCGCCAGCATGCGGCTGTTTTTGTGGGGCGTTTTTGGCTTGAGTACCGCCGGGGGGTTGCTACTTCTGATTGGTACGCTAAGTACCTGGATGTTGTTTGGCGCGGTAGTGGCTGTGCTGGCTGGCGTGGTGTGGCTGCAGTCGGTACGCCTTACCGTAAATAGCGCCAAACTGGCGGTGACGCTGGCACCGGTGCTGCACAAGGCCATGCAGTACGCACACCCGCCGCTGCACGCCGTGGCCAAGCTGATCGGCACACTGCGCCGTCACGAACCGCACAGCGGCCTGTATGAAAAGTCCGACCTCATCGCCCTGCTAAAACAGCAAAAAGAACAGATGGATAACCGAATTTCGGTGGCCGAGCTGGAGCTGGTGGAGCGCGCCGCAAAGTTCGACGACTTTACCGCCGCCGACGCGGTGCTGCCCTGGGCGAAAGTGAAACTGGTAAACAAAGAAGATTCCATCGGCCCCATCTTGCTGGGCGAGCTCCACAATAGCGGCCAACGCAGCTTTTTGGTGTACGATGGCAAGCCGGAGCACATCGTAGGCACGCTGTTTCTGCGCGACGCCGTACATGCTCGCGCCGGCGGTAAAGTTGCTGACCTGATGCACTCCAACGTCTGCTTTGTACATGAGGATTTTAGCCTGCGCCAGGTATTGCACGCTTTTAAAACCACCGGCCAGTTTATGGTGGTGGTCGTGAATGCGTTCGAGGAAGCGGTGGGAGTTATCACCCTGCAGCATTTGCTGACGCAGCTTATGGGCGAGGCCGAGGAACAGTTCGACGCCTTCGAAGACCGCGCCGCCGTAGCGGCCTTTACGCCCCAACTCCAACCTGCCGAAGAGCCAATCATCGATGAACAGCCCGAGCAACCGGATCCTTCCCTCGAATCAACAGAGGTGGTAAAATAACCACAATGAAAACTGGTTTGGATAACATGAATCTCCGGTCGGCGGCTATTTTTGCAGGCGCAAATAGCTCGTGTTAACGACCATCCAGCCGATTGATAACCAAAGGAGAACTTTATGAGGATTATAAGCAAGGATCTAAAAACGCATACCGGCCAGCCGGTGATGGTACAGGGGTGGTTGCATAAAAAGCGTCTGCTAGGCGGCCTGACTTTTATTAACCTGCGCGATCGTGGCGGGCTGGTACAGATCGTCCTAAAAGACAAAACCGAGGTCGAAAAGCTGCGCGGCATGCAAATCGGCACCGTGCTGCAAGTGGAGGCCACCGTTAAGGAAGAACCGCGCGCGCCCGGCGGCGTGGAACTGCACGATGCTAAGCTGGAAGTGCTAGTGCCGGTGGCCGAGGAGCCGTCTATCGAGATAGACAAGCCGCTCGGCCACGAACCCGAGCACCTGGATACGCTGTTCGATCACCGCGTTGTTGGCTTGCGCAACACGCGCGAGCAAGCGGTGTTTACAGTTGCTGCCGAAATTGTCGAGGCCTACCGCCAACACCTGCGCGGTCTGGGGTTCACCGACATCCGCACGCCCAAATTGTTGGCTGCCGCTACCGAAGGCGGCGCTGAAGTCTTTAAAATCGATTACTTCGGCCAGGAGGCCACGCTGGCTCAAAGCCCGCAATTTTATAAGCAAATGATGGTGGGAGTGTTTGAGCGCGTCTACGAAATCGCGCCGGTGTACCGCGCCGAGCCGTCGGCAACCACCCGCCACATGAGCGAGTATATTTCGCTCGACGCCGAAATGGGCTTTATCACGCTGCAGGATTTACAGAATTTACTAAGCGGCCTGATTAACGCCGTTGTTGATGATGTCTGGGCTAATTGTGAAACCGAACTCAAGCTATGGCAGGCGGCAAAGCCGGTGCTGCCCGCGAAAATCCCGGCGCTCACCATGGCCGAAATCCACCAAAAATACACCGAAGCCACCGGCACCGACACTCGCGCTGAAAAAGACCTCACGCCCGCCGAGGAAAAGTGGGTTTGCGAATGGGCAAAAGACAACTTGGGCAGCGAAGCTGTGTTTGTAACCGAATGGCCGCGCCAAGGCGCCAAGTTCTACCACAAGTTCCAAGACGACAACCAAGAGGTGGCCGAGCGAGTGGACTTGCTATTCCGCGGCGTGGAAATTACCACCGGCTCTTTGCGCGAACACCGCTACTACAAACTGCTTAAGCAACTGGAGGGCATGACCGGCAACGACCCCAACGACCCCGGTCTCGTGCCATTCCTCAGCGCCATGAAGGCCGGCATGCCGCCGCACGGCGGCTTCGGCATGGGGCTGGAGCGCCTCACCCAAAAGCTCATCGGCCTAAACAACGTCAAAGAAGCCAGCCTCTTCCCCCGCGACATAAACCGCCTCACCCCGTAGGTCTAGACATAATCGATTTTATGTGATAATATAGGCAGAATTTATCCAGTAATAATCGGGAGTGGGTTATGTCTGTAGAACAACTAGAATCAGGTGTAGTATCAACAGAGCGTTTAATAGCTATCGCCACTGGTGATTTGCCGGCCGGTGTATTCGAAATCGATGCACTTAGTGATTACGCGAGTGGATTTACGCCTCGCTGGTCAGCAATGAGTAAACATGCTGGGATCCCTCCGATCTATAGTAACGGTGAGCGTGCTATCACTAGTGTTGAGTATCAACAGATGGCTGATCGGGGTAGTCGTGACTATTGGCGTCAAGACGAAAAAGGTCAAACCGCATTATATGCGATTGCGCAGGGCGGTATACCGGAGGGTTACCAGGACTTGTTTGACGGAACCAGCGGCACGGAAGGTGCGCACGATACTATCAGGCAGGAGGCCTATCATTTACTAGGTCTTTCCCAAGAAATAGCAGCTGTCGAACACACCGAACGGGAAAATGCCAGGCTTGCCCAGCAAGCTGCACGGCTTGCCACCCGCGAAGCTGCTCGACAAGCAACTTTTTTAGAGGAGACCGACACAGTCGTTATTCCTGTAGTAAAAATAGCTACCCAGGTTCCTACTGTTAACGCGCGAACCGCAGAAGTGCCGGGTCATCGCGCAGACGGCCGTCAAAGAGGAAAAGAGGGATTAATAGACCGCGTCGCCAATTTTGTGTCTAATACCCTCGATTGGGTTGGCGTTCGGTTCGCCTAGTTTCTAGGGGGCGTTGTCTAACGACTGCCAGATGTACCAGCATGCGATTGACTCGTATGGGTGCCAGTTGTGTTTTTCGGCGATCTCCTTTACCTCTTGCGGTGAGGGTTGGTGGTGAAACCCATATAGTTTCCAAATGCCGTTTTTAATGCCCAGGTCGCCTGTGGCCAGCACGTCCGTGCGACCCATACAGAACATTAAAAACATGTGCACGGTCCATTCGCCGATGCCTTTTACGGCAACCAGCTCCTGGATAACTTGCTCGTTAGTAAGCGTGTCTAGGTGGTCAAATTTCACTTTGCCGTCTACGACGCGTTGCGCAAGATCGCGTACGTAGGTGGCTTTGGCGCGGCTGAGGCCCGCGGTGCGCAGCTCGTCGGCATCTTTGGCGAGGATTGCCGACGGCTCGGGAAAGCTATCGCCAAATAGCGCGACGAACTTTTTCATGATGCTGGCGCCAGCCTTTACGCTCAGCTGCTGGCCGATAATGCTCTCCACCAATTCCTGGTAGTAGTTATTGTGTGGCCGCATGGTGCATAGGCCGTGTGTTTTAATGACCGGCGCCAGCACCGGGTCGGCCTTGGCCAGGTAATCGGCCGCTTGCTGCGCAACATGCGCATTTATAACCATGGATTATATTGTACACTATAGGTATGGCGGAAAAATCTGACAAACTAGAAAAAGAGAAAAAAGTAACCGGTGCTCCGGAGGTTCCAAAAGACCTTCACGAAAAGCACTTGGGCAAAGAAGATGCCCCGGAAAAGCCCGATAAAGAAGAACCGAGTGGCTCAGAAAAGCAATCCGAACCAGCGAGCGAGGCCGACACAAATCTGGATGACACGCAAACCGACGAGGCGGTAGAGGATATCATCAGGAGCGAAAGCGACGAGTTGCTGGATGCACAGGATGCTAAAACCGAAAAAGTTAAGCCGACCGGTAAAAAAAGCTGGTGGCGCCGTGCCTGGCTGCGGTGGGCGCTGGCCGTGGTTTTGCTGGCCGTGGCCGGGCTTATGGCCTATCCCTCCACGCGCTACTGGATCTTAAACGCCGGCGGCGTGCGCGTCAGTGCCTCGGTAGAGGTAAAGGACGGTACAACCGGCCAGCCCCTTAAGAATGTTACTGTAACCATTGGGGGCGCGCAGTCCCAAACCGACAGTGACGGCAAGGCGATGGTAGAAAAGATTAAACTCGGTCCTAACACGTTGAAGCTAGAGCGCATAGCGTTTGCCTCGCTCGAAAAACAGGTTGTGCTGGGGTTGGGCAGCAACCCGCTCGGTACGTTCGAACTCGACGCCGTGGGCGCTCAGTACACCATGGTGGTGCGCGACCTTTTGTCCGGCCAGCCGATTGAGGGCGCCGAAGCCACAAGCGGCACCGCCGCCGCCCGCTCGGACGCCGCCGGCAAAATCGTCTTAACATTGGACAAATCCGACGGCAGCGATGCTGCCACAACCGTCAGCGCGCCCGGCTACCGCAGCGACCAGTTTACGCTGAAGGTTGAGGTAACGAACGACCTGGTGCTGGTGCCAAGCGCCAAAGAAGTGTTTGTAAGCAAGGAGAGCGGCAAGTACGATCTGTACACCATAGATGCCGACGGCAAGAACAAAAAGGTTATTCTGGCGGGGACAGGGCTGGAAACCGGCAACATCGGTTTGGCGGTCAGCCCCGACGGCGAACGCGCGGCGCTTGTTTCCACCCGCGACGACCAACGCACAACGGATGGCCGATTACTTAACACGTTAAGTTTGGTTAACGTTGCAACCGGCGATTTTGTAGTGCTTGACCGCGGCGAACAAATCCAACTTATGGATTGGGTCGGCAACCGGATTGTGTACCACATGGTGGCCAACGTTGCCACCGACGCGGCCGACCGGAACCGTATCAGCAGCTACGACTACAAAACCAACAGCCGCGCACAGCTGGCCAGCGCCAACCAAATCCGCTCCGCCGCCAGTGCGCTTGGCGCTGTGTACTTTACCGACGATGCGCAGTACTACCGTATACAAGCCGACGGCAGCGGCAAGTCAGCCGTGGTAGATAAAGAAGTGTGGGCGACCTACCGCACCTCCTACGAAGAGCTCACCCTGCAAACACCAGCCGGTTGGTACAAGGTCAATTTGCAAAACGGCTCGGCCACAAGTATAGGCGAGCCAAGCAGTTACGCCAGCCACATATTTGTTACCAACCAGCCGGGCAAGCAAGCGGTGTGGGTCGACAAACAGGCGCTTCAGATTTACGATGTGGCGGCCGCCAAAAGCACCAGCCCGCACACCCAAAACGGCCTGGCCTACCCGGTGCGCTGGCTAACCGACACGGCCGTAGTTTTTAGAGTGGCTAACGGCCAGGAAATCGCCGATTATGTGATGGGCGCCCAGGGCGGCACGCCGCGCAAACTAACCAACACCACTGGCACCTACGGCATCAACCCGGCATTCTAGCACCCGCCAAACTCCCGAGGGGGGTCTCGTTATTCAAGCGGAACATGCATGCTCGTTGCCCAGGATGTGCTATTATTAACTGAGGATTATGAACCCAAGTGGAACACAAAGGCCAGTTATGGATGTTTCGGCTCCCCGCCCTCCAGCTTCCCCGGTGCGGGATGCGCTTCCGGTTCGTCCGGCGCCGTTAAGTGCCGAACCGCCCAAGGCGCCGCAGCAACTGCCAGCCGCTCCTGTAAAAGCCGCTAACCCACGTCCGCAACCAGCCCCACCCCGTTCCGGCGCGCCGGTAGGAGTTATTACCATTGCTGTGCTAGCAATGATGCTGCTTTCCGCCGCCGCCGTTGTGGTATACGCAACCTCGCAAACAGCCTAAAGACCCCTATGATTGTTTTTGATTCTCTTAACGAACCGCAGGTTATACGGCTGTTGCAGCGCGGGGAATTAGGTGTTGTCCCTACGGACACCATTTACGGCTTGGTGGCGAGAGCTGCCGACAGGGACGCCGTGGCCAGGCTGTACCAGGCCAAGCGGCGCGAAGGAAAGCCCGGTACAATCCTGTCAGACTCTGTTGAGCAGCTTATTGAGCTGGGCATCTCGCCGGACGCACTGCATCAAATCGGACATGTTTGGCCTAACCCTATTAGCGTGGTCTTACCCGAAGCCGCGGATCTCTCGTATCTCGATCAGGGGAAAGGCGACGTAGCGGTGCGGATTCCCGATAACCACGTGCTTGCGCGGCTGCTCCGCCAAACCGGCCCGCTGCTTAGCACCAGCGCCAACTTGCCGGGCGAAAAACCGGCGCGCAACATCGCGGAAGCCCAAAAGTACTTCGGTGACAATGTCGCCTTTTATGTTGACAGCGGCGACCTCGGTCACCGGCCACCGTCAACTGTGGTGCGCTACCAGTACGGACAGCTTCGCGTACTCCGCCCCGGAGCTGTTACAATCAACAGCAAAGGGGAGATTTCCAAATGACATTCGACGACTACCAAAAACAAGCTCTGACTACCGCCATACCCAACCCCGACCCGCTGATGGACAAAACCATCTGGGCAATGGGCGTTGCCGGCGAAGCTGGCGAAGTAGTGGAAAAGTGGAAGAAGCTGGTGGCCTACAGAGGCGGTAAGATCACCCCAGATGACGTGCACGAGCTGAGCAAAGAGTTGGCCGACGTTGTGTGGTACGTAGCCGTTATGGCAAATAGCTTGGGCTTGTCGTTCGACAGCATTATGAAGCAGAATCTGGAGAAACTAGCCAGCCGCAAGGCGCGCGGTGTAACCAAAGGCCAGGGCGACAACCGGTAATCTTGGCTCTGACCCACACTCACTTTTTCCGGCACCTCGGAAGCGCTGCTATAATAAGGTTGATTATAGGATACATTAATTATGGAGCTTAAAGGTCCCAACAAGTGGTCTGACTCGGAAGAGGCCGAGGGCACTGATGCGTCGCGCGAAGCGCCCAAGCCCGCTCCGGTCGTGCAGCCCGAACGGCCACCGCTTCTTAACGGCATAATTTTTAACCGGCAGGAACGCGACCGCAGCGCAACAGAGGTAGCGCAAGAAATAACTCCCGGCAGTTTTATGCCCGAGCAAGTGCTGCCGCCGGTTGCTTTGGCTGCCGAGCAGGCGCGTGCCCAGCAATCCGCCCTGCCGGAGATTAGTGAGGATGACGACGACGAAGAAGAAGGTGAACCGCAAGCAACCCCTCGCCCACAACCCCGGCCGCCGGTAAGAGCTCCACTGCCGGTAGGCGAACGTATTGACACAGAGACCGCCGCATCAACTCTGGCGGCAGAGTTGGCCGCCGCACCGCAAGAGCCCCGCCCGGCCAGCTCCGAACCCATCCGAGAGCCTTATCCTTCGTTTGATCAGCTGGCCGAACAACAGTTTTCGGCCGTCCCTAGTCACGCAGAACTGCCACGGACTCCACAGCCGCCGCCCGAAGCCGCGCACCATCCGCAGTCTGCGCAGACCGAGTACCCCTCAACTGCCACGCCCAACACCGCAGCTGGCGAGGGAACTCCGCCGCCTCCGCCTCCCGAGCGCCCCACCCCGAGCTATTCAGAACCGGAAGGCTGGGAAGGTGGCGGAGGCAATTACGAGCCGCCACGCCAGGCCTACAACACCTACCATCCGCAGCCAGCGGAATACGCCACGCGCCGTTCGGTTGAGAACATGCAAGAGGACATGCGCCGCAAAATGGCAGCTCGGACGATTATGCTGGTAGCGCTGGCCTGGTACCTCGGTCGCCGACCGGCGAAGAAGCTCCGCGAACAAGTGGGCGGCTTGCAGGCAACGGCCAATCAGCAACAGGCGGAAATAACCAGCCTTACCTACCAGCAGCATGAAGCACAGGCGCGCATAGCCGAACAAAACCGGCAAATAGAGCAGTTCACTCGGCCTGCAGCCGCCTCGTTCCAGCAGGAACGTACGCCGGGCACACGCTACGCGCAAACCGGCGAGAGAGTCTTGCCGCCGACCGCCGAAGAACCGAAAATTATTGGCGAGAACGGCGACGAAATAGTGCTGCAGCCCGGCCAGCGCCTGGAGCGCAGCGCTGGCGGCTACGCCGTAGTGTTTGATGAACACAACCGCGTAGTACAAAATGCCATACATTACGGCGAAGAATACCAGCGCGACCTCGCCCGCGAGCGGATGCCGTCGCCGTTTGGCGTGCATGACGCCCGGTTTGCGCCTGGCGGCCTGGGTCAAGCCAGCGCCGGCGGCTCGGTACTGCCCGGCTCACCCGGCCAAACGGCTGGGGGCTACGACCCGGTTACCGGCAGCCCGGTATTGCCGCCCATCCAGGACGCCGGGCATCTGCTCACTCCACCAAAACCCCATCCGGTCTTGGTTGCAGTTACCAGCCCGTGGCTATGGTTAGCGGTCGGCATTTTGCTGATCGCGTTCTTCGCGGCCGCGACTATCTGATTATTGCCCGCACCCCAAACCTCCCGCCACGGCACTCACGGGTCGCCAAATGTGCTTAAATAGCACATTTGGCGCTTCCGAGGCGCCTTAGTCGGGAGGATTTGGGGTGCGGGGTTCTAGTTCTTAAAGTACTAAATTTTTTCGAAGCCACTCGTTCAGGCTGTTGCCGCCGCCGGCAGTCAGGCAAAGCACCAGATCGCCGGCCTTTGCATGCTGCTGGATGGCGGTTTTTAGCGAGTCGTCCAGCCTGGCCGTGTGAGTGCGCTGCTGTGTTTGGGGGTTAAGCAGTGACTTTAGGTCGGCAGGCGCTAGAAGCCGCAGGTTTTTATCCTCGCGCGCCAGATAGCTCGGCACTATGTACAGCTGCTTGGCGGTATCGAACAGCGTGCTTAAATCGGCCTTCATAAAGTGTTGGCGGGTGTTGTGCAGCCCTTCGTACACCACCACAACGTTGTCGCCGGCCACTTCGTGCGCCAGCTGCAGCGCGCCGCGGATTTTGGGCGCGGTGTGCGCGTAGTCGCTGTAAATGTTTGGCGCGATTTGTTCGAACCGGCGGCCGATGCCCGGGAAGTTGTTGAGGTGCGGAATAAGTTCGTCCAGCGGTTTGCCGGTAATCCGTGCCACGGCATGCGCTACCGCCCAGGCGTTTTGGCGGTTTACTAGGCCGGGCAGGGTGAGTTTGGCGTTGATGCCGGGGTCGGCTTCGCGGATTTGCTGCAATCTTTCACTTGGTTCTTGACCCAGGCGGTTCAGGTCGGCGTCCCACACAATGGCCGCCCGGCTCTGGCCTAAAAATTGGCCGAACGCGGCAAGGTAATCTTCGCGCGTAGGGAATACATCGGGGTGGTCCCAGTCGATGCCGGTTATGATACTGAGGAAGGGGTGAAAGGCCAGGAAGTTTTGGTCGTACTCGTCGGCCTCATAAATGAAATACTCGCTGCCCCTGTGGAACTCGCCCATTTCGCAAAAGCTGGATTTGGCGGCCACGGAGTGACTCTCGGCGATGCTCAGCTGCCTGAACAGCCAGATGGCCATGGCGGTTGTGGTGGTTTTGCCGTGGGTGCCGGCAACGGCGAGCAACTTAAAGTGCTCCTGCTTTAGCAGCGCGTTGAGAAATTCGTTGCGCCGCGTGGCCTTAACGGCGTGCTCCTGGCAAAAGCGCAGCTCTGGCGGCTCGGCCTGCTCCTTGGTAACGGCCGAGCTAAACACAAACCAGTCAATCGGCGCCCTATCATGTACGGCCGCGATCTGCTGGTAACTCTGGCCGATATGGATATCGCTAAGACCCCTCTCTCGCAGATAGCGAAGGTAAGAGCTGTCTTGTTTGTCCGAGCCAGAAACCGTAAAACCCGCCTGGTGGGCGATTAACGCCAGTGGGCCTATCCCCGACCCGCCAATTCCTGAAAAATACACGTGCATACCACTATGCTACACTGGTAACAGCGTAAAATAAACAAACATGGATACTAAGAACCCATTTCAAACCTCCCCTCCAGCCTCAGACCATTCTGGCTGCACCAGTTGCCAGTTTTGCTCGTCAGTGTACCTACAGATACACTTCCTCCCAAGAACTAACAACTGGCACTCACCAGAACGCCCTTCTCTTAACAGAGTGGAGATTTGAAGTGGGTTCTAAAACATTTCATTATCTCTGGCGGCGGGTACGACCGGTTAAAACGCTGTATCTTTTAGCCGCGTTTTTGGTGTGCGCCGGGCTGGCCGTGGCGGCCTTGCGGCAAAATTATCAAACTATGGTGAGCTTGCGCCAGGCGGTGTATGCCGCCGACGAGTCCGGCCAAGGCGTGGAACAGTCCCTGCAGAAGCTGCGCGCGCATGTAAACGGCCACATGAATACCGATCTCACCGGTGGCGCGGAAGGCATTTATCCGCCGATTCATTTAAAAGCAACCTACGAACGCCTGGTAAAAGCCGAGCAAGACCGGGTGAACGCCGCCAATTCCAAGGTATACACCGACGCGCAGGCGCATTGCGAAGGGCTGCACCCTGGCAGCTTTTCGGGCGGCCCGCGGGTGCCTTGCATCGAGCAGTATGTAAAAGATCATGGCGCCACGCCCATGACTATCCCAGACGCTCTGTACAAGTTTGATTTTGCCAGCCCGAAATGGTCGCCTGACCTGGCTGGCTGGCTGCTGGTGGCCAGCGGGCTGCTTTTAGCGGCTACAGCTGCCCGCTTTTTGCTTGGCCGCTTTGTTAGCGGCGCCTAGCAGATGCTTTAGCTTAAGCGTGCACACCTAGGATAGTCAAACCAGCCCGTTTTGCGGGCTGGTTTAAGAGTACCTTACAGCTTTTTCTAGCTATTTCTAAGGGCGGCGTCTAGCTCAAGGCTCGACTGGGGGTTAGTGTTACACTTGAGACCTTCGGGGTTTTGCGCTACCCATTCGTCGATTTTCTGGGAAACTAAACCGTCTGTCTTTAGGTTTTCCCAAAACTTCACCTGATCCTTGTTGACGACCATTTGGTCTACAGGGCCGTGGAGTTCGCAGCCGAGCTTCTGCAGTGTTATGGTGGTGTCACCCTCTTTCTCACCCTCTTTGGGCTGGACCGGCTGGCCTACACTCAGGTAATAAATGTTCTTTAGATCCATGTACTCGCTGTTAACGTTTACGAGGTTGCCAAAGTACACCTGGCCATCCGTCAGGAAAACCGCCTGGAATTTGGTTTTGTCGATGAGCTTAGATTGCTTGTCGCCGCCGGAGTACAGCAGTGCGAGAACGGCGACTATCAGCGCCGTACCGGCAAACAGCAAGATGACCCAAATTACCCGTAGCCACGTGGGGCTGCCCTTCCAGGCGTTACTTTTACCGGTACCTACTCCTGCGGGCCTGGCAGCCGGTTGCGAAGTTGTGTTGCGCGAAAAATCCATTTTTTCTCCTTAAACGTCTCTTACCACTAATGTCACCAGTGTAATACATAAGCACAACCGGCTGCAAGACCCTTATGTTTTTATAATGCGGGCTTGACAGGCTGATTTCTAACAGAGTATGGTAGGGGTACCATTATTAATGCATAACAGAGGGAGAAATTGCAGCGATGGCATACAAGCACACTAACTCAAAAGGTGTTACCTACTACCTGAACTCGAAGGAAGTAACACTTCGCGGCGGCAAAGTACAAAAGATTTTTTACTTCAGCAAAGACGAGCGTCCGGAAGGCTGCGACCTACCCGAGAACAAGAAGGTAAAAGAAAACCCACGCAACGGCTTCCTAACCGTTACCAACGCGTAGTTAACTCTGCCTCTAGGAACGCCCCGGCACTTGCGGGGTGTTCTTATTTTGGCGGTATGCCCTTATACTACTACCGTGAAGCACAAAGAAATCCTAAAAGTTCGCAACCTGCAAAAAACCTATGGCAAGAACAAGGTTGTTAAGGATATAAGTTTTACCGTTGTCCAAGGCGAGGTGTTCGGCATTTTAGGGCCGAACGGCGCTGGCAAAACCACGACGCTAGAGATGATTGAGGCGCTCAGACCCATCGATGGCGGCGAGGTATTGCTGGGCGGAATAAACGTCGCCGAAAAGCCCCAGGCTGTTAAGGAGATTATTGGTATACAGCTGCAAAGCTCGGCCTTCTACGACCGCCTAACTCTGGTGGAGCAACTGCGGATGTTTGCCGGCTTTTACGGCGCCAAAGTTAACCCGTCCGAGCTGCTCGCCGAAGTGGAACTTACCGATAAAGCCGGCGACCGCGTAGAGCGATTGTCCGGCGGGCAAAAGCAGCGCTTTAGCATCGCTTCGGCGCTGGTCAATAAGCCGCGCGTGCTGTTTTTGGACGAACCAACCACCGGCCTCGACCCCCAGGCGCGCCGTCACCTCTGGGAGCTAATCCAGCAAATCCAAAAGAGGGGCATTACTGTCATCCTGACCACTCACTACATGGAGGAGGCCGAGCTGCTGTGCGACCGCGTGGCCATCATGGACAACGGCCAGATCATCGCGCTCGATTCGCCCAAAAACCTCATTAAAAGCTTGCTAACCAGAGGCTTTAAAAAAGCAGTGGAGGTAGAGCAAGCTAGCCTAGAGGACGTGTTTATCGACCTAACCGGCAAGGCGCTGCGGGAATAACATGAATAACATAAAACGCTACTCAAAGACAGTTTTTATCCTGTGTGCCATGCTTACCAAGCGCTGGTTCCGCGACCCTGTGGCTCTGTTCTTTACCTTTATGTTCCCGCTGTTGTTTTTGTTTGTCTTTGGCTCGCTGTTCCGCGACACCGACGTCAGCTTTGACGTGGCGCTCATCAACAGGTCCGATACCCAGTTTGCTGCGCAGTTCGTAGAGCAAACCAAAGAAAACGGCGTGTTTAAAGTAAAAGAGGGTATTACCAGTTTTGACGCCGCCAAAGACAAAATGGGCAGAGGCGAGATAGACAGCATCGTCGAGCTGCCATCCGGTTTCGGCGCGCCCGACACAGCAGGCGCCCCGAGCGGCAAAGTGGTAGTGTACTACGAAGAGTCCAACCCGCAGACCGGCCAAACCGTCGGCGGCATTATGCAACAGGAGCTAGAAGCAACAAACAGGGAGCTTACCCAGTCGTCGCCACCGCTGGCCGTGGAGCAAAAGTCCACCGAAACCTCCAACCTCACTCGCTTTGACTACACCTTCTCGGGGCTGATCGGCTTTTCCATTATGAGCCTGGCGATTTTCGGCATGGCAAACGGTTTTCTAGCCGACAAAAAAACCGGTGCTTTGCGCCGTTTGCGCGCCACACCGCTAAAGGCCTCGCAGCTTATTCTGGCCACGGCGCTGGAGTACATGCTGGTTGGCGTGCTTTCCATCGTGGCCATGTTTATTGTGGGTATTTTGCTGTTCGATTTCCAGATGCGCGGCAATTACCTCACTCTGGCGGTGTTTAGTCTCATTGGCATTTTCAGTCTGTTCGGCTTTGGCCTGGCCATTGGCGGCTGGGCCAAGAACGAGAACCAGTCGGCTCCGCTCAGCAACCTGGTAGCATTCCCGTTGATGTTCCTAAGCGGCGTGTTCTTCCCGATCTTCTTGATGCCCGAATGGCTGCAAACCATCGCTACCTATCTGCCGCTCACGCCCGTTATCGACGGAATACGGCAAATCACCACCGAAAACGCTACACTGTTCGATCTCGGCCCCGAGCTGCTAATCATTGCCGTCTGGACGATAGTTATTTATTTTGTCGCCACCAAAGTCTTCCGCTGGGAATAGCCGGAAAACTGTTGTAAAATAGTATCAATGATTTTGCAAGATTTGCCCAAGCCGTTTTTTGTGTTGGCGCCGATGGACGATGTTACCGACACGGTGTTCCGCCAGATTGTGGCCGACTGCGCTGCGCCCGACCTGTTTTTTACGGAGTTTGTGAACGTCGACGGCCTGCAAAGCCCCGGCCGCAAAAATCTGCTCAATAAAATCCAGTTTACACCCAAGGAGCAGCCGCTCATCGCCCAAATATGGGGCAAGAACCCGGAAAACTACTACAAAACCGCGCAAGAGTTGATCGAGATGGGTTTTGCGGGCATTGACATCAACATGGGCTGCCCGGTGAAAGCCGTGGTTAAGAACGGCTGCTGCAGCGCGCTAATCAATAACCGCGACCTTGCCGTGGAAATTATTAAAGCCACGCAAGCTGGCGCCGCTGGCAAGGTTCCGGTGAGCGTAAAAACTCGCACCGGCTTTAATGTTGCTGACCTGTCGTGGCCCGAGCTGTTGCTCCAGCAAAACCTTAGCATGTTAACTATCCATGGACGCACGACCAAGGAACAAAGTGCCGTGCCAGCCAACTGGAACCTGATTGGCCGGGTACGGGAACTGCGTGACAATATCAGCCCGGAAACATTGGTGGTTGGCAACGGCGATGTTATGTCGCGCGCTCAAGGTTTGGAACTGGCCGCAACATACAGGCTGGACGGTGTTATGATCGGTCGCGGTATCTTCCACGACCCCTTTGTATTCGCTGCAAACAGTCCATGGCCAGGCTACACTAAGCAGCAAAAGATCGAGTTATTTGCTAAACATGTTAAGTGTTTTGCCGAAACGTGGGGGGAACGCGAGCGCAACATAGCCACTCTAAATAAGTTTTGCAAAATCTACATAAACGGCTTCGACGGCGCCAAAGAACTCCGCGAAGAGTTAATGGCCGCTAAATCGCCAGCCGAATCATTAAAACTTCTAACAACAAACTGATTGGTGGGGGCGGATGGATTTGAACCATCGGCCAAAGGATTATGAGTCCTCTGCTCTAACCACTGAGCTACGCCCCCGCGTTGGGCTAACAGATACGAGTATAGCAGATTACAAGGGGCCGGTATACAATACAGTTGTTTATGTTCGCCAAAATCAAACACGGATTTTATAAAACAAAACAAGCCGTCTTGCAGCTCCGGGACGTGCGGGTTGTGGGGTTGCTGCTTTTTCTGCTGGTTGTGCTGATGGTAAGCTGGAGCGGCGTTAAGACGATCGAGACAAACTACCAACTGCAACGGGAAATCGCCCATCTTAAACAGCAAAATGACCTGCAGGCTCTGATAAACGAAAACCAGCGCCTGGAAAACAAATACTTCGAGACAAACCAATACCTCGAGCTGGCGGCGCGCGAAGGCTTTGGCCTGGCGGCGCCAGGGGAAACGGTGGTAATCGTTCCCAGAGGCGTTGCCCTTGCCAATACCGTAGAGTTACCGAAAGCCGCCGCAAAACCCGAATCCGCCGAGGACAATCGGCCGGTCTACCAGCGCAATTTTCAGGCATGGATGGACTTCTTGTTCCATCGTAACGCCCCTGAAAATTGATTATCACGCCGCTGTTTGCTATACTAAAGGTTCATCGCGGGGTGGAGCAGCGGCAGCTCGCGTGGCTCATAACCACGAGGTCCCAGGTTCGAGTCCTGGCCCCGCAACCAAGTAAGATTTTAAGGTCTCTTCGGAGGCCTTTCCTGTTGAAATTAGATATACATCTATTGCCAAGAGGAGTGTTCGTTAAACTTTCTGGGTTGCAAACCTTGACCGGGATGCTACAATGCGTTCAAGTGAAGCACGCATGTTGACAAAGCATGAAAATCATGTATAATAATACATGTTGTGATCACAAACAAACACTTTAAAAAACAAATAAATTAGGGGTAACCAATGACGGTACAAACCAAGAGTGGGCTAGTGTTCGAGCTAGTAAAAACGAAAAATAAGAAAATACTAGCAATAGACAGCATATTGTCGAAAGCCTAAACTAAACTTCAATAAAAATAGATCGAAGCGCTTCGGTCTATTTTTATTCTCAGTCTAGAGTTATTTTTTCTTAGCAAGGCTGGCGTGCGGCTTGGCGCTAGCGAGTTTGTAAACCCCAACCAGCGCGGCTACGCCAACGAAGCTGTAGATGAGGCGCGATAAATCCTGGCTGAAGATGTTGCCGATGACGTTTATGTCGAACATGCCGACCATACCCCAGTTAAGCCCGCCAACGATCAACAGTACGTACACAACTTTATTTAACGTATTCATTCTATCCCCCTTATGTTTATTGTGCCACAGCGGCCAGCCGGGCGCAATCCGCGGGACTACAGGACGTTTAGTAGATGGTGGAGCGAGCTGGCAACAACAAACTGCTTAGCGTCGTGACGTGACAAAGCGGCCGGCACCGCCAACTTCTGCTGATGAGTGGGCGTTCCAGCCTTTAGGATGGCGATGAAGACTTCGCCGACGGCCGAGGCTTTAGGGTTTTCGGGATCGACGCGGTTAAGCGTGCCGGTAATGCCGACGGCCAGATGAGGATTTGCAGTTGAGCGCGCCAAGCCTGCCTCGGCCATTGCCCGGGCGGTCTCCAGCGAATACATAGTGTGCTTTAAAAGGATGTTTTCGGAAACGCCAAGCGCGATTTTCGCCTGATTAGAGTAAGTGACAAAGCCGTCTTTAAAAACATCACCCGAACCGGGAATGTTAGTAATGGCATTGGCCAGCGCGCCGCCGGTACAGGATTCGACGGTGGTAATGTAAAAACCGCTGGAAGCCAGCTGCCGGACAAGTTGCGCGGCAAATTCGGTCGCAGATTTGGAAATCATAACTATTTTATTGGTAGCGGCGAGTGGACTTGAACCCATAACATCCCTGCGGGATGTTATGTCGGCCTCGAGCGAAGCGTCCAACAGTTTTGGTAGCGGCGAGTGGACTTGAACCACTGACCCCAGGCTTATGAGTCCTGTGCTCTAACCAGCTGAGCTACGCCGCCTTGTAAATGTGACACCCGCTATCGGTTTCTCGCCTGCGCCGGGCGTCGGAATAATTCCGCCGCGCAGACTGCTCTTCCCGGCCCGTGCCGAGACAAGAACAGATCAAATATAGCATATTTTATCCCTGATGGCTAGGATTGTTTGAAGAGATGGGGCTTGTCTTGAAAGAAGGCCAAGATTTCTTGATAGTAGGGATATATGAGCGAATCTTTGGCAATTCTCTTTTCGTGTAGAGCCACAAAGCGCTCTTTGGTAACGCCGTGTTCTTGCCAGACACGGCCGTTGCCCAAGTAATGCATCATGGGCGGCAGAATTTTGTCGAGCGCGTAAACAAACTTGGCTTCTTCGCTCGATTTGTCGGCGTATTCTTTGACGGCTGCGGTCATTTCCGGAAAGTCGGGCCAATCTTTTTGGAGCTGCGCTAGCGCAGTGCGCTCACGTTCATCTTTGCTATCGATGTGCTCCTGTGCCCCGTACACAAAGGTGTCGCCGGCCTGAATTTCGATTACATCGTGCGCCAAAGCAAGTTTGATCAGGTGGCCCGCGTCTAACTCAGGAAAATGGGGCGCCAAGAACCAGGCGGTCATGGCCAGTGAATAGCTGTGCTCGATGTCGCTTTCGCGCCGATCCAGACCTGGGATGTACATCACACGCTCGACGGCGCCAAAGGCAAGTAGTAGTTGTTGCAGCTCGATCAGGCGTTGGATGTTCGTTTCTTAGCCATACTTTTAGATTGTATACTGAATGTAATGAAGCAGAAAATCGAGCATTGGGATGAGCGGGCTATCGTCTTTTTCCGTCGGACGTACATTCCGCTGGCGCGCGTAGCATTTTTTATCATTTTCTTTTGGTTTGGTTTTTTGAAGCTGGTTGGCGTGAGTCCGGCGGGCGAGTTGGCCGAGGTGCTGACCGCTAAAACCATCGGCCTGGATTGGTTTGACTTTTCTTACAAGTTTTTGGCGCTTTTGGAGTGCGTCATCGGCGTACTGTTCCTAATACCGCGAGCTGCCCGCGTGGTTGTACCGCTGCTATTCGCGCATTTACTTGTTGTTTGCTCGCCGCTTATTTTGGTGCCGGAACTCACTTGGCAGTCGTTTATGGTGCCGACTCTGGAAGGGCAGTACATCATCAAAAACGTGGCGATTGTGGCGCTGGCGTTCGGCGTGGCGGCGCACACCCGGCCGCTTAAAGCGCGCGGGGTATACAATAAGCCGTATGAATATAAGAGTTAACACAGGCAAGTACGTGGTGGCGGTTTCGGGCGGGGTGGATTCGGTGGTGCTGCTTGACTTGCTGGCCAAAAAGCCAAAATTGGAGTTGGTTGTAGCGCATTTTGACCACGGCATCCGTGAGGATTCGGCCGAAGACCGCATGCTGGTGCAAAAGCTGGCCGGGCATTATGGGCTGCCGGTGGTTTACCGCAGTGGCAAACTCGGACCGGACGCCAGCGAAGCCACGGCGCGCGACGCGCGCTACAAATTTTTGCGCCAGGTTATGAGCGAGCATGGCGCCAGGGCAATCATCACCGCTCACCACCAAGACGATATGTTGGAAACGGCGATACTTAACATGCTGCGGGGAACCGGGCGGAAAGGTTTGAGCTCGCTCGTAAGTACCAAGGAGTTGGTGCGCCCGCTGTTGCAGTGGACGAAGGGTGACATCCTGGCCTACGCGCGCGAGCACAATCTGGCCTGGTACGAGGACAGTACCAACGCCGACGAGCGCTACCTGCGCAATTATATACGCAAGCACATCATGTCGCGATTTACCGCGCCCGACCGCGAGGACTTGCTGCGCCGCGTAGAAAACGCTGGCAAAATTAACGCCCAGATCGATCATTTGCTGGAAGAAGACCTGGCAAAACAGCCGGCTGGAGACGAACTTGACCGCGGCTGGTATTTGCAATTGCCGTTTTCCGTCGCTAAGGAAATGATGGCGGCTTGGCTGCGCCGCAACGGCATCGCGCACTTCGACCGCGCGCTTCTGGAGCACTTGGTGATCGCCGCAAAAACCGCCGCTCCGGGCAAGCTGGCCGATGTCGATGCCAGGCATCGCCTAAGCCTAGGCAAGCAAAACATCAAGCTCGAACCTCGCCCCCGTTCGGAAAAATCAGTTTAGCTGTTATAATCGGTGCATGGATCCAACTAAAAAGTCTTTTCGAGGTGGAACAAACGGTAAAAACGGCAAGCGCGGCTTTCGTAATTTCGGGTTTGTTGCGCTGCTTGTTCTATTCGGCCTAATTATTTTTGCAGCGTACAGCCAGCCTAGCTCGCTCAAGGAAATCCCGTTCACTCAAGCGGTGCAAGAGGCCAACGAAGGCCAGTACCAGAAAATCGAGGTAAAGGCCAACGAACTGGCCATAACCAAAAAGGGCGAGGATGCGGCGACGCTAAAGTCGTTTAAAGACCCGGCCGCCAGCCTGCAAGAGGAGGGGCTTGACCAATCCAAGGTAGAGGTATCGTACAAGGCGGAGTCGTCAACCGGCTCGACGCTGGCAACCATCGGCATTTCGTTACTGCCAGTGCTGCTTATCGGCGCGCTTTTGTTCTTTATGCTGCGCAGTGCGCAAGGGCAGGGGAACCAGGCGATGAGTTTTGGTAAGAGTAAGGCGCGGCTGTACGGTAACGAAAAAGACAAGGTAGTGTTTAAGGACGTGGCCGGCTCGGACGAAGCCAAGCAAGACCTGCAAGAGGTGGTGGAGTTTTTGAAGTTCCCCAAAAAGTTCGCCAACCTGGGCGCGCGCATTCCGAAAGGGGTTTTGCTAGTCGGGCCGCCCGGAACAGGCAAAACGCTGCTGGCCCGCGCAGTGGCTGGCGAGGCGAATGTGCCGTTCTTTAGCATTTCCGGTTCGGAGTTTGTGGAGATGTTTGTAGGTGTTGGCGCCAGTCGTGTTCGTGATTTGTTTGCAAAGGCTAAAAAGAACGCACCGTGCATTATATTTGTCGACGAAATTGACGCCGTTGGTCGGCGCCGCGGCAGCGGCATGGGCGGCGGCCACGATGAGCGCGAGCAAACCCTCAACCAGATTTTGGTAGAAATGGACGGCTTTGAACAAGGTCAAAACGTGATTGTTCTGGCCGCGACCAACCGCTCCGACGTGCTCGACCCTGCCCTGCTCCGCCCCGGTCGCTTTGACCGCCGCGTAAACATCGACCTGCCGGATCGCAAAGACCGCGAGGCAATCTTAAAGGTACATTTTGCCAAAAAACCAGTGTCTAAGGATGTAAACATTAATGCGCTGGCCGCCAAGTCGGCTGGATCATCCGGTGCGGATTTGTCTAACATCGCTAACGAAGCAGCAATTATCGCCGCCAGGCTCAATCACAAAGAAATTACCAACAACGACGTTACCGAGGCGTTCGAAAAAGTCGCAATCGGCCCGGAGCGCAAAAGCAAGATAATGACCGAAAAAGAGAAAGAGCTAACCGCCTACCACGAGGCCGGCCACGCGCTCGTTGGCCACGTGCTGCCCGACAGCGACCCCATCCACAAGGTAACAATTATTCCGCGTGGCGGCACCGGCGGTGTTACCTGGGCTATCCCGCCGGAGGATAAAAGCTACCATAGCATCGTGGAGTTTAAAGACGTGCTGGCGCGCATGCTAGGCGGCCGCATTGCCGAAGAGGTAAAGTACGGCGCCGACCACGTAACCACCGGCGCCGGCAGTGACCTGCAAAAAGCCGCCGAACTAGCCCGCGACATGGTAATGAACCAAGGCATGGGCAAAAAGCTGCGCGACCAAGTGTTTAAAACCGACGACGGCATGATGCTCGACCGGCTGGTGCATGAGCGCAATTTCTCGGACGAAACCGCCAAGCTCATCGACGAAGAGGTCGAAGAACTCATCAAGGAAGCCGGCCTGCGCGCCCGACTGGTAGTAAAAGCCAACCTGGCCAAGCTGGAAAAACTCAAAGACCGCCTGCTGGAAAAAGAAACCATCGAAGCCGAGGAGGTCGCCAAAGTCCTCGAAGGCTCCAAAATGCCCAAAACCGCCGCGTTGTACTAGCCGATAAACGCCTAGAGGGATTTTAGCGCTCCAAACTCTGTTTAGGCGTAGGTGTTTGCCAGGCGCTGGTTTATAGTCGAACGATCAGTGAGAATATATGAAGAACCCGAGATGGACAAGTCACCTAGAAAAAATAGGCCATCCCGGCGAGAAGCTATATACTAAAACCAACACTACGTAACACCCTCCGCCCATGCAGGAAAAAACGCCACCAAAAATAAAAAAATGGATGTCCATCAGCAACGTGGCATTTTTGTTGGTGATTACGGCGCTTATCGGCCAGTTGCTGGGGCTGCTGCGTACCAAGCTGGTAAACGCTAACTTCGAGGCCACCGGATCGGGCAGCACCGACGCCTACTTTGCCGCGTTTATTATCCCGGACTTTTTTTTCTACACCTTGGCTGCGGGTGTGCTGGGCGTAGCGTTTATCCCGGTTTTGGCCGACAGGTTGCAGAGGGGAAACAAAAAGGCAATGTGGGAGCTGACCTCCAGTTTACTTAACATGTTAAGTATTGCCATGATGCTGGTAGCTGTGATTATTTTTGTGTTCGCCGAGCCTTTGATGCAAATGGTCAGCGGCGGCCGGTTCACGCCCGAGCAGCTCGATAACGCCGTAACTATCATGCGTTTTTTGTCGCTTAACCCCTTGTTTTTTACCATTTCCGGCATGCTGTCCAGCTTGCAGCAAACGCTGGGGAGGTTTTTCTTTTTCGCTATCGCGCCGCTGTTTTACAACCTGTCTATCATCGCCAGTATTTATATTTTTGAGGACACGGCGCTGGGGATTAAGGGTCTGGGCGTCGGCGCGTTCATTGGCGGCATTTTGCAGCTGGCGGTGGTGTGCATCGGGCTGATCGGCACGCGCTACCGCTGGCAGCCGAGGATTTTGTGGCGCAAGCGCGACTTTAAGACCGTGATGCACCAGCTGCCGCCACGCGCGCTCGACCAAGGCGTTGACCAACTGCAAACCATTGTCGAGACCAACTTTGCCCGCCGCCTGGGCGAAGGGAACATCAGCTATTATAACAACGCCTACATCTTGCAGAGCGCGCCGGTTCTTTTGATCGGCTCGGCCATCGGCACGGCGACCTTTCCGCGTTTGGCGCAGCGTTTGGCTCAAGGGCGGCCGGATTTGTTCCGCCTCGACTTTCTTAAAATCTTACGTTTTACCATCTGGATTACTGTGCCGGTGGTGATTGTGGCGTTTTTCGCGCGCGGCTACCTGGCGCGGCTGATTTTTACTAAAGACGCACCGGAGATAGCGCTTATTTTTGGCTTTTTAAGCATGGCGATATTCTTTAAAATTATTTACTCTATTATTTCGCGCTGGTTTTACGCCCAGAAAGACACCAAGACGCCGCTGATTGCCTCGGTAATTACCATTATTATCAGTATTGGGCTGACCGCGTTGTGGGCACGAGCCGACTCGTACGGCATTGCCGGTTTGGCGCTGGCTGTGTCGACCGCGGCGCTATTTGAAGTAGTGCTGCTGTGGACGATAATGCTCATGCGCGACCACGGATTGTTTGACCGGGAGTTTTGGGCGGCGTGCTGGCGGATTGTGTCGGTGTCGGGCTTTACGCTGCTTGCCGGGTACGTGATAGTGCAGTTCTTCCCGCTCGAGATCGGCGACACCGGTGTGGTAACACTGGGTACTAAGCTGGCAATTATAGCTGGCGCTATTTTCACCACGCACCTGGCCGTCTCCGGCTTGTTCGGTCTGTCCGAGGCACGCCCGATTGTCGCCTGGCTGAAAAAAATTATCCTTTGGCCGCCTACCAACCGTCCATTTTCCGGCTCGTAAATTGATTGCAGCTTATTGTTACTGACCCAGTGCAGCTTTTATGGCTGGCCAGCCGACGCGTTGTTCTACGGCGGCCTGGATTTCGGGGCCGGCCTTTTTGGTGAGTTTGTTTGAGCTATCGCCAGCAATCAGGTCGTAGGCCATGGATATTGCCGGTTTTTCTAGCGACTGGGCAGATATTTGCTTGAAACAATCGTCGTGGAAGGTTTTGCATGATGCGCCTAAATCCAGCCATTTTTGCAGTTGCCCGGAGTACGGTATGGACAAGGTCGCGTCCAGGCTGGTGCTGCGTGTGACTTCGTTGTTGGTTTGTTGGTCGAAAATAAAGTTCCCGGTGGAGTATAAAATAGGAACGCCATTATAAGCCTCGCCGTTTTGCACCCAGTGCGCGCTGTTAACCACCACGAACGAGGGGTTTAGGTCGGCCACCTGGCGAGCCATTTGGCGTTGGTACTGGTCTGCACTGGCGCGGTACTCAATCCCTGCCTGGATAAATGCGAACGTTGGCATGGCCTCGGCGTATTTTCGCATAGTCTCGATTTCGGAGCCGGAGGGCAAGCGGAAAAAGTAGTGCCACGAACATAGCGCCACCGGCAATTGTGCAGCTTCGCTCGATTCTTGGCCGTCCAGCTCGGAAATAATGCGTACAGGCATGGCTACGACCTCGCAGATGTTACCTGTTTTCCCAGGCTCGAAGTCGCCAAAATATTGGATGCCGGCAGTCTCCAGATGGCGGCGCGTTTCGTCTAAGGCGGCCTGGCCGTTGAAATCCCGGGTGTGGTTGTTGGCGAGGTTGAAGAAGTTAAAGTATTTAGCGGCCTCGGGCAAAAATTCGGGGCGGCAGTTAAAGGCGGTTTCGGTGGTCTGCTGTGCAACCGAGAACTCTTCGGTCATGACCGGACACTCCAAATCGGCCAGCCAGGCGTCATATTTGTCGCGCTCAAAGGTGTGCAAGCCGCTAAACGGGTAGGCGTAGTTTGTAGAGCCGTCGGCATTTTTGCTCCAATCCTGCATGTGGCGCGCCCAAACCACGGTGCCGCCAAACAGGTAGCGCCCTTCAATCCTTACTTTCTGCGGCTGGTTCTTGACAATACCGGCCAGCCCGCCGTCCTTGCCGCCGAGTATATTAAAGGTTAAGAAAACTACTCCGGCCAGCAAGGCAAATACAAAAAGCCGTTTTGGCCAACGCCGTTTCGACCGCGCTTGAGGCTGCCGGATATACGGCCGTCGGTACGAGCTGTAGCGCTGGTAAGGCATGGGATGTAGTATAGCGCAAACAGGAACTCTCTGTTACAGAGCTTCCTGCAATGTGGTACGATGAGCGATATGTCGCGCAAGGGCAAAAATAAATACGCTTTAGTGTACCGTCATTTATGGCAGACGTTCGGCGCATCGTGGCAAGTTCGTGTTTCGTTTGTGCTGCAGGTGATTGCACGGGTGTGCAAGTTTGTAGCGCTGCCTGTAGCGCTCAGCCTTTTAATTACCCGCATGTCCACCGGCGATTACGACGGAGCTCGCCAAGCCGTGTTGCTGTTTGGGTTTTTCTCGCTGCTGCTCGGCGTGCTTGCGCCTTTGGTTAGGTATATCGGCATGCTGGGAGAGAACAAGGTGTATTCGTCGCTTACAGCACGCTACTTTAGCAAGTTAATCGGCACGGACATCGATTATTTCAACTCCAATATGTCCGGCTACCTGACAACCGCGACGCGGCAGTATGTAGACAGCACTACCCAGTTGGTTCGCGCGCTCCGCGCCACGTACATTAACACTTTGCTTAGCATTTTGTTGCCTCTGGCGGTAATTATGTGGTTCGACGTGCTGCTCGGTGCTGTGGCACTGCTACTTACTATTGTGCAGGCGATTTATCTGTTCTGGGCGTCCAAGGTGATAGACCCGTACCGCGCCCGCTCGCGCGAGCTATACAAAACCAATTCTGGTAAGATGTCCGACATTATTTCTAACATCCTGGCGGTTCGCTCGGCAGCGCAGGAGCGCAATTTTGAGGGCAGAGTCCGAGCCGCGGCCGTCGACGAAGCGGTGGTATTCACCAAGCGCTACACAATACAGGCCAAGCTGATAGGGCTGCGCGAGTGCCTAACGGTTATCTTTTTTATCGTGCTTTTGTGGCTTACGGTGTATCAGACGGCGAACGGAAGTATTTCTGTAGTCATAGCCGTGCTGACGGTGACGTACGCCACGACAATTTTATCCGGCATCTACACGCTGTCGGAGGATTTAGACACGCACGATGACTGGGTAGATAAAATTATTCCGGCCTTCGACGTACTGAACCGGCAAAATACGGTGAACGACCCGGCCGAGCCAAAGACGCTGCCGTCGGTTGCCGGCAAGATTGCATTCGACGCAGTGTCGTTTACCTACGGCAAGGCGCAGGGCGCTGCCGGGGTACTGCGTGACTTTTCGCTGGCGATACCGCTCGGCCAAAAGGTCGGGGTTGTGGGCTTAAGCGGTGCGGGCAAGAGTACACTAATTAAACTGCTACTGCGGTTTAACGACGTGGACGCGGGTGCGGTGAGTATAGACGGCATTGATGTGCGCGACCTCCGCCAGGCAGACCTGCGCGGCGCGGTTGCCTACGTGCCGCAAGAACCGCTGCTGCTCCACGCCAGCATCCGGCAAAACGTAACGCTTTCCCGGCCGGATGCCTCCGATGCCGAAATCGAGCGCGCTCTAAAAGCGGCGCACGCCTGGCAGTTCGTGAAACGGCTGCCGGAAGGGGTAGAAAGCGTGGTTGGCGAGCGGGGTGTCAAGCTAAGCGGCGGCCAAAAACAGCGCATCGCCATTGCCCGGGCTGTGCTGCAGGGCGCGCCTATCATGGTGCTCGACGAAGCCACCAGTGCGCTAGACAGCGAAAGCGAGCAGATCATAAAAGATTCCTTTGCCGAGGTCTTACACGGCAAAACCGCGCTGGTTGTAGCGCACCGCCTGAGCACGCTGTCCGATATGGACCGCATTATCGTCATTGACGGCGGCGAACTGGTAGAGGACGGCACGCACCATTCCCTGCTAGCTAAAAACGGCGTTTATGCCCGCCTGTGGAAGCGCCAGCAAAAGCACCTCGACGACGAACTGTGAATTATCCCTCACCTCTGTTATAATGATATCAATGTCACAAAATCATATTCGGAACTTTTGCATTATTGCCCATATTGACCACGGCAAGTCGACGTTGGCCGACCGGCTACTGGAGGTTACTAACACCGTTGAGAAACGGCTGATGAAAGAGCAGTTGCTCGACCGCATGGATTTGGAGCGCGAGCGTGGAATTACCATCAAATTGCAGCCGGTGCGTATGGATTACAAAGGGTACCAACTAAACCTGATCGACACACCCGGCCACGTGGATTTTAGCTACGAAGTATCGCGCAGCCTGGAGGCGTGCGAAGGCGCAATTTTGGTGGTGGACGCCACGCAGGGCATGCAGGCGCAAACGCTGGCCAATGTTTACTTGGCTATGGCCGCTGACCTTGTGATTATCCCGGTGATGAACAAAATCGACTTGCCAGCTGCAGATGTCGAGCGCGTAGGCGCCGAAATCACCAGCCTGCTTGGTTGCCAATTTGAAGATATTTTGCAGATTAGCGCCAAAACCGGGCAGGGCGTACCAGAGGTTTTAGAGAAGGTAATTGCCGAAGTGCCGCCACCCAAAGGCGATAGCGACAAGCCAACCCGCGCCCTCATTTTCGACAGTTACTACGACGATTACCGCGGCGTGATTTTGTATGTCCGCGCGGTTGATGGCAAAATCGGCAAAAATAACATTATAAAAATGATGGCCACCGGCAGCGAGGGAATCGCACTGGAAGTAGGGGCATTAAAACCGGACATGTCGCCGCTGCCAAGTATAGAAACGGGTGAAATCGGCTACATTGTTACAAACCTCAAATCTACGCGCGAAGCGAAAGTAGGCGATACGGTTACGCTAGCAAAAACTCCCAGCCACTCTCCCCTGCCCGGCTACAAGGATGTAAAGCCGTTTGTCTACGCTGGATTTTTCCCGGAGAGTAATGAGTTTTATCAGGAACTAAAGGACGCTATCGAGAAGTTAAGTTTAAGTGATTCGGCGCTGCAGTTCGAGCCGGAAAATTCGCCGGTACTTGGCTTTGGTGTCCGCATCGGCTTCTTGGGGCTACTGCACATGGATATTGTGCGCGAGCGCTTGGAACGCGAGTACAACCTCGACCTGGTAGTTACTAACCCTTCAACTGACTACGAAATCACGTTGCTGTCGGGCGAAGAGGTGGACATTAAAAGCGCCGCCGACCTGCCGGACGTGGCCAAGATCAAAGAAATCCGCGAGCCGTGGATTAAGGGCGAGATCGTCGCGCCGCAGGAATACGTCGGCTCGCTCATCCAGCTAATAACCAGCAAGCGCGGTCTGCACAAAAACCTCAATTACGTCGACCAGCGCGCGCTTGTTAGTTTTGAGGCGCCACTTGCCAACTTGCTGACCGATTTTTACGACCAGCTCAAAAGCCTGACATCCGGCTACGGCTCGTTCAGCTACGAACTAGCCGATTACCGCGCCGAAGATTTAGTTAAGTTGGATTTTTATGTCGCCGGCGAAAAGGTTGACGCGTTAAGTATTATGGTTCACCGCAGCGAGTCCGAACGTCTTGGGCGGCAGATTGTCGAAAAATTGAAAGAAGTTATCCCGCGCCAGCAGTTCCCGGTGAGTTTGCAGGCGGCGGTGGGCGGCAGATTCATTGCGCGCGAAGATATCTCGGCGTTTCGCAAGGACGTAACTACTGGCCTGTACGGCGGCGACGTCTCGCGCAAAAAGAAAGTTCTGGCCAAACAAGCCAAGGGTAAAAAACGCATGAAGAAGTTTGGTAAAGTCGACATCCCGTCCGAAGCTTTCACCGTCATGCTCAAACGAGATTAAAAACACTCAAAACTTCTATGACAAAGAGATTCAATCTGGCATACTAGGGCTATGGATTTTTCTGGTTACCAGCCGCAGCCGCAGATTTTAGAACGGCTTAGGCAGGTCGATTTCGTCGCTGTGGTCGGGCCGACTGCTGTCGGCAAAAGCACGCTTATGATATTAGCGGCGGCAAACCACCGAAACATGCGTCTAATTCCGACCCAAACTAGCCGCACCCCGCGTCCGAATGAGGTTGACGGGGTTGGAATCCGGTTCCGAACGAAGCAGGAGATGCTCGAACGCATAGCCAACCATCAGTTTGTACAGGTTGCGCCAAGTCTGCTTGGTGACATTTATGCGACCGGGCCAGAAGATTATCCTGCCGAGGGCATAGGAATGATGGCCGTATTAGCAGAAGCCCTGGAAACCTTTCGCGCCTTGCCGTTCAGAAGTTTTAAACCAGTGTTTATCGTTCCGGCCAGTTGGGAACGCTGGCAGGTTCAGATAAAGGCGCATGGGTTTGAGCCGCTGAGGGTAGCGAAACGGCTGAAAGAGGCCAAGACATCATTTTTGTTCGCGCTGCACAGCGCGGAGCTTACTTTTGTAATCAACGACGACGTTAATCGGTCGTGGCATGACCTGGCTGCTGTAGCCAGCGGGGAACCCCCCGGACTTCGCATGCAGGCCTACCAGCAAAAGGCGCGGCAAATCATCCAGTCGATCCTGTCGAAACTCGGCTAGAGTAAACGTTGCTTTTTTTACCGGAATACCCTATAATCTGCCTATGGAAATAGACGAAGCGCTAAAACGGAAGGTCGCATCGTACCGGCCAGATCCGGCTAAACTCGACACCGTTCGTCACGCCCCGCTCATGTTGATGGTGGGCATCACCGGCGCGGGCAAAAACGCCGTCATCCATCAGCTTCTCGAGCGCAACCCCGGCAAGTATTATTTTTTGATCTCACACACCTCTCGCGCGCCGCGTCCGAACCACGGCGAACTGGAGAAGGATGGCGTCGACTACCATTTCGTCCAGCTGCCGGTTATCAGACGTATGCTCGATAATAAGGAGTTTATCGAGGCAGCGGTTATCCACGATTCGTGGATTTCCGGCTCGTCTATCGCCGAAGTCGGCCGAGCGCACGCCCGGGTGGCGATATCCGACATCGATATCCAGGGAGCCGAACACTACATGCAGCTGGGGCTGAATGCCAAACCGGTGTTCCTGCTGCCGCCCAGTTTCGAGGTTTGGGAGGAGCGTTTTATGAAGCGCGGCGGAGGTTCGATCCCGCTCAGCGAACTGGCAGCCCGTCTGCAAAGCGCCATCCGCGAGATAGAGCATGCACTCATGCAGGAATATTTTTACATCGTCATCAACGACAATCTGGATAAGACCGTCGAAGTGGTGAATGATATCGGCCAGGGCAAGCCCGTCGAACCGCACTACCAGAAGGCCATGATCATCGCCGAGCAACTCCTCACCCGATTGCGCGAAGAACTCGCCAAACTTACCTAAGATTTGGCAGTCGTTGAATAAGACTGCCAGAAATGGTACAGTTATTGGGTAATGACAGAGCGCCAAAGACAAATTTTGTTCGCGATTGTGGAGCAATATGCCGAGGTGGCCTCGCCTGTCGGCTCGAACTTGCTGGCTAAAGTATTTGGCGTAAGCAGTGCCACCGTCCGCGTCGATATGGCCGATCTGGAACGCCTGGGGTTTATCGACCAGCCTCACACCAGCGCCGGGCGGGTGCCTACCGACAAGGGTTACCGGTTTTATGTGAACAACCTGGCCGAAGAAAAAGAGTCGCTGCCTGAGCGCGGAGCCGAGCGCGCCCTGGCCGCCCGGGTGGAGGGCGGCGGCCTGCCGGAGCGCACCATCCGCAACGCCGTGGACACGCTGGTGGAGCTTACGCACAATCTCGGCCTGGCCACTATCGGCAATCAGCTGTATATGAGCGGCCTGTCCAACCTGTTCGGCCAGCCGGAGTTTGTGCAGGCCGGTCAAGTGAGGCAGGTAGCCACGTTACTCGACAATCTAGAGCCGTGGCTGCGCGAGACCGCACCCAACCAGCCTCTCAGCGTGTACATCGGCCAGGAAAACCCCATTGGTCGCAGTGCCGGTTGCTCACTTATTATTAGCCGTTTCGTTAGCCCTTATTCCGACCGCAGCTACATCGGTGTACTCGGCCCCACCCGACAGAATTACCGCGACGTAACCCAGCTGGTGCGCCGCGCTGGCCAAGCATTGGAGGACGTTTTATATGAGTAAACAACCCAAAGCTGGCGATATGTTGCAACAAATTGGCGAGCTAACCGAAGCCCTGCAGCGCGAACGCGCCGACGCCACCAATTTACGCCGCCGGCACGAGGAGCAGCTGGCCAGCCTGCAATCTATGGCCAAAGCAAGCGTGGTGCGCGACCTATTGCCAGTTATCGATAGCTTCGAGCGAGCGCTCAAGCACACACCGACCGACCTGGACGGTAACGACTACGTGAAAGGGATTAAGGGCATCGTAAAGCAGTTCGAACAAGCGCTGGAGAAATTGGGCGTGCAAAAAATTAAGACAGTCGGCGAGCCGTTCAATCCGCACCTGCACGAAGCCGTCAGCGTGGAAGATAACAACGGTGACCACGAGGAAGTAAGCGAAGAACTACAACCCGGCTACCAAATGGGCGACGAAACCCTCCGCCCGGCCATGGTACGCGTACGCCGGTAAAGCGTGTCGGATTTACTGGCACTCTTGACAGCCGAGTGCTAGATTTCTTATGATAAAGTGGTATTAGCACTCTATGCAACATTCTGCTAACGAAAGGATTGAACAAATGGGAAAGATTATTGGCATCGATTTAGGAACGACCAACTCGGCAATGGCTGTTATGCAAAGCGGCAAGGCCGAAGTTATCGCCAACAGCGAGGGCGACCGCACCACGCCAAGTGTTGTGGCCGAAAATAAGAAGGGTGAGCGTTTGGCAGGTAAAATTGCCCGCCGTCAGCAGGTGACAAATTCCAAAAACACCATTTACGAAGTGAAGCGCCTGATCGGCCGCCGCTGGGAAGACAAAGAAGTCCAGCGCGATCTTAAGCTAATGGGTTACGAAATCGTCAAAAGCGGCAACGCCACCAAGGTAAAAATGGGTGACAAAGAGTACAGTCCCGAGGAAATTGGCGCCATGATCTTGGCCAAGCTGAAGGCCGACGCCGAAGCGTTCCTCGGCCAGCCAGTTACCGAAGCCGTGATCACTGTGCCCGCTTACTTCGACGACTCGCAGCGCCAAGCCACCAAAGACGCCGGCAAAATCGCCGGGCTGGAAGTTAAACGCATCATCAACGAACCGACGGCTGCTGCCCTGGCCTATGGCCTCGATAAAGAAAAGAAAGACGAAAAGATCGCCGTGTACGACCTCGGCGGCGGCACCTTTGACGTATCAATTTTGGAGCTGGGCGACGGCGTATTTGAAGTAAAAGCTACCAACGGCGACACGCACCTCGGTGGCGCCGACTTCGACCGCGTCTTGGTCAACCATTTTGTGGATGAGTTTAAGAAAGAACACGGCCTGGACATCTCCGGCGATAAAGCCGCCATGCAGCGCCTGCGCGACGAGGCCGAAAAAGCCAAGATTGAGCTTTCCACCGCGCAAGAAGTAGACGTTAACTTGCCGTTCTTGACTGCCGACGCCGACGGTCCGAAGCATTTTGAGCACAAATTAAGCCGCGCTAAACTAGAGAGCTTGGTTGGCGATTTGGTAAACAAAACCGCCGACCCTTGCGAGAAAGCCCTTAAGGACGCCGGTATTAAGGCCAGCGACATCGACGCCGTCGTGCTGGTAGGCGGCATGACCCGCATGCCCGCCGTACAAGAAAAAGTAAAGAAAATCTTTGGCAAAGAGCCGATGAAGGGCGTGAACCCCGACGAAGTAGTGGCCATAGGCGCCGCCATCCAGGCTGGCGTGTTGCAAGGCGACGTTAAAGACGTGCTGCTTTTGGATGTAACCCCGCTGTCGCTGGGGCTCGAAACCCTTGGCGGCGTCATGACTAAGCTAATCGAGCGTAACACCACCATCCCCACAAGTAAAAGCCAGGTGTTTAGTACTGCCTCAGACAACCAGCCGCAAGTAGAAATTGTCGTCGGCCAAGGCGAGCGCGAAATGATGGAAGGCAACAAGCGCCTCGGCAACTTCGTGCTCGACGGCATTCCATCTGCACCACGCGGCGTGCCGCAAATCGAAGTAACCTTTAACATCGACGCCAACGGTATTTTGAACGTGACCGCCAAGGACAAAGGTTCTGGCAAAGAGCAGAGCATCACCATCAGCGGGTCGGGCAACTTAGACAAGACTGAAGTTGAAAAAATGGCCAAAGACGCCGAAGTTCACGCCGAAGAAGACAAGAAAAAGCGCGAAGCCGTCGAAGCTCGCAACATATTAGAGCAAGCCATCTACCAAGCCGAAAAAATGAAGTCCGACAACAAAGACAAATTGGCCGAAGAGGATATAAAAACCCTGGACGAAGCCGTAGAAGAAGCCCAAAAAGTCGCCAAAGACGACAAGGCTGACAAGGATGCACTAGAAGCCGCAGCCAAAGCGCTAACCGACAAAATCATGCCAATCGGCGCCAAAACGTACGAGAACAAAGAGGAGAAAACGGCCGAAGACAAAACCGCTGGTGACGAAAAGAAAAAAGACGAAGGCCCAATAGAAGGCGAAGTCGTCGACGACAAGAAAGAGTAGTCCGTGGCAGGATTTGCCTCCAGACTACAGAATATTTTTAAACCAACCCCAGGCACGACTTGGCTAGACGTGCTCTTACTGGTTTTGTCTAGCTCGATATTAGGTTTAGTTTTGTTCGGTTTAATTACGGAACCCGAACCGGAACATGTCTGCGCTGGACCCGGCCCGGCAGATTTTGGTTGCACAGACGGGTGGGAGGTTGTTGTCGCTAGTATTCTCGGTGTGTTCTGGGTACTCTTTTTTACGCTCCTCTTCGCAGTGTCTATCGGCAGATTAATCTATAGGGCTAATAACAGGGTCAATAAGGTACAATAATAGGTTATGAATAAACGTGATTATTATGAAGTTTTAGTGACTGGCATGATACCTACATCGGTTGTGCCGTGGTACAATAAAAAAACAGCGCTCCGTGTTGGCCTTGGCCTCAGCGGGGTATGTGAAACGAGGGAGGATATGAGGGTCTGGTTGACGGCGAGTGCCGATCGTGCTACCCTAAAAGGACATCACCTCGCTTTGGACCTTCGGGAGCATTGCGAGGTTTTTTAATACCATGAATCAGCAAATATTACTCATTGATGGCGAGAATTTCGTCCATGCTTTAGTGCATAGTCTCAAGCAAAAGCAGCTTATTACTAGCCGATCACAGCTACAACGACTACAGTGCAACTTGTTGTTTGAGGAGCTGGGTATGTCGAAATCCGCAGTCATCCGATACTACACGACCAAACTCCAGTTAAAGTCTAGTCCAAAAGAGCTGTTGCCGACCCTGCAAAGAATGCGGAAATGGAACGACAGGTGGATTCCCTATCTAGCGAATCAGGGTATCACTTTTATCAAGGCTGGCATTTTGCGGGCGAGAGATGCCAAGCGTTGCCGCAAGTGCGGCCACAAAGGGTATGTTCTGCTTGAAAAAGGTGTTGATGTACGTTTGGCGGTAGATATTGCAACTTTGGGAGGGCGTGGCACTACTTTGTACTTCTTAAGTTCGGATACTGATTTATTAGCGTCGCTGCAAGTTGCTCGCCAGCAAAGCACAAAAATCATCTATGTAACATTTGAAGGCCAGCTTATTAACGCAATGGCGCGTCAGGCAGACAAGACAATCGTTATATCTAACAGGCAGATTTTTAAGGCTTTTAAGGAACACAATGGCTAAACGAGATTATTACGAAATATTAGGAATTGGCAAAAGCGCCAGTGCGGACGAGATTAAAAAAGCGTTCCGCCGGTTGGCCGTGCAACATCACCCCGACAAAGAGGGTGGCGACGAGGCCAAGTTTAAGGAAATAAACGAAGCCTACGAAGTTTTGAAAGATGCAGGCAAACGCCAACGCTACGATCAGTTCGGCCATGCTGGCGTGGGCGGAGCGGGCGGCGGTGCTGGCGGTAGTCCATTTGGCGGCGGTTTTAACGGCCAGAACGTCAACTTTGACTTCGGTGATCTGGGCGATATCTTTGGCAGCTTTTTCGGGGGAGGGGCGCGGCGCGACCGCACGCCAAACCGCGGCCGCGATGTCGAGGCTAGCTTAACTCTTAGTTTTGAAGAAGCGGTGTTTGGCCACGAGGAAGAAATCGGTCTTAATTTAGAAGATATCTGCGAGCACTGCCAAGGTAAAACGGTCGAGCCGGGATTCGAACTCAAAACCTGCGAAACCTGCGGGGGCAGCGGCCAGATCATCAAAGTAATGCGTACGATTTTTGGCAATGTGCAGCAGGCAGCGCCCTGCCACACCTGCCGCGGCAGCGGCAAGGTACCGGAAAAGGCCTGTACCGTGTGCCACGGCAAAGGCACGCAGATGCGCAAGCAAACAGTAAAGCTGAAAGTCCCGGCCGGTATAGACGACGGCGCCACCATTCGCCTGCGCGAGCGCGGCGAGGCGGTGGCCAACGGTTCTAAAGGCGACCTGTACATCAACATCCGCGTAAAAGCCCATAAAAAGTTCACCCGCGAGGGCGATTTGATCTTGAGCGAGGAACATATCGGCATGGCAGACGCGGCGCTAGGCACCGAAATAGACGTCGACACGGTAGATGGCCCCATCACCATGAAAGTCCCGGCCGGCACCCAAAGCGGCACCGACTTTAAGCTTTCGGGCCACGGTGTTCCCCACCTCCAGCGCAGTACTCGCGGCGCACACATTGTGAGCATTATTGTAGATATCCCAGAAAAACTGTCCAAACGGCAAAAAGAACTGCTAGAAGAGTTTAAAGACAACCCAAAACGCGGCCTGTTTGGCTAGACCTTAAGTCCTGATTATTAAAAAAGGCATGTACAAAAGCCTGCAGTTTTATGATAATACAACATAAGCATGGATCGTAACACCAACTCTGAACAGGGCATTATTTTGATCGTACTACTTTTCGTGGTATTGATTATTGCCGCCATTGTCATGGGCTATATCCGTATTCAGGCTACTGGACACTAGGCTAAACCGCTGTTACACTTCGCTCATGAAAAAAGAAGTATTTGTGCTTGCTGTCAGCCCCCTTTCGACCAATCTTCTTAGGAGCATGAGTAAAATTCGGCAAAGATTGCCTTTCGCCGATCTTGGACTAATTGTATTAGCCAAAAATCCCGGGGTGCTGGAGCAGGCTGAGGGGTTTAACATACCAGTGGAGCTAATAGCCTGCAGATTCTCTTCACCTGAGGAGATTGATGCGGTGTTAGCGCCATTTAAGGGTAAAATTCGCGCAGTTGTGTGCCGGGGCGACAAAAATATTCAGTACCTACGAGAGGTAGTCGCGCATTTACCTGGCGACTTACCTGTTGCGCCTACGAAGGCATTAGAGATAGCCACCGACAAGCGATTGATGCGTGAAGCATTTTTGAAGTATGCTCCGGAAATTACTCCAAAGTTTGCACAAGTTCACGATAGTAGTCGTTATGCGGTAGATAGTGTCGAGACTAAGCTCCAGTATCCAGTAATCGTAAAACCTGCAAACCTGGCCTCAAGCCTACTTATTCAGACCTGTTATTCGCGTAGTGAGCTGTCGGAAACACTAGAGCGGGTTTTTAATATGATTGGCGATATCTATAAGAAGCAAGACCGCAGTACCGCTCCCAGCGTGATTGTCGAAGAATTTCTAGAAGGGGATTTTTACTCTGTAGATTCTTATGTTATGCGACCCGGCGAATTTTACCACTGCCCGGTAGTGGGCTACATTCCGGCTAAAACCATCGGGATAGATGATTTCTTTTTGTATAAACGATTTCTACCGAGCGGGCTTACGGAGCAAGAGGTGGCAGCTGCTTTCGAAGCAGTGGAAAAGGCACTTACCGCCATCGGACTCACGCATTCCACTGCACACGTGGAGATGGTAAAGACCAAACAAGGCTGGAAGATCATAGAAATCGGGCCGCGACTAGGGCGCTTTCGTCACGTTATGTATGAGGAGGCTTACGGCATCGACCACTCGTTAAACGACTTACTTATACATTTAGGCGAGAAGCCGGTTATCCTCATGAAGCTTCGGAAATACTGCAGTGCATACAGTATCTATCCACATGATGAGGGAGTGTTATGCGACCTACCTGGGTTGAAAAAACTTGAGCAAGATCGTTCGACCGTATTTATGCGAGTTCTCGCCCAGAAAGGTGATGTATGCCTGCACGCAAAAAATGGGGGAGGGGCGCTTGCGGAGTTCGTAATAGCAGACGAAAATGTAGATGATTTCGAGAGTCTTACGAAATACGTTGAGGAAAATACCACAGCTACTATCGATCAGTTCGGTGTGACATAATAGAAAGACTTAAGTGGAAGGTTCCATGCTGAAAAAAGAAAAAACAGTTATCGGTAGATCTGAAAGAATTGCATTTCCAATACTGGGATTTGAAGATATTCCCGCCCGCATCGACACAGGTGCCGGTATTTCCGCCATCGGTGTGCAATCTGTTACTGAGTATGATGGTCGGCTAGAAGTCGTGTTTTTCGATGTGGCAAGCCCGTTATTTACCGGTAAAAAGCAATCGTTTAGTTCATTTGGGAAGACAGAAGTCCGCAGTTCCAACGGCCAAAGCGCACTGCGGTATACAATACGCACGCAAGTGGTTCTAGGTGGGCGCAAAATCCGCGCCACTTTTACACTTGCAGATCGGTCGACACAACTGTACCCTGTGCTTATTGGCCGGAATGTTCTGCGCGGCAAGTTTATAGTGGACGTCAAACTCGGTACTTCGCTTGCCGCGGAAAAACAGCGCCAGGCCGAGATAAAGGCAAAATATAGCGCCAGCTCAAAGGAGTAGTTATGAAGATAGCAATTTTGTCCAAGGGAGCGGCAAACTACACGACGAAACGTTTAAAGGAAGAGGCGCTGAATCGCGGCCACGAAGTAAGTATAGTTAACTATGCCAAATGTTACATGACCATCGAAAAGGGCAATCCAGTCGTGTATTACAAGGGTAAAGTTCTTGATGATTTTGACGCGGTAATCCCGCGTATTGCACAGAGCTACACCAAATATGGTTGCGCCGTGGTGCGGCAGTTCGAGATGCGCGACGTGTACACCACTGCCAAATCAATCGCCATTAACCGTTCCCGCGACAAGCTGCGGGCGTACCAGATTTTAGCCCGTGCCGGCGTGGGCGTACCCAAAACCGTGTTTGCGCGCGAAACCGCGGACTTCGAAGAGGTGATTGAGGCAGCCGGCGGCGCGCCGCTGATTGTAAAAGTCGCTCGCGGCACGCACGGTAACGGCGTGGTGTTAGCCGAAACCAACAAAGCCGCTAAAGCGGTAATGCAGGCTTTCTTCGTGGAGGGCGTGACATTCCTCGTACAGGAGTTTATCAAAGAGTCGGCCGGTACCGACGTGCGGGCAATCGTGGTAGGTAATAGGGTTATCGGCAGCTTTAAACGGCAGAGCCTGGACGACGACTTCCGCAGCAACACCCACCAAGGCGGCGTGGGCAAACCCGTCAAACTTACAGACGACGAAGAGCGTACCGCAATAAAAGCCGCTAAAGCCATGGGCTTGCCGGTGTGCGCCGTGGATATGATGCGTTCCGAACGCGGCTCGCTGGTGCTGGAAGTAAACTCGTCCGGCAGCCTAAAAACGCCCGAACTACTGACCAAACGCAACCTGGCCGGTAAAATCATCGAATACATCGAACAAAACGCCAAGCAGCGCAACCGCAAAGACAAAGTCGGCGCGTAGTGGCACTCAGGCCACACCGGATATTTCCGATACGGCACGTGCGGTTGGGGTGCCTTTATCGGAAATATCCGGTGTGGCCTGAGTCCGATTCCGCTCGTGCTATTATCAAAGTAGATGTCGCATGATCTTGCTCTAATTATTGCTCTGGCGGCGCCGGTTGTAGTGCTGACAGTGCTGCGTGTCAACGCCGCGCTGGTGTTTTTGAGCTTGTGCCTGGGCGCGGTGCTGGTAGAGTACGTGGCTGGCGAGGCGAACTCGCTAATAACACTGTTTTCCGAGCAAGCCGGCAGCGTGAGCGCCAGCACTATGCAGCTAGTTTTGCTGCTGACGCCCGCCATCGTGACCTGCATAGTAACCATATTTAGCCTGCACGGCAAGACAAAGATGCTGTTAAACGTGCTACCTGCTGTAGCGGCCGGCTCGCTGGCTCTGCTGTTAGTTGTGCCGCTCTTGCCAACCGGTCTGCGGTTCGAGCTGGAAAGCCAGGAAGTCTGGCGGCACTTGGTAAAAGCCCAGGCTCTGGTGGTGGGAGTAGGGGCGCTGGCAAGTTTAAATTTTCTGTGGCTGCAGCGCGGTAGCTTTAAGCATCACGACAAACGCCGTAAGTAGCGCGCTCGCGGTTGACTTTTTGTGCAAAAAAACGGATAATGTGATCTGTTAGAGCCCGCATAAACCGAGCGGGCCCGTAGCTCAGCTGGTTAGAGCAGAGGCCTTTTAAGCCTCGTGTCGTGGGTTCGAGTCCCACCGGGCCCTCCAAGACCATTAAGCCCAAAGAGCCGATTTGTCGGCTCTTTTGTTGTATAATCCCTTTATTGCGTAAAAGAGATAAGTTATTAAAGGTGGTCGCGTGGCAGACGAACTTGTTGATATTGTGACCGAATCGGGAAAGACCGTGCGCCAAGCGCTCAAAACGCTGGCACATGAGCAGGGGTTGTTGCACAAAACGGTCATCGGCTGCTTGCGCAAGGACGGCCAATGGTGTCTGGTGCGGCAAGCGGCCGACCGGCAGGATGCCGGGCAGCTCGTAAACCCGGTGGGCGGGCATGTCCGTGCCGGCGAAACGGATGTTGAGGCGCTGCTTCGCGAGTGCGAGGAAGAAATAGGCACACGGAACATCGTTTACAAAGAGGTCGGCCGCGGACGCTTCCATCGCCAAGTTATTGGCCGCGACGAAAACCACCTGTTTATCGTGTACGAAATAACTACATCTGATCCGATTGTTTTAAACCACGAATCGGTTTCTTTTCATGGTTTCGAGGAAGCCGAGTTGCGAACCCATTTAACGGGCAAGTTGGGTGATTTTGGCGACGCATACTATTTTGTGCTTGAAAAGTGGTACCCGCACCTTTTGCCGCCAACCTGGCAGAGCCGACTCGACACTTAAAATCAATAAGCTATTTCGGCAATACAGGGGGTGATGCTTGCACGATCATTGATGTAGGTGTATGATGGTTGTAACCTTAGTGGAGGGTTTGTATCTGTTAAGTCTTCGTAAAAGCGGCCAAGTGCCGTGCGACTGCAGCCGTAAAAAGGGCAGGAGCTTATGCGTATCTTAATGATCTCTGATCACGCCGATCCGTTGGCAAAAATAGGGTCAAAGGAATCGGGCGGGCAGAATATCTACGTAATGAACATCGCCAAGCTGTTGGCCAAGCAAGGTCATTCGGTCGATGTGTACACCAGGTGGGATCAAGCGTCCAAACAAGAGTTAGTACAGGTTCGTCCTGGTTTTCGAGTCATCCGCGTTAAGGCAGGTCCCAAGGGGTACATGCCACGGGATGACTTTTTAAAAATCATTCCCGATTTTATTTCCGGAGTGAAGGAGCGGATTGAGCTTGAGGCGCTGAAGTACGACGTTATTTTCTCGAACTATTGGTTTTCCGGTGTTATAGGCCTGGCGCTGGCAAAAAAATACGACCTGCCTCAGACCCATGTGTACCATTCCATAGGTCAAATCCGCTACGAAACACTTAAAGACATGCAGCCGCAAGCGGTTGATGCTAATCTGTTCCACATTCGCAGTATGTGGGAAAAACGCATCGCTCAGGCATGTGCCAACGTGCTTACCACCAGCCCGGTGGAACGAGCTGACATTCAGCGTTTGTTTGGGATTGACGAGCAAAGCACAACCTGTATACCGATTGGCGTTGACCTTGACTTGTTTAAGCCGCGGCCGGTAAGTAAACTGCGGCAAAAACTGGGGCTTCCTTTGGACGGGCCGGTGATTCTTTTCGTTGGACGGCTGGAGCTGCGCAAAGGCGTATCGACGCTTATACAGGCACTGGCCGAGATTCCCGAAGGTGAGCTGTTTATAGTTGGCGGCGGCGCCGGCAAGTCGGCTCAAAAGCTGGACGCGGCAGAACGCGCCCGTTTATTGGAAATTGCTGAAGAGCTGGGCATTGCCCACCGCGTGCACTTTGTGGGTGCGAAGCCGCAAGCCCAAGTGGCGCAGTACTATGCCGCGGCCGACGTGTGTGTGGTGCCCTCGTACTACGAGCCGTTTGGTATTGTGCCGATTGAGGCTATGGCCTCTGGTACGCCGGTAGTTGCTTCGCGCACAGGGGGTTTGCGTTTTACCGTGGTAGAGGACGTCACCGGCCATCTGGCGGTGCCGAAAGACCATAAGGATCTAGCCGCCAAAATCGCCACGGTGCTGAGGCGGGGCAAAAAGGCCTACGCCCGCGCCGCGCGCCGTTACATAGAAGAATATTTTTCGTGGCCTAAAGTTGCCAAAGATACGGCTGCTTTCCTGGCCTCGCTAGTAACTTCGAAAAAGGATGTTGGGTCTATATTTGACTCGTCCGAGACACAGAGTCTGGATAGGGCAAAAGACAAGGGCGGCGGTACGCTGCTAGCGTAAGCCATGGTTGTCATGCAAGGTACTGTCGTTTGGAACGATCTGTGCGTCCAAGACGCGGCTGGACGTAAGCGCAGCGCGTTGATAACCGATATCGACAACACGCTGTACCGCGCCGGGCATGACGGCGCAGTGCAGGCCGCATGGGATTTGCGCGCCAATGCCACCGGAACACCCTACCCGATCGTTGCGGTCACCGGCGCCGATTACGACCAATTGGTTCGCGGCCGCCTGGAAAGCAAGGAATTGCCGCTGCTTGATGTGCTAGTTACAAGTGTCGGCACCGAAATTCGTTACCTCATGCCCGACGGCACGTACGAAAAAGATACCGAGTATGGCAACTTGCTCAAAAAAACCGGCTACAATCGGCTGATAATTATCTCGCGGCTGCAAACTTTGTTGCCGCAATTACGGGCAGCCGAGGGCGCTGAGATTGATTTTCAGGACGCAGCTGCCGAGACTGCCTACGCCAAAAAGCCCGACCCTACTTTCCTGCCCTATAAAGTCGGCCTGCATTTTTTTTCCAAAGACGACGGTAAAAAAATGCAGGAGCGTTTTCGTCGCGAGCTCCCACATCTTAAAATCGTGGTGTGTGAAGAGATTCATCACAATTCCAGCCTCAAGCCCGGTGAAAAACGCAAAAAATATTGCCTGGACATTATGCCGGCAACCAAAGCTGACGCAGCGAACTATCTGATAAAAAAGTTAGGACTTAAGCAAGGTGTGGTAGCCGGCGACAGCGGCAACGACATTGACATGCTGTTGGAAACCCCGCACAGTTTCGTAGCAGTCGCTGTTGGCGGCCACAAAGCCGAGCTACAAGCCGCACTGGAAGAACATAAAACCGCTCATAGATCTCCCAAGCCAATTTTTATTGACGCCAACGACGATCGGTTTGCCGCTCAGACCTTACTGTTGTTTAGCGAGTACTTAGCGGGCAAAGGGCGACAGAACTCGATAAAGATGATATAGTATAATATGAGTGCGAACCTTTTCCCTAACCAAGCCTACTCCCCAGCCGATAAGTACCTCTGGGATGCGTGGTTTACCGACGATCCCGATGGCCGACACCGTGCGTTTTACCTCCAGGCACCTAATTCTTTTACGCCAGATCAACGTCACGATCAGGCGTCAATCGGTCACGCCGTTTCTGCCGATTACGCAAACTGGCAAGAAATAGGTACGGCGCTTAATCCGGGGGAACGAGGCGCTTGGGATGATATTGCGCTGTGGACCGGCTCGGTCATTGTTTCGCAAGAGACTGGCAATTACCATCATTTTTACACTGGCCGGGGCAGCCGTGATCCATTCGCACAGAAAGTTGGGCGTGCGGTATCGACGAATTTAGTAGAATGGCGTAAAACCACCTTGGATCGTCCGTTACTTGAGGCCGTCCAACCCTATAGCACCTATAGCGGCGCTGACCGCGGGTTCCCGGCTTGGCGTGATCCTTATTTGTTCCGCAACAATCACAACGGCCAATATGAAATGCTGATTACCGCGCGGCTTGGTGACGAGCCGTATAACGGCTGTGTTGCCCGGGCTACTTCCCCTGAACTGGATAATTGGACGGTAACCGCTCCCTTGTTGGCGCCCGGGAGATACGACGAAATGGAAGTACCGCAGCTCGTGAATCACGACGGCGACTCCTATCTGTTTTTTAGCACCTGGAGCAAGGGCTATAATCCTGGCTGGAAAGATGCCATCGGGGGAGCATGGTCTGGGCTCCACGCCTTTTACGCCAGAGGCAGCGATTTTTCGCGGCCATTTCTGCCGGTTAACGACAACGGCGTAGTCGCGGCGAACGGCAAGGAAATGTACTCTATAAGGTTGCTCGATCGCCTTCCGAATTCTAACGATTACCGAGCCATTGGCTGGCTGAATGAAAATCCGGGTAAGAGCGAGTTTGTAGGCGCTTTGTCGACACCTTTTACGGTGACCATTGATAACGGCGAGGTAGGTGTCCGCATGTTGAACAGCTAGGATCGCCCATTGATGACGGCAAGCAAGCTGTCAACTGATTGCGCAACAGTAAATTGTTGTGCGGCTCGGCGGCGGACTTGCTCTGATACCTTGCCGGCTCGACTGGCGCGTTGGATCGAGTTTGCCAATTCCAGCGAATTGCCCGGTTCGAAGAGGCTGAGTCCGCCGACGTCCGTCTCGGGGAGTCCGCCGGTATCTGTAGCTACTACCCTACAGCCGGCGTGCTGAGCCTCTATAGAAACCATACCGAAGGCCTCCTGCCAAAAAAGATGGTTAGAAGGCACGACTACAATGTCATGCTCGGCCATTAGCGACGCCATTTCTTCGGGCGATGTGCGGGCTTTTTCTAACTTAATTCTTGGGTGAGCCTGAATTAGGCGCAGGATTTCCTCGCCCTGCCTGTCGTGTCCCCTGGCAGTAGTGACGGTAAAACTGTAGCCTTGCTGCAGCTGTGGGTGGTAAAGGGCTTCCAGCAACAGAAAAATCCCTTTGTGGATGTGTAGCCTTCCGGCGAACAGTATGCGTGCAACTCCTGAAGGTCGCGGACTTCTATAAACTTTGGCAAAGGCAGGATGCGCAAACGGGTAAACCACGGGTACATCTCTTGCCGTAAGTCCCAGCTTCTCTGCCCACAGCCGCTGCGAATACTCGCTATTTGCGATTATTGTGTGGCCAGCCTGGGCGGCCTTTTTATAGTGATCCGCGGAGTATGCAGACGAGTCAGGCGGAACGTGTGCAAAGACGAAACCCGGCATTCGTGTAGGAACGGTAAAAGGATCGACTACGGCCACTAGTGTTGCATCCAGGCCGGATAACGATGCCTGATCTGGTAAATCTAGGAAAGGGATATCGGGTAGCTGGTCTCGCCCGTCGGCAGCTGACTGATCGACGGTAACGATTCTTGCGTCAAAGCCGGTTCGCCGTAGCTCGCGGATGATTCCAAACGTAAACGCTTCAGTACCGCCCGTCCCGGGAAAGAAAGGAAAGTCAGGCGACGACACAAAAAAGATGCGCCTTGTTTTTTTTACAGTCATCCATCTTAAATTATAACACTTCCGGGTTAGGTAGCTTCGGAAAGGCGGTAACGGTATAATACGGCTATGCTTATCGTTTTGTTGATTGGGAATGGCCGGTGAACGCTGTTCTGTCCGCATTCCCGGCAGGTATGGTGGTGTACGAGATTTACCCCCGCAGCTTTAAAGATACCAGTGGAGATGGCGTTGGTGACTTGCCAGGCATCACACAGCAGCTCGATTACATAAAAAGTTTGAGTGTTGATGCAATCTGGATTTGCCCGTTCTACCCCTCGCCAATGGTTGACTTTGGCTATGATGTTACCGACCACAAGAATGTAGACCCGATGTTTGGTACGATGGCAGATTTCGACCAGCTGGTCGTCGAGGCGCACAAGCGCGGCATCAAAGTGATTATCGACCTGGTATTTAATCATACGTCCGACCAGCATCCATGGTTTAAGGAGTCGCAGAGCAGTAAAGAAAACCCCAAGCGCAACTGGTATATGTGGCACGATGGAAAGTCGGACAGTACCCCTCCGAACAACTGGCTGAGCGTGTTCGGCGGCTCGGCGTGGGAGTACGATCCGCAGACCGGCCAGTACTACCTGCATAGTTTTGCCAAACAGCAACCCGACCTTAACTGGGATAACCCCGAAGTGCGGCAGGCTATGCAAGAAGTGATGAAGTTTTGGTTGGTACGCGGCGTCGATGGCTTCCGTGTTGACGCCGTGGACTGGTTTGCTAAAGACAAGGCGCTACGCGACGATCCCAACAATCCGGCGTTCCAGCCTAACGTCGATATGCCATACGATTCGCTATTGCATGTTTACAGCAAACGCCAGTACCGCCTTTTTAAGTACCTTCAAGAGCTGGCCACGATTTTGCTGCAAACACCCGGTAGTTTCATGTTTTTAGAGGCACGGCCGCACGCCCAGCCGGATATCGCCTGGTACCAGCAGTATTATGAGCATGTGGATCCGCGGGTGGCGGCACCGTTTAACTTGCAGTATGTGGGCAAGGGTTGGCAGATAAACGATTTTAAATCGTCCGTAAACGACTACCAGGCTATTATTCGCCCTGTCGATACCGCGGTATATGTGCTCGGCAATCACGATAGCAGCCGAGTGGCAACGCGGTTTGGTGTGCGGGCGACGGCCGCCGCCGCGGTGATGCAACTTACCCTGCCTGGTGTGGCTGTTGTGTACTATGGCGAGGAAATCGGCATGCGTGACCGGTTTATTGATCCTAAAGACGCGCTGGATGTTCAAGGCAAGGGAGCAAATATCCGGTTTAATCGTGACCCGGCACGCACACCCATGCAGTGGTCGGCCGAGCCGAACGCCGGCTTTACAACTGGCCAGCCCTGGCTGCCGGTTAACGAGGACTATCAGCAAATTAATGTGGCGGCCGCAGCGCAAAATCCGGCCTCACTGCTCTCGATATACCGGTGGCTCATCAACTTCCGGCATCAGTCTAAGACAATGATGTATGGCACCTACCTTCCGCTAGAGCTGCACCATCCGCAGCTGTTTGGCTTTATCCGCGCGTACGACAAAGAGCGCCTGGCTACGATTATTAATTTTTCACCGCAAGAAACCGCGCCTCTTGAGGTAAAAGACAAACTCATCTTCTCGACACACGGCCCGCAGGTCGACCCGCATTTGATGCAGCCGCTAGAAGCCCGCATCATCCGATTGGAAGATTAGAGCCCATATCGGCTCCTCACGCATTTTCCCCGTTACGAGCATATCGCAATGCTATGGCGTGGGATATGCCGGGCTGGTATAATAACAGATACGAAACAGGGATACTCGCATGTCAGGACACTCCAAATGGTCAACGATTAAACGCGAAAAGGGCGCCAAAGATGCGGCTCGCGGCGCGATTTTTACTAAACTTGGCAACGCTGTTGCCATCGCCGCCCGCAGCGGCACCGACCCCGAAACAAACTTTGCCCTGCGCCTGGCGATAGACAAAGCCAAAGCCGCTAATATGCCCTTGGTCAATATTGAGCGTGCTATCGCCCGCGTGGCCGACAAAAACGCCGCACAGCTGCAAGAGGTAATGTACGAAGGTTACGGCTCGGGCGGTGTGGCTATTTTGGTGGAGTGCGCCACCGACAACATCAATCGCACTTATCCCGAAGTCCGCTCGGCGTTTAGCAAGCACGGCGGCAATGTTGCCGAAAAAGGCGCGGTAGCCTTCCAGTTTGACCGCCGCGGCATGATCCGCGTCAAAGGCAAGGGTGACGAATTGCTCATGCAGGCGCTCGACGCCGGCGCTGAAGATGTGCAAGAAGAGGGCGAAGAATCGATTATTTACACCGAGCCGACGGCGCTCGCCAAAGTCCGCGACGCCTTGCGCGGCAGCGGTGCGGAAGTCCTCGAAGCCGAGCTGACCTACGTCCCAAACACAACCATCGCTGTCAGCGATAAAGAAACCGCTGGCAAAATTATGCGCCTGATGGATGCGCTCGAAGACATCGACGACGTAACAAACACCCACGTAAACTTCGACATCCCCGAGGAGCTTTTGTAGTGCCGAGCAAAATCGTCACCTGTGTTGATGTGCACGGGGGTAAGCATGATGTGCCGGTATCTTCATTAACCTGGCGACCATCGGCATACGCAATCGTAATTAAGGACGGCGCATTACTGGTTTCGCCCCAGTTCGATGGCTACGACCTGCCCGGCGGCGGGATTGACCTGGGAGAAACTCCAGAGGAGGCAGCGGTGCGCGAAACAAAAGAGGAAACCGGAATTGATGTCGAAAACCCGATGCTCGTAGCCGCAACATCCAGTTTTTTTAGAATGTTAATAAGAGATCGTTCTGTGCAGTCTATTATGATGTATTATTCATGCACATTTAAGGGCGGCCAGCTTTCTGTCGACGGTTTTGACGAATTCGAGAAAGAATACGCCCGCATGCCGGAATGGCTGCCGCTGGAAAAACTCAACGAAATTACAGTCGCCAGCAGCATAGATTGGCGCACATATGTGCGAAAGGTGGCCGATGAGAATCCTTGGCATTGACCCGGGAACGGGCATTTTAGGTTTTGGGGTAATCGACGTTGATGGTGACAAAACCCAGCTTGTCGACGCGGGCGTTATCCGCACTCCGGTTAAAGAAGACGACGCCGTACGTCTGGAGACAATTTTCCAGGAGCTGAGCGACATCATTGTCCAAACCAAGCCCACTGTTATATCGGTAGAAAAACTGTTTTTTGCGCGCAACGTCACTACGGCAATGACCGTTAGCCAGGCGCGCGGTGTGGTGCTTCTGTGCGCTCGTTTAAATAATCTTAAAATCTACGAGTACACACCAATGCAGATTAAGCTGGCGATCGCCGGCTATGGCAAAGCCGACAAAAAACAGATGCAGGAAATGGTGCGGGTACTGCTCAAATTAAAAGAGGCTCCCAAGCCGGACGATGCCGCCGACGCGCTGGCCGCGGCGCTTACATGCGCGAGAAGCCTTTAGTTTTTTTGCTGTTCGTACATGGATTTTTGTAGTATCAGGTCGTGCAGGTGCTCGGCCTCTTTCATGGTTAGGCCTGGTAGGAAACCCTCGGCCTTGCTGCGCGTGCCGCCTACGACATCGCGTTTTTGCATTTGGGTGCTGCCGGCGCTTTCTATCTCGAGCTTGCCTATGCCCAGCATCCGGTCAACCAGCGTTCGGGTTATGTTGACGTTTTGGATTTGGCGGAAAGGGACGGTGATGTGGCGTTTGTTGATAATTCCGTAGTCTATGCGAAAGCCCTCGGTTTCTACCGAAAAGTAAAAATGGTTATATACCAGCACGGCAATGGAGTAGAGGATTACAAAATAGGTGGCTAGCAGCGCGGCCACCAGCGGCTCGAAGTAAATCCCGACAGCAAACAACGGCAGCAGTAGCGACGTAATGCCGACGTAGTTAATAAAAAATAGCAATTTGGCAGCCGGGGTTAGGTGGCGGCGAGGCACCAGCTCGTTCGCCAGAGCGGTCAGTTTGGGGTCGGCCAGGTATTGTTTTTTTTGTACCTCGGCCGGATGAGCCGGCTTGGCCGTAGCACGGAACTGGCTCGATTCGGCGCCGCGCAACGCTGCGCCGCAATATCTGCAAAAGTTTGCCGACTCCTCCACCAGCTGGCCGCAGTTGCTGCAGTAAATCTTCTTCACTCTTAAAGTATAGCGTATTTGAGCCAGATTCACTCCTGTGACATACTGTGGTGTATGATTGCGATGCTAACCGGGGTGGTTGCCGAGAAGCCGATGGATCACATTGTGCTGGACGTCAGCGGTGTTGGATACGGGCTATTCGTGGCGGTCGACGACTTTGGGCGGCTAGGGATTGGTGATAAAGCCAAGTTGTACGTGCACGAGCACATTCGCGAAACGTCACACGATTTATTTGGGTTTTTAACCCCCGACACCAAGCATTTGTTCGAGCAACTCCTAGACGTTAACGGTGTTGGCCCTAAGATGGCTTTAAGTGTTTTAAACATCGGCAACAGCACTGCGGTGCGCGCGGCTATTGCTGGCGGCGACGTCAAATCTATCCAAAAAGCCAACGGTGTGGGCAAGCGCGTTGCCGAGCGAATTGTGGTCGAGCTGAAGGATAAGGTAGGCTTGGCCGGCGTAGATTTGGCAACAACCGGCATGCTGCAATCGGACGCAAGTTTACTTACCGACGAAGCTGTTGAAGCGCTCGTCGCCTTAGGTTACACTCCGCAAGACGCCACAATTGCGCTGCAGACCGTGGACAGCACTTTGCCCATCGAAGACCGAATCAAAAAGGCCTTAAGAGTAACGCGCTGAAAGGGAACTATGCTAAGCAAAAAACTGAACAATGGAACAACAATGCCCCAACTTGGATTTGGCACCTGGCGTATTAAAGACGAAGCCGAATGTACGGCTGCAGTTAAAGCGGCTATAGAAGCCGGCTATCGCCACTTCGACACGGCCCAAATTTACGAGAACGAAGCACTCGTAGGCAAGGCGTTAAAGGGAAGCGGTATTGACCGCAAAGACCTGTTTATAACCACCAAAATTTGGAACGATAATATGTGGTGGACGGACCTAGAGGAGAGCTTTGATGGTTCGCTCAAGAACTTACAGACTGATTACGTTGATTTATTATTGCTGCACTTCCCTGTTACTGAGCTACGTCGTCCGGCCTGGCGCCTCATGGAAAAAATAGCACAGTCCGGCCGTGCTAAAGCGATCGGCGTCAGCAATTACACCATTACCCATCTGGAAGAATTATTAAAAGAGTCTTCCATCAAGCCAGTCGTAAATCAGGTTGAACTGCACGTGTATTTGCAGCAACCACAGTTGGTAGCATTTTGCCAGAAGCACGATATCGTCGTGGAGGCATACTCTCCTCTCGCTCACGGCTATGGATTAGACAACCCCACCTTGGCTCAAATCGGCAAACAATATGGCAAAACTCCAGCCCAAATTATGATTCGTTGGTGTATCGAACAAGGCACGGTGCCGTTGCCTAAATCTACTCACGCACAGCGAATAAAAGAAAACATCGATGTATTTGATTTTAAACTCAGTAAAAATGATCTGCAAAAAATAGACAAGCTGGAACAAGACTACCGCACCTGCTGGGATCCGACGCACATAGCGTAGAATGGTAGAACATGACAGTTGAACGGATTGTAACCACCGGTTTGAACGACGACAACCAGCAGGAACAAGAGCTGGAGAACACGCTGCGACCGCGCGATTTTGCTAATTACATCGGGCAAGAACGGATTAAGAAGAATTTGCAATTGGCAATTGCGGCGGCCAAAAAGCGCGGTGAGCCGCTCGACCATCTGTTGCTGTACGGGCCACCCGGGCTTGGCAAAACCACGCTGGCAAGTGTGGTGGCTAATGAGATGATCGCGCAAATCCGCATAACAAGCGGCCCGGCCATCGAGCGCGCCGGCGATCTGGCCAGCATGCTCACCAGCCTGGCCGATGGCGACATTTTGTTTATCGACGAAATCCACCGGCTTAACCGCAGCATAGAGGAAGTGCTGTACAGCGCCATGGAGGACTTTAAGCTGGATATTATGCTGGGCAAAGGTCCCAGCGCTCGGTCGCTCCGGCTCGACCTGCCCAAGTTTACCCTTATTGGCGCCACTACCCGCACCGGCAATCTGGCGGCGCCGCTCCGCGACCGCTTTGGGATGATTCATCGCCTGGAGTTTTATACGCACGGAGAAATCGAGCAAATCCTACAGCGCGCCGCGAACATTCTAGGCGTTAAGATCGAGCAGTCGGCGGCGCAAGAATTGTCCAAGCGTTCGCGCCTGACGCCGCGCATCGCCAACCGCCTGCTAAAGCGCGTGCGCGACTACGCCGATGTTAACGGCGACGGAATTATCGACGATGCCATTAGCCGCCACGCACTGGAACTGCTGGAGGTTGACGAGCTGGGGCTTGATCCGGCCGACCGCATGCTGCTTACAGCTATTATCGACAGTTACAATGGCGGCCCGGTGGGCGTGGAGACGCTGGCCGCCCTAACCGCCGAAGAACGCAGTACCATCGAGGATTTTTACGAGCCGTACCTCATGCAAATCGGCCTGCTCGAGCGCACCCCGCGTGGCCGCAAAGTCACTCCCAAAACCTACCAACATTTGGGCAGGCAGTCGTCAAACGGCGGCCAAACCACAATAATCTGACGCCGATTTATTCCAGATCAAAAGAAGGCGTTTAGTTCAGGCTGGCTTTGACGAACGGTTGGTTGTCTTCTAGCGTGGCGGTGAGTGTGTACTGCGCGCACGGTACGCCGGCGTTGTCGCAGGCGGCGCCGTCCGCGCCGGTTGCTGCGTATTGGTAGCAGTGCTCGCCAGCGCCGAGGATGGGCTGGCCGCCTTGTGCGCACGAGCCGTTATCTGACCAGCGCGGGTCTTTGAGCGTGTCTTCCTTTAGTTCCGGCATGTGCTCGGCGCGCCAAGCGGGATTGTTTATTTCGCCCAGCGACGGGTACTTGTCGTTTTGGGCGTGGTAAATCTCCAGCTTGCTTTGCAGCGTCTCAATGTCGGCTTGGCGCTGTTTATCGCGGTTGCTGGCTTGCACGCCGCTGTAGGTGAGCGCTACTAGTGTACCCAAAATACAGAGGATTATTATAACTACCACCAGCTCGATAATAGTAAAACCAGACTGATTGCGTGGAAGCGATTTCATCTAGCTACGAGTATACACCAGAATTACGGTGCTTGCATTGCTAAGATGGCGTGACAGCGCGCAGCACCTCGGCCACGGTGGTTTGCCCGCGTAATATTTTAACCAGTCCGTCGAGTCCCATTGGCGTAAACCCGGCTTTTAACGCCGCGCGGCGCAGCTGAAGCGGCGTTGGCAGCTCGGAGGCCAGCAGCATTTTTTGTATGGTTTCGTTAATTTCGAGTATTTCGGAAATGACGGTGCGGCCTTTGTAGCCGCTGTGGCCGCATTGTTCGCAGCCGCCTTTGCGGGCGCGCCAGACGCGGGTTACGCTGTGTTTGCTCGAGGCGAGTTCTGCATCGCCCAGCCCGGCGCGCTGAGCGGCTAGCTCAAGTTCGAACACGCGCGTGCGGTCGGCCGGGGTGGCTATGCCAAAAGCCGTTTCTAATTTTTTGCGCAACTCGTCCGTTAGCTCAAAACGCTGGCGGCAATGCGGGCAGAGGGTGCGCACCAGCCGCTGCCCAACGGCGGCTTTTAGTCCGGTGGCCAGCATGAAGGGCGAGTGTACCAGCGACCGCAGCCGCAGCGTGCCGGTTACGGCATCGTCGGCGGGCAATTCGGCCAACAGCAAGTGGCCGGAGGTGGCGGCGCTGAGCGTCTGCTCGGCGGTTTCGCCGTCGGGAATGCTGCCGAGCAGGATGACGTTTGGGTCTTGGCGCAAAAGCGCTTGCAGTCCGGACGCCATGGCGTGTGAACCGTGGTTGTGCAGGTAGCTCTGGCTGGCGCCAGTCAGGCGGATTGTGCGGTGTTCTTCCAGTGTGGCCACGCTGTGCCCAGGCTTGTGTACCAGCTGTAGCATGCTGTAGAGCGTGGTGGTTTTTCCGGAGTGTCTTGGCCCGGCAACCGTGATCAAGCCTTGCGGGCGAGCCAATAGTTCCTGAATGGTCTGCAAGTTTTCGCCCCAAAAGCCCAGTGTAGCTAGACCGGCGGGCGAATTTTGCTCGGGCAGCAGGTGCAGTACGGCCTTTTCGCCGCCGAGCACCGGCATAACCGACACGCGCACATGCACCGGCTGGTGGCCGCTAGCTTCGGCTACAAATTGGCCGTCTTGGGGTGTGTAGGTGTCGTGCGGCGCAAGATCGGCCAGCTGCTTGAGCGTGGCCATAAGCACGGCGGATGCGGCGCGCGGCAGTTTGTGGGCGCCGCGCAACACTCCGTCAATCCGGTAGCGCACCAACACATACTGGTTGTGCGGCTCGATGTGGATAGTGTTCGCTCCGCGGCGCACCCCTTGCGCAATCAAGAGATGCAGCGTTTCCACCACCTGTTCGTCCGTAAATCGCGGGCTGGCCGCGACCAATAATCTGCCGGTAATCACATCCCTTACGCCCATATCTCTGTAAAGTATATAGTAAAAGCATAAGCAGCGCGACGGCGATTTATTCCACAGCCCGCCCAATATCTGTTACTATATGAACTATTACCGAGGAGGGAGATATATGGCCGACACTAAAACCAAAGACGACAAACAAGCCGCCGCCGTTAGCGAGGGTAAGGGTAAGGCGCTGGGCATGGCGCTGGAACAGATCGAGAAGCAGTTTGGCAAAGGCTCGATTATGAAGCTGGGCGAAGCAACGCACCAGAAAGTGGAGTGTATTCCGTCCGGGAGTCTTGGCCTAGATATTGCTTTGGGCAGAGGACTGCCCAAAGGCCGGGTGATCGAGATTTACGGGCCGGAAAGCTCTGGTAAAACCACGCTGACTCTGCACGCCATTGCCGAGGTACAAAAGTCCGGCGGCACGGCGGCGTTTATCGATGCCGAGCACGCGCTGGATCCGTCCTACGCCAAGCGTATCGGCGTGGATGTCGACAACTTATTGCTCAGCCAACCCGACAACGGCGAACAAGCACTAGAAATTGTAGAGACATTGGTGCGCTCCAACGCCGTGGATATTATTGTGATAGACTCCGTTGCCGCACTTGTCCCGCGCGCTGAAATCGAGGGCGATATGGGCGATAGCTTGCCAGGCCTCCAGGCTCGTTTAATGAGCCAAGCCTTGCGCAAACTCACCGGTGTTATCAACCGCAGCAAAGCCACCGTGGTTTTCATCAACCAGATTCGTATGAAGATTGGCGTGATGTTTGGCAATCCCGAGACGACTACCGGCGGAAATGCGCTCAAGTTTTACGCCTCGCTTCGCATGGACATCCGCCGCATCGGCCAGATTAAGCAGGGCGACCAAGTTATCGGCAACCGCACACGCGTGAAGGTGGTAAAAAACAAAATTGCGCCGCCGTTCCGCGAAGCCGAGTTCGACATTATGTACAACGAGGGTATTTCTAAATCCGGCGATGTGCTCGACCTGGCCGTAACGCACAACATTGTCGAAAAATCCGGCGCATGGTTCGCCTACAAAGACGCCAAAATCGGCCAAGGCCGCGAAGCCGCCAAAACCTACCTGCAAGAAAACCCCAAAGTCCTAGAAGAGATCGCCAAAAAAGTCCGCGAAGCCGCCACTAAGGAGTAATAATGGCGAGGCAGCTCCTACTCAAGCAAGATCCGACGCTGAACGATTTGCAACAGTATGTAGCGCAAGCGGTGCAAGAGCGTGGGTTTGATAAAGACAGCGTAGAGCAGCGGTTTATGTTGCTGATTGAGGAAGGGGGCGAGTTTGCTAAAGCGGCGCGCAGCCGCGCCGGCACACCATTTGCCGACGACACCAAAACCAAAGAGTTGGCACACGAAGCCGGCGATGTGCTTAACGTCCTCCTCGGCATTTGCCGCGACAAAGAAGCCATCAACCAAACACGACCTTGGAAATAAGATGTTCCAAAGCAATGCCCCAAAAGACTACGTTTGCCCAATCTGTCTTGGCGTGCAAGGCGTGGTTAACGACCAGACCTTAATGCGCCCCAGCGACGTGGTGTTCCAGGACGACAAAGTGACCGTGTTTATTAATTCGTTTTTTATGGGCAAAAATGCTGGCCACGTTATTATCGTGCCGAACAAACATTTTGAAAACCTCTATACAATTCCCAAAAGTTATCTGTATCGCATTATTGAAGTAGCGCAACGTATGGCGATCGCCATGAAACATGCTTACAAAACTGACGGTATAACTACTCGCCAAAACAACGAACCCGCCGGCGATCAACATGCATTTCATTTCCATTTTCACGTTTTTCCTCGTTACAAAGACGATAGGTTTAACACCGTAACACCCGAGCAAAAGCGTTTGGCCTCTACCGAAGAACGCACTGAATACGCCCAAAAGCTAAAAGCCGCACTTCGTTAAGTATGAAAGTTACGGCTATCAAGCAACAGGTAAAACGTGCGGATCGGTACTCGATTTTTGTAGACGGTAAGTACGCGTTTAGTTTGAGCGAGTCCGGGCTGATTAAAAGTCGTTTGGCTAGCGGTCAGGAGCTGTCGCTAGCGGAGCTGGCCGAGCTTAAGAAAGCCGCCGGGCTAGATAAGGCTTACGGCCTGGCGTTGCGTTACGTGGCTATTCGGCCGCGCAGCGAGGGCGAGCTGCAAGATTATTTTCGTCGCAAGCAAGTAGACAAGGTTGCCGGGGAACAAATTGTGCAGCGGTTGCGAGACCTAGGTTTAGTGGACGACGCGGCGTTTGCACGCGCCTGGGTTGCAAACAGGCGCCTGCTAAAGAGCGTCAGTAAACGGCGATTACAGATGGAACTCAAGCAAAAAAGAGTTCCGCCAGAAATTATTGACCAGATTTTACAAGACGATGAGACTGATGATCGCCAAGCTTTGCGCGATTTGATCGAAAAAAAACGCTCGCGCTACCCCGACCAGCAAAAGCTAATGCAATACCTCGCCCGCCAGGGATTCAGCTACGATGATATAAAATTCGCGCTGGAGATTTAGTTGACAGTATTGCAACACGTTCCGATGCAGAGTATTATCATTCCATTCTATGGAATATTTAGACTCTGCAAGTGTTTTATATGGTAAGAAGTCTAATGGAGATGCGCTAAGACAAGCTCCGGAAATAAATGGAGCAGTGACTGAAAAGCTAGTTGGAGTACTGGGGGAGGCGGCCACGAGAGCTGAACGAACTGCTTTACGAGACGAGCGACTATCTAAGTATGGGAACGCTACGCAACCGCCCCGGCCGCAGCCGGAACCTTCCCCTCCAAGTCCTGAATTACCACCTTTGTCGGGGTAATTTCTACAATCTGTGTGCGGTCGACGCCCAGGCTGCCAGTGCCAAAGCTCTTGAAAATTGAGCGCGAGACGTATAATTTTTTGATCATCATCGACTGGGTTTCGGTAGCGTAGTCGCTCACCTTGCCGAGTTTTTCGCGGCTGGTGGTAACAACCGCCTTGCCGATCAGCTCAAAATGTATTTCCATGGTGTTTTTTAGGCGCACCAGCTCGTCTGGCTCGGCTAGCACGTCGGCGTCGTTAACCACCAGACCTTGGGGCAGAACGTCCCGTATGTCTTGCTCAACCAGCACCAGCCGTTTGCGCTGCGCATCCTGGCAGTAAAAACCCTCAATTTTGAGGTTGTTGGGATTGATGATGGGTGCCAGAGTAACGGCCACTTGCGTACCCGTACGCAGACTCATGACCGGCCGGTTAATTAACATTGCACTTAGTTGCAGCATAAGCCCTATTATACCGCTACTTTTACGCCGAGCGGCAATAATGCTGCTCCGCACTAACCTCCCGAGGCGGGTACGGCGCTAGTGTTTTCTTGCGGCAACGGCCGCAGGTACGCTACTATACGCAGCATATGAGTACCCCCACGACATTGCGAATAAAATCCGAAAGTTCCGAGGCGACCGAGCAGCTCGCCGCTAAGATTGGCCGAGAACTTAAAGGCGGCGAAATCATCGAGCTGGCCAGCGACCTCGGCGGCGGCAAAACCACGTTCGTACGCGGTCTGGCGCAAGGCGCCGGCAGCAAGGATAACGTGGCCAGCCCGACGTTTACCATTAGTAAGATGTACGATTGCCCGAAATTTCAAATCCACCATTTTGATTTTTACCGTTTGCCGGACGCCGGGTTAATGGCAAACGAGTTGGCCGAAGTAGTGGGCGACCCCAAGGCTGTAGTAGTGGTCGAATGGGCGGACGTTGTAAAAGAGGTGCTGCCAGCCAGGCGGCTGCGCGTTACCATCGCCCAATTGCCCTCGGCCGGCGGGCGTCAACTTACTCTATCCCTTCCGCATGATCTCCATTATCTGGTGCGGGACATAGCATGACCATCATTACCGTGCGCACCGATAAACCAGAGGCCGAAATAGGGCTGTACGACGGCAAAACCCGGCTTGCCTACCGCGAGTGGCAGGCGCACCGCCAGCTGGCCAGCACAATCCACGCAAACATTAAGGAACTATTAACCGTCCAAGGGAAAGATTGGGCGGATATACAAGCGATTGTGGCTTACAAGGGACCGGGCAGTTTTACTGGCCTGCGCATCGGCCTGACGGTTGCGAACGCCTTGGCCGATTCGCTCGGCATCCCGGCCGTTGGCGAGTCGGGCGACGGCTGGATAGAGCAAGGCATCGCCCGGCTGGCCAGGGGCGAGGCCGAGACGTTCATCCTGCCCGAATACGGCGCCCCCGTCCACATTACTGCCCAGAAAAAGTAAGATAGTGTGGCAGATTTCGCAATAACTGCGAACATGTGGCAACCACAATAATATATTGCGACTTATTTGCAGTAAACTGGTTGCAGCACTAGAATGTGTCTATGAAAGTGTACGATTCGTTCGATGTATTTTGGCGCGATTATTTCGACGGCCAAGACCCGTCCGAGGCAATTGACACCTGGGCAATCGCCAAGTTTACCCACACCAGCGACGATGAGTACCGTGAGCTGCAGGCCGCCGGGCGGGATAATCTCGGCTATCAGCCGACACTTCTTACTCTGGCCGACCCGAAGCGCCGCATAAAAGAAGAGGTCATCATCAAAAACTTGCCGACCGCAACGGTTCACTCGCTAAAAAGCCAGTACCAAAAGCGGTTTACGCAGCAGCTGCCGCGGCGCTTTGGCCTGTTTAACCCCTCCCGCAAACAGGCGGACGCCGTGTATCCGCGCTGGGATGATTTCGCCGCCGAGTGGTTTATCAAAGACGGCCAGGACATTTTGGGCTACAACCTGCCGCTGTTGTTCGACCATGTTTCGGACGCGGAGTACTGGGCGTGGCAGCAAAAAGGGTTTGACCCCTGCGGTACACAGCGTTTGGTGGTGGATATTTTTCAGCACCGCACCGGGCGGTTTGCCGAGATTTTTATCACCGATGTTACAGATGCTGAAATGTCTCGTATCCGGCTGCTCATGCAAAGCAAGCTGACGCTCGCCGCCGGCGGGCTGCTGTAGGAGCGATTTAGTGCCGCCCGGAGCCGCCGTACTCGACCAAGATCCGCTGCAAGCGCAGCGCATGAACCTGTCGCCCCAGGCAGAAATGCACGTCTCGCCGCCAGCCGAGCATTTGGATTTCGCGCCGCCAACGCCGGCCGTAAACCTTGAGCAAACTCCGCAAACACACCATCACATTGAGCATCACCACCACGACGGTTGTTGCGCCGACCACGGCCCGTCAGCCGAGTCGCTGGCGGCTGAGCCGATCTTAAAGCAGGAGGAGCATCGCTGCGGACCGGATTGTCAGCACAACCATCGCGATCACGACCATGGTCACGACCACAGTTTGTCACATGTCGAAACACATCGCCACCATAAAGTTGAGCGTAAATCCCATTCGCACGAGGATCACCATGACCATACATGCACCCCCGACTGTCCTGAGCATCAGCCTACTCGCGGCACTATTGGGCGGCATGAGCATCCGGTTGGCTGCGACTGCTCTGCACACCACGCCAAAGAATCCGCGCCGTCGGCGTACGAGGAGGCGGTAAGTGCGGCTGCCAAGCCAGCGGCGCAGCCCGAGTTGCCACCCAAACAGCCGCTTAAAACAGAGGCCGTCCCTGCCGCCGTACAGGCTCGCGAGGCCGAGCAGCAGGCGCTGGCAACTCTCCGCGAAACGGCATTAAACTCGCCTGCCGAAGAAAAGTCCGCGGCAACCCAGTCTAAACAAACATCCAAGCCCGAACCGGCTGCGGTACAGCTCAAGAGTCGTGTACCAAAAGACGAATTGCTATCGTCCGCGCCGCCGGTTATACCAAAAGTCGAACAGACCGAATCGGTTGCCGAGCCAGCTCAGCAGCAGCCAGAGCTGGTGCTTTCCGTCGATATCCCGGCTTTTGAGCCGGAGGCAGCAGCAGTTCCGGCCGCAACCGAGCAAGACGCCGAGCTTCCGCTCGTTGTGAATGCGCCGGAAACCGAGCCGCCGGCTGTTGTCCAGCACGAAGAGCTTGCGGCAAACCACACTGTAGAAATGCCCACCGTCCAAACAGAAGCGCCACTCGAGACGGCCGCCCCTCTGGCGCCAGAGCAGACAATGCCGCTTGCCGAAGCCGCCGTGGTCGCCGCCGTACCCAGGCTGGAGGCGCAGCCAGCAATCGCCCGAGCCGTAGCCGAGGCGGTAGTGGCCGCGCCGGAACAAACGCGCGAAGAGGCGCGCCAGCTTTTGGCCGATATCGAGTCGCTATCGGCGGTGGTTGCCGCGGCCGATAGCCCCGAGGCCGTACTCCTAACGCCCGTTATACAAGAGAAAATCGCTGCTTTAAGCCGGCTGCTTAAAGTGGAGCCGTCGGAGATGATGCGCCTGCTCGAAATCGACCCCAACCGCCTCGCGGCCAGCGTCGGAACCATCGACACGCTTGGACAGATGCAGAGGCTGCTGCACGAAGACCAGCACCAACGCATCAAAGCCTTCGCCACGGCCAATCCGCTGCCTGCCAGCTCCACCAGAAAGCGCCGCCCGCTCTGGGATTACGTGGGCGACACGGTACTTAACCTGGCTGGCCGCCTGCGCGGCCGAGTCGCCGCGCTAGCCGGATATTGACCGGCGTAACCATTGCGAGCTATACTGTAATACAAGGATTCGCAAGAGATGTCTGGCTTATCCGGTTTAAACATTCTTAATTATATTCGATTTTGTGGGTACGCTCTGCGGCTAGAGAAGTGATAGCGATTGCCGCCCGTACTTGCACCGATAGAAAGGTATTGCAATGGAAGTACTCACCATAGTACTAGCTGTGGCCGGTCTTGGCGTGGGCTTTGGCGCCAACAGCTATATTACCAAGCGAAAGATGGGTTCGGCCGCCGAGCAGGCCGGCAAGGAGCTTACCCGCGCCAAGCGCGAAGCGGCCAAGTTGCTGGACGATGCGCGCGAAGAGGCCGGTAAACTAGCCGACGACGCTCGCAAAGAGGAGCAAACCCGCCGCCGCGAGCTAAAGGATTTGGAACAGCGGCTGGTTAGTCGCGAGGAAGCGTTCGACAAAAAACTCGACGACATGGACAAGCGCACCGAAAAACTGCGCACCGCCGAAGGCGAGGTCGAGGAACTGAAAGACGAAATCCGCGAAATCCGTAAAAGACAGCAGGAAAAGCTGGAGAAAGTAGCCGGGCTATCCAAAGAAGACGCCGCCGGCAAGCTCATGCAAATGACCGAGCGCGACATCAAGCACGACCTGGCCGGCCTTATCTCCAAGTTGCAAAACGAAGCTAAGGACAACGCCGAGGAGCAAGCTGCGCTGATCATCACCACCGCCATGGAGCGCATGGCCAGCGAGGTTACGGCCGAACGCACCGTTACCAGCATCAAGCTGGAAGACGAAGAAATGAAGGGGCGCATTATCGGCAAAGAAGGCCGCAACATCCAGGCGTTGCAGCGCGCAACCGGCGTGGACATCATGGTGGACGACACGCCCGGCTACATCGTGCTCAGTAGTTTCGACCCGGTTCGGCGCGAGGTTGCTCGCCAAGCTCTGGAGATGCTCATTAAGGACGGCCGCATCCACCCCGGCCGCATCGAAGAAGTTGTAGACAAAGCGCAAAAGAATGTCGAAAAAGATGTGGTGCGCGCCGGTGAAGACGCCGCGCGCGAGGTGGGCGTGATCGGCATCCCTAAAGAGATTTTACACCTGCTTGGCGAGCTGCGTTACCGCACCAGCTACGGCCAAAACGTATTGAAGCACTCTACCGAAATGGCGCACATCGCCGGCATTATCGCCGAAGAAGTGGGAGCCAACGTAAAGACCGCAAAATATGCAGCATTGGTGCACGACCTGGGCAAAGCCCTCACCCACAAAATGGAGGGCAAGCATCACCACATTTCCGGCGAAATCTTGCGCAAATATGGCGCGCCTGAAGAAGTTGCCTTGGCTGCCGAACAGCATCACGATGATGTTGATGCCACCAGCGTAGAAGCGCTGATTATCCGCGTGGTAGACGCCATTAGCGCCTCGCGCCCCGGCGCCCGTAACATTAGTGCCGAGAACTTTGCCGAGCGCATGAAGGAGCTAGAAAACGTGGCCAATAGCTTTAGTGGCATCGAAAAATCCTACGCCATCAGCGCTGGCCGCGAAGTCCGCGTGTTTGTGAAGCCAGGCCAGATCGACGACCTGTCGGCCATCAAGCTCGCTCGCGACATCGCCACCAAAATCGAAAGCACCATGCAGTACCCAGGCACCATCAAGGTAAACGTCATCCGCGAAACCCGTGCCATCGAATTCGCCAAGTAATCCTTGCAAGCGAGGGCAACCTGCGATTAAATACATAGCACCATGCAGGACTACGCAACAAAAAAAGATGTTCAGGAAATAGTTGACAAAGCGGTCAATAGGGCTGTCGATGATCTATCGACGATTATTCGGGATTTTGCCTTTCAGGTTGATGAACGCTTTGATAGCTTAGAAAAACGCGTTGATCGGCTGGAAGAAAAGCTAGGGCACCTTACCGAAACGCTCGATCATTTTTTGAAACGATTGGATGACATCGAAGCCGACAATGCCGCCCGCGATGCAAAGCTCGCCCGCCTGGAGCGCTGGGCTGAGCAAGTTGCCAAAAAAACAGGCGTCAAGATAGAGTATTGATCTCCAATGCAAATCGTATATTTTGTCCGTCACGGACAGTCGCAAGCTAATATCGACCAAGTGTTCGCCGGGTCGCGGCTGGATTCGCCGTTAACCGTAAGGGGGTTGGAGCAGGCTAGTCCAACCGCGCAAGCGCTACGGGGCAAGCAGTTCGAGATTATTGTTTCCTAGCCGCTTTTGCGCGCTAAAACTACTACAGAACGTATTTCCGGGCAGTTGGGCTACACTGGCGATATCGTGTACGAGCCACTGATGTCTGAGCGCGATTTCGGCGCGGCAACCGGAAGGCTGTGGGAGGAAGTAGCTGCGGACGTTGACGCCGGCAGGGTTGCCGGCCTGGAAACAGTAAAGCAATTGGCCGTTAGGATGGAGCAGCTTCTGGAGTGGTTAAAAAAGTTGCCGGCGGAACGCATACTTGCTGTCGGACACGGAACTGCCGAGGCGATGTTACAAACTATCTACGCCGGAAGGCCATTCGAGAGTTTTCTGCAAACGAAAGAACTCGACAATGCCGAAGTTCGCGAGTACAGGATTTAGGGTTATGAAAGATTACGACGCGTATCTGTTTGATTGGGACGGCACGCTAGCCAAAAGTCACGACATGTGGCTGGAAATTATGCGTAGCCAGATTGGACAACATGCCATTACGCTGACTGACGAGCAGATCGTACGCCAGTTGTTTGGACGCTACGACGATGGCATGCGCGAACTAGGCTTTTCAGATAAAGAAATAACTGCATTAACAGTTGAGTTGGAAGCGCTCGCTAAATCGCAGTATCCGTTGGTGGATTTGTTCCCCAACGCACGACAGGTTTTAGAATTGTTAAAAGTGCGCGGTAAAAAGCTAGCCTTGGTAACAGCGACGTATCGAGATGTGGTTAACGTTGCCGTCACTCACCATGCGCTTCTCGAACTATTCGATGTTACCGTCGCCGGCGACGAAATGCAGGCGCAAAAGCCAGACCCGAGCGGCTTGATCATTGTCCTGGAGCGGCTGCATATTTTACCCAATCGCGCAGTCATGATTGGCGATTCGCCCAAGGATTTGCTAGCAGCCGCTAACGCCGGCACCGACAGTATTCTGTTTTATCCGCCAGAGCACGAGACGCAGCACCCGCTGAAAGAGTTGCAAAAATGCAACCCAATCTACACCGTGCGCAGCTGGCAAGAACTGCTAGATCAGTTACAATAGGCGTATGAAGACGGTGTTGATTTTTGGAGCGAGCGTTACCCACGGTGTGGGCGGGCCGGACGGCGGCTGGGCGGATAAACTAAAGCAGTGGCTGCACCAGAAGATGTACGGCCAGGATGGCGCCGGAGAGCAGTGTACGGTGTACGAGTTGGGAGTCCCTGGCAACACCGTCCGGGACATCGTAAGCCGCTTCGAGATCGAGACGCTTGCCCGCCTGCCAAGCAAAGACCCAGAAGAAACGCTGATCATCCTGGCCGCAGGCGCCAACGACACCAAAGCGCAGGGCAAGCCGGGCAATTTTATGTTCACACCCGATGAGTTCGCTACCAACGTCCAGGCGTTCATCCGGCTGGCCAAAACGCACGCCGCGCACGTACTGTGCGTCGGCACGCTGCCGGTCGACCAAGCCAAAACTCAGCCCAAGCGCAATCCGCCAACCGGCGGCTCTTCGTATTTTTTCAACCAGCGGCTGCGCGACTTCGAGCAGGAGCTGGCCGGGGTGTGCAAGAAAGAAAAGGTGCACTGCCTGCCCCTCTTCGAGAAAACGCCCCACGATTGGACGAAAAACTTCGTAAGCTCCGACGGTCTCCACCCCAACGACGCCGGGCACGAGTGGATATTTAAACAAGTCAAGCGTACAGTACAAAGGATTACTAAGTGAACATTCTATACGTCGGTGATGTGATGGCCGAGCCGGGCTTGGAGATGGTGGAAAAACATCTGCAAAAGCTACGCAAAGCGCATGACGTGGATTTGGTGATTGCTCAGGCAGAGAATCTCAGCGACGGCAAGGGCGTGCGGGTGCGCGATTTCCGTCGTCTGCAGGCGGCGGGCGTGGATTTTTGCACCGGCGGCAATCACACGCTGTATCGCGATGAGATCAACAAACTTCTAGACGACCCCGCCGAGCCGATTATCCGCCCGGCAAATTACCCCAAAAATACGCCGGGCAAGGGCTACAAATACGTCGACACGCCGAAGGGCAAGGTGCTGGTAGTCAGCCTGCTCGGCCAGATTGTCGGCAAGGACGCCGACAGGCCGGTGGACAACCCGCTCAAAACCATCGACGACATTTTAGCCAAAGAGAAACACACGCCGCGGGCGGCGATCGTGGTTAACTTCCACGGCGACTTCAGCAGCGAAAAGCGCATAATTGGCCACTACTTAGACGGCCGGATTACTGCGGTAATCGGCGACCACTGGCACGTGCCAACCGCCGACGCCGATGTGCTGCCCAAAGGTACCGCGCACATTACCGACGTCGGCATGTGCGGTTCGCTCGACTCCTCCCTGGGCGTCAAATTCGACAGCCTCATAACCCGTTGGCGCGATGGAAAGGTCAACCGGAACGAGCTAGAAACCACCGGCCGCATGCAATTTAACGCCCTTTTGATAACGCTTGATCCAAAAACGAATCTTGCAAAAAGAGTGCAGCAAATACAACACAAAATGTAATGTTTTGCAGATATCTGCTACTATTGCAGCAGATAATCAAATACAGGGGTAGCATGAGCGAACTAAGTTTTGGTCCCAGAGACCGAGTTATAAACGTTTTTTCTAACGATGGTGGCCAGACTTATAATGGGATTGGGCTTGGTTCTTTAATGACGCGTGAAGCTGCAGAAAAAGCCCTAGATGGAGCGGCAAGTGCAATTAATTTAGACCCAGAGGGGCTAACGATACATGGCACAACGACCTCGCTTGGCAGTGGCGAGGTACTTGGTGTCGTAGGAATTAGTTTCCGAGAACCTCTTACTGTCGATGTCGCAGCAGCTCTGGCAGTTAGCCTAATCATCGACAGAACTGACCTTATAGGAATCAATCTAGGTCGAGTCGGCAACAGCGAAAGCCTTACGCGCATTCCTTATTTGAACCCCCATCCGTAGAGTTTAAGGACTCGTTAAACGCCGGGGATAGCAGGCAGCGCTTCGGCTTCGTTTTCGATCTCGTGTTGCAGGTCTTTTTTGGTTGGCTTGTGCGTTTTTAGCACTGTCAGAGCAATAATGCCCGCCGCTATTGCAAACAATGAGGCTACCAAAAAGCCTTGCTGGAATCCGTGCACTATCGATTGGGTGAGCATCGCCGGATTGCCCTCGGCGGCAATCATATCGTTGCGCGTAACAGTAGTCGAAACAACGGTTAGCACTGCAAGCCCGATTGCGCCGCCAATTTGCTGGCCGGTGTTAAGTAGGCCGGAAATCAGGCCGGATTCCTGGTGGCTCACGCCGCTGGTAGCGACAACGGTTGTCGTAACAAACACCCCAGCCATACCGCCGGCAGTCAGAATTATTGCGGGCAAAACGTCAATCCAGTAATTAGCCTCAACCGGCAGGCGGGTCATATATAACAAGCCCAGCGTAATAGATGTCGCGGCCACAACAAGCACCGCCTTAGGGTTAACATGGGCAATTTTTTTAGAAAGTATAGCTGCAACAATAATTATCATGATGGTAAACGGCATATTGGCGACGCCGGCTTCGGTAGGCATGTATTTTTGAATGTGCTGCAAGTAAATTGACAAGTAAAAGAACATGCCGAACATGCTGGCGGGCATAAGCAGTTGGATGATTGAACTGCCAGTGATGTTACGGCGCTTAAAGGTGCTGAGCGGCATTAGCGGCGCCTTAACTTTAAGCTCGTTGATAACGAATGCGACAAGAAGCGCCGCCGACAGACTAAACATAGCCAGTGTGCCGCCATCGGTCCAGCCGTTCTCGGCGGCCTTTGCCAGTGCGTACACTAAGCTCATTAAACCGCCAGTGATGGCAATGGCGCCGCTGATGTCGAGTTTTGCTCTGTGTGTAGGCAGAATCTGAGGAACATATTTGAACGCACCCGCAACCAACAGCGCGGCAACCGGGACGTTGATGAAGAAAATCCAGCGCCAATCGACATATTGCGTGAGCACGCCGCCCAGCAATAGTCCGACCGCGCCGCCGCCGGCAGCGACCATGCTCATAATGCCAAGTGCCTTATTGCGCTCCGGCCCCTCTTTGAAAATAGTCAAAATAAGCGAGAGAGCCGCGGGGGCGAGCAACGCGCCTCCCAACCCCTGAAGCGCCCTAAATAAGATGACTTGCCCGGGGTTTTGGGCAAAACCGGCCAGGAGCGAAGCGGCAGCGAACAAAACAATTCCAGCCAGGAAGATTTTACGCCGTCCAAACAAATCGGCAAACCGGCCGCCAAGCAGCAGAAAGCCGCCGAATACAAGGGCATATGCGGTGACAATCCATTGCAGCTGCGCTTCGCTGGTGAACCCCAGCGACTGCTGGATAGCCGGCAGGGCAACATTAACAATAGTAGCGTCGAGCACTACCACAAATTGCGCCGAAGCCAACACTGCCAACGCCAAACCTTTGTGTTTTATATGTCCAATCACAGAGTTTCTCCGTTTTATATTTGCTTAATACAGCTAGTATAGCTAAATACTTGAAGTTGTCAAATATCTAGGTTGCGTAGTATAATTTAGCCATGGAAACAAACGATCGGCAAGTATGCGAAGACCTGCTAACCCTTGTGTGGCACGTAAAGTCCACCATGTTTCAGGTTGCCGAATCGAACAATTTAACCCCCGTGCAGCTGTTTGCCCTATATAGCATTTCGCAAGGCGGTAACTCTATGGGGCGCGTAGCCGAGAACATGCATTGCGATGCCTCCAATGTTACCGGCGTGGTTGACCGTTTGGCGGCGCAAGGGTTGGTTATCCGTGCCGAAAGCGAATCCGACCGCCGCACAAAAACCCTCACACTAACAGCAGAAGGCGCGCGTATTATCCAGCACATACTTGACGCTCTACCCGAACGCCTCGGCTGCGACCGCCTGGACGAGCAAGAGAAGCGCACATTGCACGCCACTTTAACAAAACTAACCAGAACAGTTTAAAAATCCATCCGTATCTGGTAAAATAGCAACATATTTCGGGGATTGGCGCAGTTGGTAGCGCGCGCGGTTTGGGACCGCGAGGTCGAAGGTTCGAGTCCTTTATCCCCGACCATTAACGAAATTATTCGATTTAAAAGAACCGTCTTGTACGGTTCTTTTAAGTTGTTGGCCACGATATTTTGCTCGCCTAAATAAAAGTTCAAGAAAACAAAACGGCAAACCTTCTTTTTGGACGGTATTTCTGGCTTTCACTTAGAAGATTTCAAGAAGTTATTGTTGTATAGTTATATCTGATGAAGACACAAGTACCGCTCGGAGCAACCATTGAGATTAGCATGGTGGCGGTAAAGGGCAGCAATGGCCATTAAAATTACCTACTTTGTTCACGGAACAACGGTTGATAACGAGAATAACAAGTCTTCCGGTTGGAACGACGTTAAGTTGTCGGATTTAGGGATTCAACAGTCAAAAGACCTGGCCAGACTAACAGCAGATAAAGTATTTGATGCGGTATTCACGTCTGATTTAAGCAGAGCAATAGATTCGGCTAACCTAACCTGGGAAGATAAATACCCAAAGTTCGCCGATAAAAGGCTTCGGGAATGTAATTATGGGGATTTGAATGGCGAAGACTCAGATATAGTTGAGCCTTTGCAGGAAAAATCAATTACTAACCCAATGCCTAACGGTGAAAGTTATGAAGATGTTAAATCCAGAATTAAAGATTTCTTAGATTCGATTAAAAGTGAATATGACAGCAAGCACATTGCTATTGTTGCTCACAAAGCACCGCAACTGGCTCTAGATGTCTTGCTAAAGGGCGTGACTTGGGAAGAAGCTTTTGCAAAGGACTGGCGCAAACAAAAGGCTTGGAAGCCGGGCTGGGAGTATGAAGCTTAATGAGTGAAACAGGCCTAGACATAGAAAAAATCATCAGAGAGTACATAGACAAATCTATTCATATGTCGTTGGCTACTTCTGCCGACAATAAGCCTTGGGTTTGTGAGGTGCATTTTGCCTATGACGATAATCTCAACGTTTACTGGCGTTCAAAGACCGACCGTCGCCACAGTCAGGAGATTGCGGTTAATCCGTTTGTGGCTGGCAATATAGTCAAGCAGCACAGCCTAGAGGAGTATCCTCACGCTATTTACTTTGAGGGCACAGCCGAACTCGTAGAAGACGAATCCAAACACCCCGAAATTGCAGAGCTGTTTATAAAGCGTCAAATTGGCAGTAGCGGTATTATTGAAGATGCCAAGAAAGATGATGGCCATAAGTTTTACAAAGTAACAGTGGCTAACTGGTACGCTTTTGGAAAGTTCGGTGGCGATAAGGGTCAAAAGTACACACTAAATTGGAATGGTGGCAGCAGATGAAACGAGCAGTCATAGTCCATTGTTGGGGTGGTAGCTCTAACTACGCTTGGTATCCTTGGGTAAAGGCAGAACTGGAAAAGCTAGGCTATCAGGTAACAGTGCCAGATATGCCCGACCCCGATCCACCAAAACTTGCGACTTGGTTGCCGCATTTGCAGGAGGTAATAGGGCAGCCCGACGATGAGTTAGTGCTGATTGGTCATAGTATCGGCGCAGTTATAATAATGCGTTACCTAGAAGCTCTGGAAAACGGACAGGTCGGCAAAGTTATTATGGTAGCTGGCTTTACCGACCAACTCGGCTTTAGGGAGCTGGAAAACTTTTTCGATACTCGCCTAGATTTTGAAGAAATTAAGCCCAAGTCCAAAAATGGTTTCGTGGCTATTCAGTCCGATAATGATCCCTTTGTATCGGAGCAGTACGGCGAACGGCTCAAAGAGGAACTGGATGCAAAATTAGTTATTAAACACGGTGCAAATCATATGTCTGGCGCTGTTGATGGCGAAGAAACCTGTACCGAACTATCAGAAGTTATTGAAAACCTGTAGGTTCAACAAAATGTCCGGCGAAAGCCGGTTTTGTTTATAATAAAGATGTAATAGATAAGGGGGACTATGAATAGTATCGTACATTTTGAAATACCGGCAGATGATCTGGACGAGTCAAAAAGGTTTTACGCCGAGGCGTTTGACTGGGAAATCCGAGAAGACAAAATGCCCGACGGATCGGCATATATTTCGGCGGTAACTACGCCCATGGGTGAGGACTGGACCCCGAAAGAACCGGGCGCCATAAACGGCGCGCTTATAAAGCGGGACGGCGAGTTAAAGAACCCAGTTATTACTGTTACGGTAGATTCGGTAGAGAAAGCGATCGAGAAGGTCGAAAAAGCTGGCGGCAAGGTTGTAGTCCCAAAGGCGACATTAGAGGGCGTGGGCGATTACGCCTACATCGCCGACCCGGAAGGCAACGTCATTGGCCTGTGGCACGACTTGCCGAAGGAGTAGCCGGCTACTAACTTCGCGCGCCATCTGATAGAATGCACTCTATCGGGGTGTGGCGCAGTTGGTAGCGCGCAGCGTTCGGGACGCTGAGGTCGGAGGTTCAAGTCCTCTCACCCCGACCATTTTAAGTTATGGATAAGTTACTAAAAGATCATATCAAGGTGGTATTGTTTGACCACGATGACACGCTGGTTGGCACTATCGGCCCGAAGTGGAACCAGCATAAATTCTTTGCGCGAACATATTACAATAAAGACCTAACCGACGACGAGATAAAGGAGCACTGGGGAAAGCCTTTGCCTGAGCTGGTATGTTTGCTGTACGGCACCGATGATGCGACCGAGGCGATCGAATACAACATTAAGCATCACGAGAGCTACCCTAAAACGCTATTTCCTCATACGCTGGAAGTGCTAAAGCGACTTCGCCGCGACAACAAGAAGATAGGAGTCATAACCGCCACCATCCGGTTTAGCTTTGAGCATGATCTTGTGCTTCACGGCATTCCGCTTGCGCAGTTCGACTATACTCAGACAGCCGATGAAACGCATCATCACAAACCGAACCCTAAGGTCTTCGCGCCGGTTCAAGATTGGCTAAAAGCTCAAAACATTCTTCCCGAGGAAGTCGTATACATAGGTGACGGACTGCACGACATGGGGGCTGCCGCCGGAGCGGGATTTGGGTTTATTGGCGTCGAGACGGGTTTGGTGAGTCCCGAACAGTTCAGACAAGCGCAAGCCAAAAGTATCCGCACGATCGGGGATATATTTAAATGAACAGAGATTCTTTAAATCACTTTTTTTGTGTAGCATAAGACTATGCTATCTAAACCCTTCATCAAACGGTGGGCGCTTCCGATTACGGTGTTTATAACCGGGGCTGGAGTGTTGGTTGTCGAGATTGTCGCCAACCGTATGCTGTCGCCGTATTTCGGCAGCACGATTTTTACCATTTCTAGCGTGATTAGCGTGGTGTTGGCCGCACTAAGCGTTGGTTACTATGTTGGCGGCAGGCTGGCCGACCGTTTGCCGACGTGGGTTGTCTTTTACCGTATTGTGTTGGTGGGCGGGCTGAGTATTTTTGTTTTGTACTGGATGCAGCTTTTGATCCTGCCGACACTCGGCAGCGCGCTGCCGCTCACCTTCGGGCCGCTAGTCTCGTCGGTGCTTCTGCTGTTTGTTCCTAGTTTTACACTGGGGATGCTCTCGCCATTCGCCATTAAGCTGCAGCAAATGGGGGTAAAAGACCAGGGCATCGGCAGTATTTCGGGCGAGATTTTCTTTTATTCCACACTCGGCAGCATCCTCGGCAGTTTGCTGGCTGGCTATGTGCTGATTCCGCACGTTGGGGTGCGCGCATCGCTTATAGGGTCGGCTGCGGTAATTACGGCGCTGGGCTTGTTCCCGCTGATTTGGCTCGGCGCCAACAAGCGGTTTTTGCGCCAGCTCGGCCTGTTGGTTATTGCCGGCGTGTTTTTGTCGTTTTTTATCAGCCCTGAGCCACGGGCGGTTTATAGCCACCATGGCGTTTACGAAAAAATTGTTATTAAAGACGGTACTTTCGACGGCAGGCCGGCGCGCTTTTTGTTCCAGGATCGCAGCGCGTCAGGCGCGATGTACCTCGATTCCAACGAGCTGGTGTACGATTACACTAAGTATTACGCCTTGCACGAGCTGATGGTTCCCGAGGTGCAGCGGGCGCTGGTTATCGGCGGCGGCGCGTACTCTATACCCAAGGCCTTGCTGCACGATTTGCCAAACGCCACGGTTGATGTGTCCGAGATCGAACCGTCACTGGTGGAGCTGTCCGAAAAGTACTTTAACCTGCCGAAAAACGAGCCGCGACTGCGCCATTTTATCGAGGATGGCCGCCGGCACCTCAAGGATGCGAGCCAACCGTACGACCTCATTTTTGGCGACGCCTACCATTCGCTTTACTCGGTGCCGACTCATTTGACGACCAAGGAGTTTTTTAAGACTGTGTACGACCAGCTAAGTCCCGAGGGGCTGTTTGTCATGAATGTCATCGGCAGCCTCGACCCGGCGCCGCCGTCGGTTATTTTGTCGGAGATCCGCACACTGCGTGAGGTGTTCCCTAACGTGTACCTGTTTGCCGTAAACTCACCGCAGGCACAGGATTCGCAAAACCTGGTTATTGCCGCCCACAAGAGCGCCGCGGCGCTGGAGTTTGGCCCAGACAAAATTAAGGACAGCAAGCACGAGGTAATCCGCAGCCTGCCGGCCCACCAGGTAGACTTGGGCAAGTACGATCTAGGCAAATATCCTTTACTAACCGACGATTTTGCGCCGGTGGAATACTGGACGGCGCAGCTTTTGCGCCGTCACGGGTTATAATAAGTAGTGTTATGCTGAGCGCGTTTTTCGTCGTTATCGGCGTGCTGGCGATTTTGCTGCTGGCCGAGTATTTGTCGCGGTACAAAGGTCTCCACTCCGAGCTGAGCCGCAAGCTCGTTCACATTGTAGGCGGCATATTTGTCGCCACCTGGCCGTTTTTTCTTAGCTGGGGGCAAATCCAGATGCTTAGCTTGCTGGCACTTTTGGCCGCGGTTTTATCTATAAAGTTCAATGTTTTTAAGTCGATCCATGCCGTCAAGCGCAACGCTGTGGGCGAGGTTATGGCCGCGCTATTTATCGGCATTTTGGCGTTTATTTGCGACGACCCCTGGATTTTCGCGGCGGCCATGCTGCACCTCAGCTTGGCCGATGGCCTGGCGGCGGTTGTCGGGCTGGCATACGGCGACAACAACAGCTACAAGGTTTTGGGCGAAACGCGCAGTTTGGCGGGCAATGCGGCGTGCTTTTTTGCCTCGGTCGGCATTATGTTGTTATATGTGTTTGTTGGCGGCGCCAGCGTTGGCGTGCTGACATTAGTGGGCTTGCCGATGCTGGTTACAGTGGCCGAAAACTTTGCCGTTAAAGGAACCGATAATTTAATAATCCCACTTTTAGTGGCTCTTGTGTTAACAAGCGTGTGACCTGTGGAAGCGGGTCTGGGATTTTATTGGCGTACAGGTAGGTTATAATTATGGTTATGACTGTAGCTGATCTGTTTGCCTGGTGGTACGGCATCGGTTGGACGCGCGTTATGCACGGCGTTGCGGCCAGAATCCAGGGTGTGATGGATTTTTTTTCGGTAACTTTGCTGCTGGGGACGTTGTTTGACCCGTTTCGTCAGATCGACGCCGGCCAGGTGCGCGGCACGCCCCAGGAGCAGCTGCGGGCATTTGGCAACCGACTGTTCTCCAGGATTGTCGGATTTTTTATCCGATCGGTGACTATTCTGTGCGGCCTGGTTTCCGCTGCGGTTATGACAGTTGCGGGGCTGGTACAGCTACTGCTTTGGCCGCTGCTGCCCGCCCTGCCGCTTTTGGGCGTAATTGCGGCGTTCGCAGGATGGACGTTATGAGTTTGGCATTTAACTACAACGCGCAGCGGGCGCGGCAGGCTCGGCTTTCGCGCCGGATAAGCTCCCCGGGAATGTACTGGGCGTTGGTTTTAGTCGGGCTGGCATTTGCAGTGGGCGGGGTGGCTGTTGTGTGGCTTCTGGCCGTGCCTGCCGGCTGGCTTCTGGCCGGGGTGTGCGGGCTGTTTTGGGTGTTAGCCGCCTACGGAGCGGGGCTACGCGACCTGCCGCCTAATCCGCGGGCGGCTACTATTGACGCGCTTTTGGACGCCGATGTGCTGGCCAGGCTGCCGGACAATGCGTCGCCAAAGCAACTGGCGGATGCCATCCTGCAAGTCGGCGGCGGCCGGTTTTTTGTGGTGCGGCTGGAGGTAGCTCCGCTGTTTAAACTCGCCAGCTCTAACGCGGCAGACAGCGTCCCGGTGTGGGACGAGGCGGTGAACATCATGGCTCGGCTCAACCTGCCCAGCATTTCCGGCGCCGTGCTGGCTGCGGCCGTGTTGCGCACGCTGCCGGGCAACGCCGCAACTTTGTTCGCTCCTTTTAAGATTACCGCCGACGACGTTGTGGCTGGCGTGCAATGGTTCCACGGTATGCAGCAAACAATCGCCAAGCACAAGCAGCGTCGCAAAGACGGCGGTGTGGGGCGCGACTGGTCGTTTGGCTATACGCCGGTGCTTCAGCGGTTTGCGGCCAATATTACCGACCAGGTCCGTTACCAGGGCTTGCTGGCGGCCGGGTTGCCCAGCCGCGACGCGACACTCCTGCAAATAATGCATTTGCTGGAGCGCGGCGGCCGCCACAATGCCACGTTGGTTGGAGCGCTTGGCGCGGGCAAGACGACGCTGGTGCATGCCTTGGCCGAAAAACTGGCCGAACCCGACGCCAGCGTGCCAAAAGCATTACGCTACCGGCAGGTGCTGGCGCTGGATCCGTCCAGCCTGATCGCCCAGGCGCGCGGCCGAGGCGAGCTGGAGGAGCTTGTGCAACACCTCTGTTACGAGTCGTTAAAGGCTAAAAATGTCATCTTGTTTTTGGACGACGCGCAGCTGTTTTTCGAGCAAGGGCCGGGCGCGGTCGACCTTACCAATGTGCTGCTGCCTTTCTTGGAGGGCGGCGCACTCAACATCGTTTTGGCCATGGACGAGCAGCGCTGGGTTCGAATCGCCCAGGCTAACCCGGCTCTGGCGCAATACCTTAACCGCATCATGCTGCGCCCTACCGACAAGCCAGAAACACTGGCCGCTATGCAGAGCCAGGTGCTATTGTTTGAGTCGCAGAATAATGTGGTGTACACCTATCAGGCGCTGGAGGCGGCGTTCCGGCTAAGCGCCCGCTACCTCAGCGACCAAGCCATGCCCGGCAAAGCGGTTAAGCTGCTGGAGTCGGCGGCTAACAATCCCGAGGACACACATGTTATTACCGAGCGTTCGGTAGCGCAGGCCATCGAGCAAACGCAAGGCGTTAAGGTCGGCACCGCCGACACGGCCGAGGAGCGCCAAACTCTGCTTAATCTCGAACAGCTCATCCACCAGCGGATGATAAACCAAACGCGCGCCGTACAGGTGGTGAGCGATGCGCTGCGCCGCGCCCGCACCGGCGTGCGCAGCACCAGCCGGCCGATCGGCACGTTTTTGTTCCTCGGGCCGACGGGCGTGGGCAAGACCGAGCTGGCCAAAAGTGTTGCCGCGGTGTTTTTTGGCGGCGAAAACCAGATGGTGCGGCTGGATCTCAACGAATACGTACGGCCGGACGACGTCACGCGTCTGCTTGCCGATGCCGCCCAAGATTCGCATAGTTTGACCGCGCAAATCTCCCGCCAGCCATTTAGCGTGGTGTTACTAGACGAGATCGAAAAAGCCCACCCCAACGTGCTGGGTACGCTGCTGCAAATGCTCGACGAGGGTATTTTGCGCGACATAAACAACCGCGAGGTGTCCTTCCGCGACGCCGTGGTTATCGCCACTAGCAACGCCGGCGCCGATCGCATTCGCGGCCACATTGAACGCGGCGAACAGCTGGAGCAGTTCGAAAAGCAGTTTACCGACGAGCTTATAAACGCCAATGTCTTCCGTCCGGAGTTTTTGAACCGTTTCGACGAGATCGTACTTTTCCGCCCGCTTAGCCCGGACGAACTGGTGCAGGTGATTGACCTCATTTTACAGGGCGTTAATAAAAATTTGGCAGCGCAGCAAGTGTCAGTTGTGGTAGACAACGATGCCAAGCGGCTGCTGGTGGCCGCTGGCTATGACCCGCGCCTGGGCGCGCGACCCATGCGCCGCGTGGTGCAGCGAGTGGTGGAAAATATCGTGTCTAACCAGTTACTGGCCGGGCAGGTGCTGCCGGGCGGCCAAGTACGGGTGAGCGCTCAGGACGTAAAAACCATGTTAGCGAGAGGATGAGATGAAAAAACAGCTAGAGGAGTCATTGGGTGAGTTCGTGTACGGCGCGATTGACGGGACGGTAACGACGTTCGCGGTAGTTGCCGGTGCGGCCGGCGCGGGGCTTTCCTCGGCCGTTATAGTTGTGCTGGGGTTTGCCAACCTTATTGCCGACGGCTTTTCAATGGGCGCCAGCGCTTACTTATCGGCCAAGTCCAAGCGCGACCTTAAGATGAGGCAGCTTACAGACGCCGGTGAAGAAATGAAGCCGCACGATATGTCGCACGGCGAGCGGCCGGCGCGGGACGGCACTACCACCTTCGGTTCTTTTGTGGTTGTTGGGTTTGTGCCGTTCATGCTGTATGTTGCCGATAGCGCTTTTGGGCTTGGAATTCAGTCGGATACGCTGTTTCTGTGGAGCGCCATCTTTACCGGGCTAGTGTTTATCGGCATCGGAGTTTTAAAGGCACGCGTCACAAAAACAAAAGTCTGGCGCGCAGCAAGCGAGACTTTCGGACTGGGCGCGGTGGCGGCGATTTTGGCGTACGTACTCGGCGATTTGCTTGCGCAGGCGTTAAACTTGTAGCTTGGGCGATTCCAGAGAATAGGCGGTAGGGTCGACCGATTGCCACTCATTTAGCAAACCGAAGGCGTATAGCGCCACATCTTTGACGTTCTCTAGCAGCTCTTCCCTCGGCAGCTTTAAAAACTCCTGCCGGGTAAATAGCCGTGAAGTTGTAGATTCGTTCTCGGCTACTTCGTGTATCGGCTGCTCCTTGGTCGTGAACAAAAAGTCGGCGTTGGTGTGGAAGTGGTTAATTTTACCATCGAACGGATGAGTGCCGAACACAAACGGAAGTGGATGGGCTACGGAGCCGTCGCCAAAATTAGCTAGCGTGTGCGGCGGCTGCAGCAGCCGTAGTTGATCCAGGCTGTAGCCGGATTCTTCCTGCAGTTCGTGTGCTATAGTTGCCCACGGCGTTTCGTGCAGCTCTACATGGCCGCCAAACTGCATCCAACAATGTAGCTTTTTGTGCCAATGCAGCAAAATCCGCGGCTCACGGCCGTCGATGCGGAATACGTACGCGCTGGCAGTCAGGTCGTGCTGGCCGGGTTCTGTATGAATATGCCGTCCATTCCGTTTTGAATCAGGACACCCGGTGACACAAAATAGTCACCATGAGAAAAGCACCGAAGGTATCGGCCGTCGAGCGGAGCGAGCTACAGATACTGCACGAGAAAGGTTATTCGGCTCGG